>JBEQTH010000011.1:0-8897 GCA_040348785.1 Myxococcales bacterium | reverse complement strand
CCGATGGCGGCGCGGCGCAGGGCGAGCGGATCGGCGGCACCCGTCGGCAAGAGCCCGATCGCAAAGCAGCCCACCAGCGTGTCCAAGCGATCGGCAAGGGCCACGAGGGCGCCGGCGTCATGCTCGGCGGTCGGGTCATCGGCGCCGCGCGGTTGATAATGCTCGGCGATCACCGCGGCGACGTCGGGGCTCAAGCCTTGAACCAAGCCATAGGCGGCGCCCATTTCGCCTTGCAGCTCCGGCAGCTCACGGACCATGAGCGAGACCAGATCGCACTTGGCGAGCGCGGCTCCTGCTTGGGCCGTAGCGATCACGCTCGCGCTCAGGCCGAGCTTTTCACCCAGCAGTGGCACCAGAGCGACCACGCGGCGCACCTTGTCCCCCACGCTACCCAAGCGCTTGTGGAACATGATGCCGTCGAGCTCGACGGTACGCTTGGCGAGCGGGACCTTCAGATCCTCGTCGTAGAAGAACTTGGCGTCGGCCAGGCGGGCGCGCATCACGCGATCGTTCCCGATGGCGATCAGATCGGGCTTGAGCGCGGTGCCTGCGACATTCAAGTATTTGGGCATCAACGCGCCCTTCTGGTCGCGCACGCCGAAGTAACGCTGATGGCCCTTGGCCACATCCAAGATCACGCGCTCTGGAAGGGCCAGGAACTTCGCTTCGAAACTGCCGACGACGACCTGCGGCTCTTCCACGAGCGAGGCGTTCTCCTCCACCAAGAAGGCGTCCTCGATCAGCACGCCGTTGATCGACTTGGCGGCAGCCGCCAAGCGCTCGACCATGGCTTGCTTGCGCTCCGCGGGATCGACCAGCACGTGCGCGGCGCGCAGCGCGCTCACGTAAGAAGCCGGGGTTTCGATGGTGATGGCCTGGGGCGCCAAGAAGCGATGCCCATAGGAAACGCGACCCGAGCGCACGCCCGCAAACTCGAAGCTGAGCTCGGCGCTGCCGAACAGGCCGATCAGCCAACGCACGGGGCGGCCGAAGGGCGTCTCGATGTCCGACCAGCGCATCGACTTACGAAACGGAATTTTGCCGCACACCTCGCTGAGCAACGCGGGTAACAGTGTCACTGCGGGCGCGCCTTTTTCGACGCGCCGGCCGGCGACGTAGTCACCCTTGTCCGTGCTCTTCTTGAACAGGGCTTCGGGGGCGAGCCCGATCTTCGACGCGAAGCTGAGCGCGGCCTTGCTGGGCTTGCCCTCCGCGTCGAAGGCCACGCGCGCTGGCGGCCCGAGCACCTCCTCATCCAGATCCGGCTGCGAGGTAGCAACGCCTTCCACGATCAACGCGAGCCGGCGCGGCGTGCCGAGCGCACGAACAGCGCCGTGCGTGAGGCGCAGCTCACGCAGCCGAGACTCGACCAAACCGGGCAGCGCCTCCACGGCCTGCGCGACGAAGCCTGCGGGAAGTTCCTCGACACCAATCTCTAGAAGCAGGTCCTGGGACATGAGCGGGCGCGGAACTTACCCTAGTTCTCGCACTCGAAAAAGCGCGCACTTGAGGTATGCTACGGCCCGTGCGCATCACCTGCCCAATCTGCAAAACCGTGCTGGAAAACGCGGCGGATGACCACGAGGCGCGCCCCTTCTGCTCCGCGCGCTGCAAGCTCGTGGACCTCGGCAATTGGCTGAACGAGTCCTATCGCATTCCGACCAATGAAGCGCCGGACTCCGACGAAGAGTTCGGGCCCAGCTGAGGGGCCCGCGGGCGTCACACGCCCACGGTCAACGTCGCGCTGTAGCCGCTCGCCACGCTGCCCGTCATCGTCGGCGTCTCGCTGTCAGCGCCATCGCTGAACACCATGTCGGTCGAGAGCGAGACCTGAGCCAGGTTCGCGACGCTCTTCTCGTAGCCCGTCGTGGCAAACACCTCGTCACACTGGGCTTTGGGCAACGCAAGCTGTGACGTGGCGAGCTTGGCCCCCGCGGCGGTGGCGACCTCCAGGCTCTCGTAGACCTCGAAGTGAATGTGGGGCCAGCGCCCGGAGTAGCAGGCCGGGAAAATGGTCTTGAACGTGACGGTGCCGTCGGCGGCCGTCTCTTGCACGCCGCGCAGGTAGTTCTCGTTGGCCGCGGTGTAAATCGAGTAATTGCCGTCGCGATCGCAGTGCCAGATGTACACCGCATAGCCCGAAAGATTGGCGCAACCGCTGGCGCTCACGATCTTCAAAGTGACAGTGAGCGGCACGCCTTCCGCGGTGCCGGAGAGCGTGCCGAAGCTGGTCGTGATGTCGTCGCGCACGATGCCGCTGGCAGTGAGCGCGTTCGGGCCGTTGCTGCCGTCACCGGGATACGGACCGCCCGTCTCCTCCGGGATCTTGCTGCAGCTCGCCACGTCCGTGCCACCTGCGCCCGCGCTCGAGCCCCCGGCCGCGGCCGGAGCGCCCGCGCCAGAAGTGTCGGCGCCCGCAGCACCCGAGCCCGACGCGCCCGCGCTCGAACCATCCGAACCGACCTCGGATGCACCGCAGGCGAGGATTGGCGTCAGCCCTGCCGCGGCCAGCCAACCGAGCACCTTGCGGCGATTGGCTTGAACATCGAGCACGCGCAAATCGTGCTGCAGCCCTTGATCGAATGAATGCTCGTGCTCGTGATCGTTCATGGTGACCTCCGTCGATTGTGAACAAGCGACAGCAACACGAGAGCGAGCGGCCCCCGTCCGCTCTCGATGCGTGGAACTCGATTGTTATGTTGCAGCGCTGCCTTGAACTGGTCATTGCGCACGCGTTACCGATTGTTGCGTTGGCGAGCGCGCGCATACGCACGCACGAGCGCGACGTTGCGCTCACGCACTGCGGACAGTGCGCGCTCAGCGTTCGTTCGAAGCGCGCAGCACGGCAGTCAGTGCCGAACGCACATCCGCATACCGGAACTCGAAGCCGGCTCGCTCGAGCTCCTGCGGGACGGGCCATTGGCCGCCGAGCAACGGCTCTGCGCCCTCACCGAACAGCGCTTTCAACGCAAAGCTCGGCGCCTTGAGGAACGCGGGGCGCCCCAACAAATCCCCGATGATCTTGCTCAGCTCGCCGTTCGACACCGTCCCGGGGGCGCACACGTTGACCGGGCCACGCAGCTCACTGTGGTCACAGCAACGCAGCAGCGCCGCTACCAGATCGTCCAAGTGGATCCAGGGGAAGCCTTGCTTGCCGGTACCGATCGGGCCGCCCGCGAAGAGCTTGAACGGACGAAGCAAGGCTTCCAGCGCGCCACCGCGCTCGCTGAGCACGGGCGCAATGCGAGCGCGCACCACGCGCAGCCCGAGCGGCTCCGCGCGCTGCGCGGCGCCTTCCCAAGCCACGCAGACCAGCGCCAAGAAGTCCTTACCGGGCGGCGCGCTCTCATCCGCCTGCCGCCTGTCGAGGGTGGAGCCGTAATAACCAGTGCCTGACGCGCACACGAACACGCGCGGCTTCTCCTCCGCGCGGCGCATGGCCTGCACGAGCCAGTCCGTGCTCTGCACGCGGCTCTTCAAGATGCGATCCTTGACGCTGTCCGTGTAGCGCACGCCGACCGCTTGCTCACCCGCGAGGTTGAACACCGCGTCGTACACTTCGGTGAATTCGGCGTTGCCCGAATCACTCGGATCGTAGTGCTGGCAGGGCAGGCCATCCTTCACGCCGGCTTCGCCGCGTGTGAGCACCGTCACCCGATCGCCACGCGCGAGCAGGGCCGCGACCAGGGCTCGACCGAGGAAACCACTGCCGCCAGCCACCAATACGCGAGCCATATCTGCGTATTTACTCCGATTTCGGACCGGGCGCCGGTCTCGAACGACTTGGCGCCGGCTGCGAACGGATCTACGAGCGTTTCATGCTGAAAACCTCGACGCTCGCCCTCGCCGCTGTTGCCACCCTTTCCGCCCTCACCGGCTGTGCGGGCACCCCAGCAGCCCCCTTCGACCAGCTCAAAACCGCAAACCTGACCGCGTACCGCCTGCAGAACGCCGATGCCAACGCGCCGGTCGCCGGCGCGACAGCCGCGCCCGGGGCCGCTGCCGCTCCAATCACGATCCCTGGCCTGCCGCCCGAGATGAACGCCTGGCTGCAGCAAGGTGCGGCCGCGGTCCAACAAGCGCTGCCGGGTTTGTTGCCGGGCGCCGCCGCCGTGCTGCCGCAAGCCGACACCACGCCGCGCTTTCACGATTTCCGCATCCTGAGCCAAACTCAGGTGCTCGATCCCGATCTGAAGGAGAGCCTCGGCAAGCTGCTCGGCGACAAAGACAGCTTCGACAACGCGCAGGCGCGCTGCGCACCGAACGTATTCTACGCGGACATGGGCCTCAGCTTCACCTCGACCGCGGGCCCCACGCCGAATGATTTGCTGATCTCGTTCCAGTGCAACCAGGTCGTGTCGCGCAGCTTCGCGTGGCCGCACCCGGCGACGGGCATGAAGCCGGACACCGTGAAGAAGCTGTCCGAAATCGTGCTCAAGATTTTCCCGCAAGGCACGTGAACCGACGCTTGCCGCCTGCGCCGCTGCTCGCCCTGTTGGGCACGCTCGGCGCAGGGTTGCTCATCGGTCTAGCGCTCGCGACCGGCGCCAAGAGCTGCGGCGGGCCCCGCATGCCCGTGATTCCGCCGCTCAGCTCGAGCGTGACCATCGTGCAGCCGACGCCCAACGTGCTGGTGGCCGTGAAGGACTTGGCGCGCCTGGAAAGCGCGTCATTTCACATGGAGCGCGTGATCGACCTCAGCGACAAGCAGTCGCTGCTGTTTGGCTTGGTGCAGAGTGAGGACGCGATCTTGTTGGTCGCCGTTGCCAACGTGAGCGCGGGCGTGGATCTGCAGAAGCTGGACGCGAGCGACATCACGGTCGACCCGGCGAAGAAGAGCGTGAAGCTCACGCTGCCCGCGCCCGAAGTGTTCCACGCCGAGCTCGACAACGACAAGACGTACGTGCACACCCGGCACACCGGCACGCTCGCTACGCGCAAAGAGAACCTGGAGACGCGAGCGCGCCAAGAAGCCGAGCGCTCCCTCACCGACGCGGCTTTGCAAGCCGGGATTTTGGCGCGCGCCAGCGAGAACGCGAAGCGCGCGGTCGAAGGCTTGGTGCGCGGGCTCGGCTACGAGCAAGTTGACGTGATCGTCAAGAGCCCGTGATTTACGCCTGAGTGAGGCGATTGGCGAACGTGGTCAGCGTGTAGGTCGCGACGCCCAGGACGACTTCCAGAGCCGCGGCTCGGTCGAAGCCCGCCGCCAAGAACTGCCGCCACACGTCGTCAGCGACGTCACCCTTGTGCTCCAAGAGTGCGAGCGTGAACACGCGCACGGCTTCCAGCCGCGGTGATTCGAGCGCGGCGCCGCTCTCGAGCGCTTCACAGACGGCCTGTGGGGCTTCGATCATTTTGAGAATCCGGCGATGCAGGGCAACGCAAAAGTGGCAGCCATTGAGGCGACCCAAAGTCAGGGCCAAGACCTCGCGTTCGAGGGGCGCGAGTGAGCAGTGCTCGAAGGCGTCGAGGCTGGCGATGGTCGCTTGCAGAGCCACCGGCGAGGCGGCCAAGCGCGCGAGCGGCTTCGGGATCATGCCGAACTTTTGCTTATTTTCGGCCAAGATCTCGCGAGCGGCGGTGGGGGCGGAGTCCAAGTCGTAGTCGATGAATTCGCGATTCATTTGGGGTTTCCTTATTACTTGTCAATGCAACTATCGAGACGAAAGACAACGCCGCGAGCACCGTGCTCGGGCGTTCGCGAAGCAATCAGGCCAGGTTTTCGAACAGGCGGCGCAGCGTCTGACGCGTGATCAATAGATCGGCCTCGGACACGCCGGCCTCGAGCTGCTCGACCAGGCCCTTGGCGATGGGCACGAGCTTCTTGCGCAGCGCCTTGCCCTCGCGAGTGAGGGCGATGATGCGCGTGCGCGCGTCTTTACTGTCGACCGTGCGCGTGACGAGGCCGCTCGCCTCCATACTGTCCAAGATGCGGGACATGGTGGGGCGGTCGCGGAGCGTGCTGTCGCTCAGCTCCGAGACGGTGCGGCCGTCGCGCTGCCAGAGCCGCGCCAGCACGATCCACTGCTCGGGCGTGATCGACAGGCCGTGCTCGTTGAACGCCTTGTAGGTCATGGTCCGAGTGCGTTGATAAATGCCGTGAATCAAGAACGGCAGGGCGTTCTCCAGTACGACTTGATCGCCTTCGAATTGGTCGCGCATCTCGTGCCCACGACCTAGTCGCCTCGATATTAGTTGTCAATGCAATCAACGGGAAATGGCTCCTTGCGGGCGGCCAGGGCGTGGGTTACTGACCCCGTATGTCGTCAGAACTATTGCTCTATGTTTACGACTACAACTACTCGTCTTGGTCGATGCGCGCGGGGCTCGCCATCCGCCAGACGGGCGCGGAGTTCCGCGAGATCGAAGTGCGTTCGGAGTCGGAAGACGTCGTCGCGCTCAAGCAGCTCTCCCCCAACGGCCTGTTCCCGATCCTGAAGCACGGCAAGGAGTGGATCTGGGATTCCTTGGCGATCGGTGAGTACCTGGCCGAGCTGTACCCGCAGGCCGGCTTGTGGCCGGGCGACGTCACCGCGCGCGCGCATGCACGCTCGATGGTAGCGGAGATGCACTCGAGCTTCAGCACGCTGCGCTCGGCAATGCCGATGAACATTCGCAAGCATCACCCGGGGTTCCTCAAGATTGCGGCCGTGCGCCAGGACATCACGCGCATCTCGAACATGTGGCGCGCGTGCCTCGACCAATACGGCGGCAATGGCCCGTTCTTGTTCGGCACGTTCACGTTGGCCGACGCCTTCTTCGCGCCCGTGGTGATGCGCTTCATCACCTACGACGTGGAGCTACCGCCTCCCCTCGCCGCTTACGTCCAAGCCGTGCGCGAGCAGCCCTACGTCAAAGATTGGGTCGCGCGCGCCGGGCTCGACCGCTACGTGAACCCCAACTACGAATACGAGCGATAGCGGAAATGTAGGGCAATCGCGCTACGGCTCGATTCCGGCTCGATTCTGCGCGGACCACAGGGGTGGCTCGCCGTTCGAGCGCGCGGCGCTACGCTTAACGCATGATCGTGGGCGTACCGAAAGAGATCAAATCACATGAGTACCGCGTCGCGCTCCTGCCCGTTGGGGCGGACGAGCTGCGGCGTGCCGGGAACAAGGTGCTGGTGGAGCGCGGGGCGGGTCTGGGCAGCGGCATCCGCGATGAAGACTACGAAAAGGCCGGCGCGCAGATCGTCGCCGATCGCAACGAGATCTGGGCGCGCGCCGACATGATCGTGAAGGTCAAAGAGCCGCAACCGGCAGAGCTCCCGCTCATTCGCGAAAACCAGATCCTATTCACGTATTTTCACTTCGCCGCCGACGAGCACCTCACGCGCAGCATCCTGGAATCGGGTGCGACCGCGGTGGCGTATGAAACACTCCAAGATCGCCAAGGCCGCCTGCCGCTGCTCACTCCGATGAGTGAAGTGGCCGGTCGCATGAGCATTCAGGAAGGCGCGAAATACCTGGAGCGGCCGCAAGAAGGCCGCGGCATCCTGCTCGGCGGCGTACCGGGCGTGGAGCCCGCGCACGTCGTGATTTTGGGCGGGGGTATCGTGGGCACCAACGCGGCCAAGGTCGCCGCCGGCTTCGGCGCCAACGTCACCATCCTGGACAACAACGTCGACCGCCTGCGCTATTTGGACGACATTTTGCCCAACGTGACCACGCTGTTCAGCGATCGGCACACCATTCGCGATCAGCTCGTGCTGGCGGATTTGGTGATCGGCGCGGTGCTCGTGCGCGGCGCGCGCGCCCCGCGGCTCGTCGAACGCGGCGATCTGAAGACGATGAAATCGGGCGCGGTGATCGTGGATGTCGCAGTCGACCAAGGCGGCTGCGTCGAGACCACGCGCCCCACCACGCACGAAAACCCGACCTTCATCGTGGATGAGGTCGTGCACTACTGCGTGGCCAACATGCCCGGCGCAGTGGGCCGCACCAGCACGTATGCCCTGTGCAACGTGACCGGCCCGTACGCCGTGCGCATCGCCAGCGCCGGCCTATCGCAGGCGTGCCACGACGACCCAACGTTGCCGAGCGCGGTGAACATTCACCAACGCACGATCACCGATCAGGCCGTGGCCAAGACATTCGGGCTCGACTATCACCCGTACGTGCCGTGACGCTTGGCGCGGGGACGGCACCGCGCCGCTCGCTCTTGCTCACTTGCTCGGTTTTGCGGGTTTGGCCGGCGCGGGCGCCGCAGCCGCCGGCGCAGCCTCGGGGCTGGGGGGAAAAGCGCCCGTGGGCGCGGCAGGAGCGGCGCTCGGGTCGCTGGGAGGCGTGGCCGGCGCTTCGGCGGGGGGGCTCGGCGCGGGCGCCACTGGCGCATCAGCGTCACCCGTTTGCACGAGCAGGTCGTGGCGCGCGGTCAAGAACCCTTGCACGCCCTCACGCGACGGCTGCCCCAGCTGCCACTGATCCGCGCACACGGAGATCGCAGAATCCGCCGAGTTGGCCAACACCTCGAGCGCGCGGATCGACAAACGCCCGGTCACGTAATGCTCGCCGTGACTGCGCACGAAAAACTTGATCGGCGTGCCGTTGTCGAAGATGGCAATCTCCTCGCACTTGGACAGCGCGAAGCTATCGCGCGGCTCAGTGAGCCGAACGAGCACCGAATCCCGCGCGGGATCCTTCGACACCTGCAGGTACAGGCGGCGGTGGCTCGGCAAGTGAATGTCTGCAGAGAGCGGCTTGGCTTCTGGCTCGACACCCGCACCAGGCGCAGCAGCGGGAGTCGCGGGCGCTTCGGTGCCCACTGATTCCGGTGGCGGCGGGGTGGGCGCCCCCGCCGTGTCAATCCACCCGCTCAAGCCGAGAGAAAACAGCACGCGCACCGCGCTCAGCGAATAGCCTTGCGATTGCGGATCGGTCACGCCCTCGGTCGCGTCC
>JBEQTH010000084.1:0-42531 GCA_040348785.1 Myxococcales bacterium | reverse complement strand
AGGTGGAACTTCTTGTCCCACAGCAAGTGCATGAAGAACGTGACCACGAGCGCGGCCTTGATGGTCGCGATCACCATGGCGACGATCAGGTTGCCCTGGCTGCCGAGGTCGAAGTTGGTCACGCTCACCGTGAGGATCGTCAGGCCCATCAGCGCGCCGAGCACGGCGATCAACATCCACACCGGCATGGTGTGAGCGAGTCCGTGATCGGCGTGGCCGTCGTGGCCATGGGCGGCAGCAGGCGCTTCGTGGCGCGCGGCTTCTTCCGGCTCGTCTTGCTCGGTGGGTTCGAGCGCGGGGTTCGGCTTGGTCGCGTCTTCGCGCGGCTCGGACGGCTGTTCTTCCGAGGAGCCTTGCATGCTCTTCGGTTCTTTGTCGGCGCTCTCGGGCGTTTCGTCGTTTGACATGGCTCAGCCGTCCGCGTTCAGTGGATGAGGTACAGGAGGGGGAACAGGTAGATCCAGATCAGATCGACCAAATGCCAGTACAGGGCGGCGTAGTCGATCGGGCCGAAGTACTTCGGGCCAAACTCACCCTTGTTGGCGCGCAGCAAGAGCCAGATGAACACGCCGATGCCGCCCAGCACGTGGATGCCGTGCAGGCCGGTCATGAAAAAGTAGATGCTGAAGAAGACATGCGCGTTGCGCGGCTTGGAGGGGCGCGTCGGATCTTCCGCAGTCGGGCCGATCACGCCGGCTTTGATCAACGGCTCGAGCTGCTCTTCCGTTGGCTTCTCGAAGACGCCGGTCTCTTTGTCGGCCGCCGTGGCAAGCTTCTCGGTGCCCTTCGCCTTGTCCTTCTCTTCCGCGAGCTTGGTTAGGTGCTCGGCGTACTCGGCAGCTTCGGGGTGCTTGTGCTTGAAGGACTCCAACTCCCAGACCTGCTCGGTCGGGTGGAACGCCGGGCCAGGCAGAAGGCCGTCATGGAACTTGTGCTCGTACTCGAAGAACTTCACCACCATGAAGGTGCACGCACAGAGGATGGTGATGGTGATGTTCAGCACGAGCAGCTTGCGCTGAGCGAGCTGCGCGTTGCGCACCGCCCAGGCCGCCGTGAGGCTGCTGATCAAGAGCACACAGGTGTTGATCGCACCCATGGTCGTGTTCAGGAAGTAGTGTGCATACACGAACACTTCCGGGTGCATGCCGCGGTAGATGGTGTACGCGCAGAACAGACCGGAGAAGAACAGCACCTCCGTCAGCAGGAACAGCCAGATGCCGAGCTTCCCGGCGTCGAACTGCTGCTGATACGTGTCGAAGTGATGGGCCAGGTGCGGGCCGTCGCCGTGCACGTGGGCACTGCCCGAGTGGCCTTCCGGACCGACGTGGTTATCGAGCCCGTGCGCGTGCCCGCCCTTCTTGGGCTCAGTCGCGGATTCCGAGGTGCTTTCGCTCATGATGTCGTCCGAGGTTCGAAAGAAAGAATCAGGCCTTTTCGACGGTCTTGCGCGGGATGTAGCCGCCGATGGTCTCGTCGTACATCAGGTTCTCGTAGCCGTCGTACGGACCGGCAGTCACGATCGGGGCTTTGTGGAAGTTGTAGTAGGGCGGGGGAGAGGAGCACTGCCACTCGAGCGTGGAGCCGCCCCACGGGTTCGACGCCGCTTTCCGACCGCTCTTCAGTGACTTGAACAGATAGACGGCGGTTAGGATGAAGCCGATGCCCAGAGTGTACGCGCCGAGCGTCGACAGCACGTGCAGCGGCTGGAACTCGGGCAGGTAGTTGTAATAGCGGCGCGGCATGCCGCGGCTACCCAAGATGAACTGCGGGAAGAACGTCACGTTCAGGCCCAGGAAGACCAAGCTCGCGCCGATGCGACCGAGCTTCTCGTTGTACATCTTGCCCGTGAACTTGGGCCACCAGTAGTGCAGGCCCCCCATGAACGCGGTGATAGCTCCTCCCATCATCACGTAGTGGAAGTGGGCGACCACGAAGTAGGTGTCGTGCAAGTGCACGTCCACGCTCATTACGGCCAGGAAGATGCCGGTCAGACCGCCGATGGTGAACACCCACAGGAACGCGAGGGCATACAGCATCGGCGTATCCAGGTGAATCACGCCCTTGTACATGGTCGTAATCCAGTTGAAGACCTTGATGGCCGTCGGGATCGCGATCAAGAACGTGATGGCGCTGAAGATGGTCCCGGCGAGCACCGACTGCCCGCTGACGAACATGTGGTGGCCCCAAACCAAGAAGCCCAAGAACGCGATGGCGAGGCTCGAGATGGCGATGAACTTGTAGCCGAAGATCCGCTTACGCGAGAACACCGGGATGATCTCGCCGATCACGCCGAAGGCCGGCACGATCATGATGTACACGGCGGGGTGCGAGTAGAACCAGAAGAAGTGCTGGAACAGCACCGGATCACCGCCGAGCGTCGGGTCGAAGATGCCGATGTGCACCGTGCGCTCGATGATCATCATCAAGAGCGTGATGCCGATGACCGGCGTGGCGAGCACCTGAATCAGGGCCGTGGAGTACAGCGCCCAGCAGAACAGGGGCAGGCGGAACCAGCTCATGCCTGGCGGCCGCATCTTGTGCATCGTGACGATGAAGTTCAAACCCGTGAAGATCGAGCTGAAGCCGAGGATGAACGCGCCGAACGCCGCGGGCACGACGGCCGTCGAAGTGGTCGTGCTGTACGGGGTATAGAACGTCCAACCCGTATCGACCGCGTTGATCGCGAGCGAGGAGAGCATGAACAGCGCGCCCACGATCCACAGGTGGTAGCTGGCCAGGTTCATGCGGGGGAAGGCCACGTCTTTGGCCCCGAGCTGCAGCGGCATGATGATGTTGCCGAGCGCCGCCGGGATGCCCGGGATGATCACGAGGAACACCATGATCGCGCCGTGCAGCGTGAACATCTGGTTGTACGTGTCGTGATCCATGATCGTGTGACCGGGCGTCAGCAGCTCCGTGCGCACGAGCAGTGCGAAGAAGCCGCCGAGCGCGAACGCGGTCAGCACCGAGCACAGGTACATCACGCCGATCCGCTTGTGATCGAGCGTGAAGATCCAGGACAAGACCCCCTTGTCGTGGGTCAGGTAGTTGTCATCCGAGCTGGTGGAACGAGGCGCGACTACGTCGGCCGTTGCGCTGGGTGATGCCATGGTTCCGTTCCTTTACTTCAAACTCTTGATGTACTCGACGATACCGTCGATGTCTTTGTCACTCAGCTTGCCCTGGTAGGTGGGCATGGCGGGCGCGAAACCCGCAACGATGTGGGCCTGAGGGTCCATCACCGATTCGCGGATGTAGTTTTCGTCGACCTTGATCGGGGCGCCCGCGGTCATCGCTTCCATCTTGCCGAAGATGGCCTTCCAAGAGGGGCCGACCTTGGGTGTGCCGTCGATGCTGTGGCAGGTCGAACAGCCCTGCTTCTCGTACAACATCTTGCCGCGGTCCGCGCCGGTCAGGCTGTCGGCGGCGGCGATGGTGCCCGCTAGCCACTTCTCGTAGCCGCCCGGGGGGTGCACGATCACGCGCGTAATCATGTCCGAGTGCGAGGTGCCGCAGTACTCGGCACAGAAGATCGGATACTCACCGACCTCGGTCGCCTTGAACCAAAGGTCCGTGTAGCGACCCGGCACAGCGTCCATCTTCGTGCGGAAGGAGGGGATGTACAGGGAGTGGATCACGTCCACCGAGTTGATCACCATACGCACCGGCGTATTCACCGGCACGTGCAGCGCGTCGTCCGGCGTGCCGAGGCCCGGATAGGTGAAGAGCCACTTCCACTTTTGGCCGGTGGCGCGGATTTCCATCGCGCCCTTGGGCGGGGTGCGCAGATCGACGAAGCCCTTGAAGCCACCGACGAACAGCGGAACCACGATGAACAGCGGGATCACCGACCAGGTGAGCTCGAGCATCGTGTTGTGCTCGCTGGTCTTCTCGGCGATCTCGTTGGCCGCGCGCGATTTAGCGCGGTACTTCATGCAGAAGCGGAGCATCGCCCAAAAGATGGCGACGGAGAAGAACACCGACATCCAGATCATGAAGTCCCACAGCGCATCGGTGTTCGCCGTGGTGACGGATGCGCTCGGCGGCATCCAGAAGTACGGCGAATCCGGGAGCTTCGGCAGCTTCGGGTCGGCACCGAACAGGGCCGATGCGCCCCACACGCCGAACGCGTCAGAGGCTAGGGTGGAAATGCTAGCGGTCATTGCTCTTCGCTCTCGTTCTTGCGCTTCTTGTCGCGCCTCGAAAGAACCGTCAGGAAACCAGCCAACAAGAACACGGTGGCGCCGCCCCCCGCGCGCATGATGTTGCGCGCGACGGGGGCATAGCGTCCTTCATTGGCGTCGTAATGGAAACAAAACAAAATCAATTGGTCGACCGTGGTGCCGATTTTCCCCTCGGACGACTCCACCAGCGATAGGTGCAGGGTCTTTTCCGGGTAGTCGAGGCCGTACAAGTAGCGGTCAATCTTCCCGTTCGGCGTGCTCAGGATGACCGTCGCCGGGTGCACGTACTCTTTGCGGGCTTCGTTGTAGTGGTAGGTGATGCCGAGGGCCTTGGCCATCGCCTGCACGTTGTTCTCGGAGCCGTGCAAGAAGTGCCAGCCGCCTTCTGACCCGGGCCGGGCGTACTGAGCCAAGTAACGCGCCTTCGTGCGGTGCGCGAGATCCTGAGTCTCGGTCGGATCGTAGCTGACGGTGACGATGCGGTATTCTTTTCCGATCGTCCAATCCACCTTCTTCAACCCCTCGACCAGCGCCGTCAGCTGCAAGCTGCACAGCATCGGACAGTTCGAGTAGTTCATGGTCAGGATTACCGGCACGCTGCCGTCGAAGTAATCCTTGAGGGTGACCGGCTTTCCGTTCTCGTCCTCGAACGCGAGGTCCATCGGCACGGGGGCCGATAGGTGCTCTTTCACATCCACGCCGACGAGCCGCCGGGGCAGTGCCTCTTTACGCTCCACCTGCTCCGACTGCGGCACCAGATCTGCGCGCGCGCCCCGCGGGGAGGCGACGAGCAGCAGACCTGCGACGAGCGCAGTCAACAGCGAGGTGGGGAAGCGTTGGACCATCTATTTTTTCGGCTTCTTCGACTTCAGCGATTCACTTGTTCGTGGGACCGGGGCTCTCCGCACCGGGCGTGGCCGCAGTGGGTGTGGGCGTGGGAACGATTGCTTTCGTGGAGCCGCCCGAAGTGAGGACCTTGCGGCCCGTCTCGGGCGCCTTCTTCTCGTCCTTGTCCGTCTTGCCAGAGGCGCCGGCTTTCGCCGCGTCAGCGGCAACACCCGAAGCGCCGCCGTTCGCTAGTGTGGCAGCGCCAGCGCCGCCGTCTACGGCTGAGCCTGTTACTTCGACGCCGGCATCTGGTTTGACCGGCGCGGGCGGAGTGGCGCTGTTCGGGTCTTTCTCGAGCTCACTCACTACGAGGCCCTTGGCCAAGTCGATGGGCAATGAAACCGTGCCTTTGCCGCGATCCACGTAGCCGGCGGGGCCGTTCAGCGCGCCGCGCTGTGAAGCCTTGAGATCGGTCACGACCTGGTTCGCGTTGGCGTCCTTCTGGGCCTCTTCGGTGTCTAGATCGTGGCGCACGAGGGCGGTCACTGCTGCGGTGATCGAGATCATCGCAAACAGGCCAACGGCGACCAGGGTGCCAAGAGCACCGGTGTTGATCTTGTCCGCCTCGGTGCCTGCGACCTCGGCGCTGCTGTCTACGTTGTCAGCCTCGGTGGACATCCGATTCTCCTAGATATTCTCGAAGGCGAGGGACTTGGGTAGACGCGGATCGTTCTTGGCGATGAGGTCCAAGCCCTTGGCGCGGTAGGCGACACCGGCGATGAATAGCGCCAGCACGCCGATCCAGCAGGTGAGGTCGATCAGTTGGAACGGCACCTCGGGCGAGCCCGTGGTCGGCATGACCAGCCAGTACATGTCGACGTAGATCATGACCAGCTGCCAGATGCTCCAGAAGGCGAGCGCCTTGCGGTTGCGCTTCACCCAGCGTGAGAGCAGCCCGAAGAACGGGATCACGAAGTGGCCGAACAAGAGAAACCAGGACAGCGAGCCCCAGCTGTTGGCGAAGCGGATCTTGAACCAGAGTGTCTCCTCCGGGATGTTCGCGTACCAGAGCAGCATGAACTGCGAGAACCCGACGTAGGCCCAGAACACCGTGAAGGCGAAGACCATCTTCCCGAGATCGTGGAAGTGGTGGACGGTCACGCTCGAGGTGAGCCGGCCCTTGCCCTGCAGCCACATCAGCGTGAGCGCGAGCGACGAGTTGATCGCGAGCACGCAGCTGGCGAAGTAGTAGACGCCGAACATGGTGCTGAACCACTTGGGGTCGAGCGACATGATGAGGTCGATGGCGCAGAAGGTGACGGTCAGCGCAAAGCCGATCATCGCCGGGCCCGCCACGCGGCGCATGGTGACCACGGTTTTGGCGGCCGTTTCCGGCGATTCCTTGTCCTGACCCAGGCTGCGGTTCAGGAAGAAGCGCGAGAGCAGCGTCCAGAAGCCGAAGTAAACCACGAAGCGAATCGCGAAGAACTTGGTGTTCAGGTAGCCGATCTTGTTCGCGAGCTCTTCGCTCTCGTGCATGAGGGCGCTGTCGGCCCACTTGTACATCACTGGGTTGCCCAGGATCAGCGGAAGCACGACCGGTAGCGAGAGCAACGCGAGCACCGGCGCGTTGCTGGCGATCAGCTCGGCAACCCGGCGAATCACCGTGCTCCAGTGCGAGTTCACGATGTTCTGAATGGTGACCCACCACAGCGCGCCCGCGCCGATGGTCATCGTCCAAACGAACGCGACCAAGTACGAATGAGAGAAGCGGCTCCAGCCGTCGTGCTCGCCTGCGCCCAGGAATGCGCTGATGGCCAAAGCCACCACGCCCACGCCGGCTGCCTTCACGAACAGCGCTTGCCCGACCTCTGCCAGGCGGATGTTGTCACCCGCCGGCCCTTCGCCGGTACCCTTGCTACCCTTTTTTGCCTTTGCCATTTCAGTCAGGGTCCTTTGAAGCTCACTTGAGGCTTGCCCGCGCGTCCGCTGGCAGGTCGTTGACGCTGCCGTTGCGGCTGCGCTGCAGTGCGCGCACGTACATGATGATCGCCCAGCGATCCTCGGTTTTGATCTGCGACGCGTAGCCCGGCATGTTGCGGACGCCGTTGCTGATGCTGTTGAACAGCTCGCCGACCGGCATTTGACGCAAGTACTCCTGCGTCATGTTGGTCGGCGGGATCCACGTGCCCTGTGCGAGCGAATCCGCGCGCTTGGCCACCATGCCGTCACCGAGGCCGATTTGGCCGTGGCAGGGCGTGCAGTAGATACCGAAGCGCTGCCGACCGCGATCCATGGTCGCCTCGTTGAGGGCGATTTGGCTGGGGAACGAGCGAGCCCAAGAGGCGCCCTCTTTGCCCTTGTAGAACTTGTCGTCGTCACGGGCGTCGCCCACCGCGACGGTGCCGTCGATGGCTGGGCGCGTCGCGCGGTTGTCGGCGAAGAAGGAGTTCTCGCGCTGCGCCTTGTATTTGGGCTGCGAGTCCATGTCCTGGATGAGGTGGATGCGCGGGCTGTCGCTCTTCGTGTAGCGGGCCTTGGCGGCCAGCGCGAAGGGCACGACGGAGGCGACCGCGACGATGATCAAGCCGTAAACGAGGCCCGTTGGTAGCTTCTCTTCGGTCTTGCGATCTTCCAGCACGGCCTCGATGGCGACCGGATGAGTGGTCTCGAGCAGCGCTCGCGTGTCCGCGTCGTCGAACTTCGGGTCGCTGGCCAGGATCATCAGGAAGAACTTGTCGTCGGTCACGCGCGCGAAGCGGCGCACCTGATCCAGCGGGTGCGACGGCTCGGGCAGGTTGTTCAGCATCAACATGCCGACCAGCGTCGTGATGGCGCTGAGCAGCACGGTGAGCTCGAACATGATCGGCACGTTGGCCGGGATGCTCCAGAACGGCTTACCGCTGACGATCCAGGGATAGTCGTAAGCGTTGGTCCACCACTGCAGGGTGATAGCCGTGGCCAGACCGACCAGGCCGGCGCACAGCGTGAACCAGGGCAAGATGGTCATCTTGATGCCCATGGCCTCGTCGATGCCGTGCACGGCGAAGGGCGTGTACGTGTCCCACTTGGTGAAGCCCGCTTTGCGGATCTTCTCGGCCGCGTGCAGGATTTCCGGAGGGGTGTCGTACTCGGCGAGTAGGCCGTGTACCGGTGGGGGACCGGCTTTGACTGCGGGTTTGTGCTCGTCGCTCATGGTCGTTCTCAGTGGTCGCCGTGCGCGAGGCCGGCCGGGCTGAAGGCTTTGACTTCGGCCATGGCGACCATCGGGAGGTAGCGGCAGAACAGGAGGAACAGGGTGAAGAAAAGGCCGAAGCTACCGCCGAGGGTCATCAAGTCGACGGGCGTGGGGATGAAGTAACCCCAGCTCGACGGCAAGAAGTCACGGCTCAGCGAGGTACAGATGATGACGAAGCGCTCGAACCACATACCCACGTTCACGATCATGCCGATGATGAGCGTGGCCCAGGGGTTGGTGCGGACCTTCGGGAACCAGTGCAGCTGCGGGAACAGCACGTTGCAGCTGATCATCGTCCAGTATGCCCAGGCGTACGGGCCGAAGGCGCGGTTCACGAACGTGAAGACTTCGTACTTGTTGCCTGAATAGTAGGCGACGAAGAACTCCATGCCGTAGGCGTATCCAACGATGAGCCCCGTGGCCATGATCACCTTGTTCATCAGCTCGAGGTGACGAATGGTGATGATGCGCTTGAGGCCGAAGAACTGACGCGCCGGCACGGCCAGCGTCACCACCATCGCGAAGCCGCCGAAGATGGCGCCGGCGACGAAGTACGGCGGGAAGATCGTGGTGTGCCAGCCGGGGAGCTGAGCCGTCGCGAAGTCGAAAGAAACGACGGAGTGCACGGAGAGCACGAGGGGCGTCGCGAGCGCCGCCAGGATCAGGTACGCGCGCTCGTACACGTGCCACTGCCGCGACGAACCGCGCCAGCCCATGGCCACGATGCCGTAGGCGACGCGGCGTACGGTGGTCGTCGCGCGATCCCGGAAGGTCGCAAAATCCGGAATCATGCCCATGTACCAGAACAGGATGGATACGGTGGCGTACGTGCTCACCGCGAACACGTCCCACTCCAGCGGGCTCCGGAACTGGGGCCACATGTTCATCTGATTGGGGATCGGGAACATGTAGTACGGCAGCCAGGGGCGGCCGATGTGCATGCCCGGGAAGATACCGGCGCACACGACCGCGAAGATGGTCATGGCTTCGGCGAAGCGATTGATCGCCGTGCGCCAGTTCTGACGGAACAGGAACAATACGGCGCTGATCAGCGTGCCGGCGTGACCGATACCGATCCAAAACACGAAGTTGACGATCGGGAAGCCCCAGGCGACCGGCATCATGTTGCCCCAGGCGCCGATGCCGTTCCAGATCACGTAGCCCAAGCTACCGAGGAACATCACGAGCAAGAGCTGCGCGAAGCCAAAGGCGATATACCAAGCGCGCGGCGGCGTCGGTGTCTCGGCGATGCGCGACACGTTGTCCGTGATGCGCGCGAACATGTTGGGGCCCTTGGGCGGGGCTTCGTAAGGATTGACGTCGCTGATAGCCATGGATCAGCCATGCTCCGTTTTCGAGGCTTCCGCGTGGGCTTCGGCCGGGGTGAGCGCAGGGTTCGGGTTCTTGATGCGAGCCAAGTACTGGACGCGCGGCTTGTTGTTGAGCTCACCGAGCAGCGCGTAGGAGCGCGGTAGGCGCTGCAGCGCTGCGACCTCGGCCTTGCCGTCGTTCAAATCGCCGAACACGATGGCGCCGGTCGGGCAGGTCTGTTGGCAGGCGGTCTTGATCTCGCCATCTTCGATGGCGCGCTTCACGTTCTTGGCCTTGATTTTGGTGTTTTGGATGCGTTGCACGCAGAACGTGCACTTCTCCATCACGCCACGCGAGCGGACCGTCACCTCGGGATTGAAGACCATGGCTTTGACCTTGGCCTTCGGATCGTCAGTCGGGGTGTACGGCGTGATGCCGATCGTATCGAGGTTGTAGTTGAAGTAGTTGAAACGCCGCACTTTGTACGGGCAGTTGTTGGAGCAATACCGCGTGCCGATGCAGCGGTTGTACACCATGTCGTTCAAGCCCTCGTGCGAGTGCATGGTCGCACCCACCGGGCACACTTGCTCGCAGGGGGCGTTCTCGCACTGCTGGCAGGGAATGGGCTGGAACGCGACCTCCGGATCTTCCGGCTCACCCTTGTAGTAGCGGTCGACGCGTAGCCAGAGCATCTCGCGGCCCTTGGCCACGTTCTCCTTGCCGACGACGGGGATGTTGTTCTCCGCTTGGCAAGCCGTGACGCATGCCGAGCAACCCGTGCACTTGTTGAGGTCGATGCTCATGCCCCACTTGTGGCCGTCGTACGAAACGGGCGGCACCCACAGGCTGAGCAGCGGGTTGTGCTCGACGATTTCCTCGACGAACTTGGGGTCCTTCTTGAGCTCCTCGAGGGTGCCTTCGCGGACCAACGCGGGCAGGCGCTCCTGGGTGCCTTGCTGGCCGATCTCACCGACGGTGTAGATGTCTTGCGTGCTCGAGACGCGGTACGGCACCGTGCCGTGGCTCGCCACGCTGACGCCGTTGGCGATCTGGTACGCGTCGACCGTGCGAACCGCGTACGCATTGGCACCCACGGGGTCGATGCTTTCGGCGGCCAAGCCACCGACGTGACCGGCGGCCGTGCGGCCATGTCCGAGCGTCACCTTCAGCGAGCCGTCCGCGTGACCCGGGGCGACCAGGGCGAGCAAGGTGATCTGACGGCTGCCGACGTTGACGGTCACCGAGTCGGCGTCGTTCACCCCGAGCTCCTTGGCGGTGCGGGGGCTGATCATCACCGCGTTGTCCCAGGTGAGCTTGGTCATCGACTCGGGCAGCTCTTGCAGCCAAGCGTTGTTGGCGAAGCGGCCGTCGATGATCTTGGGGTCGGTGCTGAACACCAGCTCCAGCTTGCCGTTGCCGCCGCCGAGGCCAGCAAGCTCGCTCTCCGCGAACCCGAGCTTACCGAGTGGCTTGAGCTTCGGCTCGACGTGGGCGGCGGCGGTGCCGTCGATCACGCCGCTCGCCAAGGCCTTGCGCCAGGCGTGCTCGGCCGCCAGCCCCGGGTGCGTCGCGCGCACGAGCTCGAGCGCGTTCGGCTCGGCGGTCCCGGCAAACAACGCCACGATTTCGAGCGCCGATTTGCCGCCATGGAGCGGCGCGATCAGCGGCTGAACGATGCTGACCGTGCCGTTCCACGCGCGCCCGTCACCCCAGCTCTCCAAATAGTGCGCGGCGGGCAGGTGCCAGCTCGAACGGAGCGAGGTCTCGTCCTCGTACAGGCTCAGGTGAAGGCTGGTCTTGGCCTTGGCGAGCGCATCGCCGAACGCCAGATCCGCGGGGGCGGTGAACACCGGGTTGCCGCCGAGCACGAGCAGCGCTTCGACCTTGCCCGCGTTCAGCTCTTCGACGAGCGCCTTGAGCTGAGCGACGTCGCTCAGCGCATCGGCATTCTCGTCCTCGGTGTAGAACACGGTGCGGCCGACGTTGCCGAGGACCGCGTTCAAGCGCGCGGCGAGGGCGTGCACTTCGGCGGGCTGATGCGGCCCCACCGCCACGACGCTCTTGCCGATGTTCGCGAGCAGATCGGCCGCCACGGCGTCCAGGAATTTGGCGACCTTCGCATCCTTGAAGAGCTCACTCGCCGGCTTGTCTTGTGCGGCGCCGAGCTCGGGGAGGGCATTGGCTTTGGCGCTGACGGCCGCGTCCAAATACGCAGCCACCGCTTTGATCGCGCTGGATTTGACGGCTAGCCGGTGATCGCTCAAGCCGCCAACGCTGCTCACGTAAGACTCGATGGCGTAGATGCGACTCATCTCCCCGGACTCGGGGAGGCGGTTCTTGGTCAGCGCGCGGGCGTTGGCCATGCCCGACGGGAACGTCGGGTGCGCGATGTCTGCCTCGAGCGTGACGACGACAGCCGCCTCGGCGAGCGCGTAGTGTGTGCGGTGCGCCTTGCCGAAGGCGAGCGTGCTGCCCGCGCTCGGCCCGTCCGTTGCGATGGGCTCGAAGGTGACCCACTTGGCTTGCGGATAAGCGGCGAGCAAGCGCTTCTTCTGCTCGGCCAGCGCGGGCGACGAGCTGCGTTCGGCGAGCACGCGCAACCCGGCGCCACCGCTCGCGCGCAGCGAGCCGGACAGCTCCCCCAGCGCCTTGCCGAACGCCGCCCAGGAGCTCGCGGTGCGTGCGCCACCGGCGCGCGTCACCACGGTATCGCTGCGGTCGGGATCGTAGAGACCGAGCACGGAGGCCTGGTGCCAAGCGGAAGCGGCGCCCAAGCTATCCGGGTGGGCCGGATTGCCCTCGATCTTGATCGGACGGCCATCGTAGCTCGAGGCATACAGGCCGACGGCGCTGCCGTTCAGCTCCATGGCGGTCGCGAAGTAACGACTCGAGCCAGGGATCGTGCCCTCAGGACGACGCGAGAGCGGCAGGATCTTGTCCTCGCGCCAGCGGCAGGCGTCGAGCCCGGCCAGCGACATGGACGCGCCCATGACTTGCATGAAGCGGCGACGGCCGGGGGAGTTTGGCGGCTCTTGATCGAGGGGAGCTGCGAACTCACGAGCGGCGAGCTCCAGAAATTCGGGGCTTTGCTCGAGCTCGGCCAGGCTCTTCCAGTAGGTCGGCCGCCGCACCGTTTCGCCAGCGCTCGGTACCGGCGCGCCCGCCCCGCTGTCCGCGACGGAGGAGTTGGACAGAACGCTAAGCCTCTTTTTTATCGATGACATGTCGAGCAGTCCGTTGGAGGAGCAATGTGGTTCTTCTCGCGGAACTCTTTACCGAACTCGGGGGTCGGCTGGGTCCACGTCATGTTGGTGACCTCCTCGACCGGGCGCAGGTTCGGCTCGGGATTGCGATGGCAGTCCAAACACCAGCCCATGCTCAGCGGCTCGTGCTGGTAGACCTTTTCCATCTGGTCGACGCGGCCGTGACAGCTGACGCAGCCGATGCCGCGGGTCACGTGGGCGCTGTGGTTGAAGTAAGCGTAGTCCGGAAGATCATGGACCTTGATCCATTCGACCGCCTTGCCCGTGGCGTAGCTCTCCCGGATGGGGGCGAGCTTGGGGCTGGTCGTCCAGACTTTGCTGTGACAATTCATACACGTCTGCGCCGGGGGGACGGCGGCGTGCGAGCTGTCCTCGACGGTGTTGTGGCAGTAGCGGCAGTCGATGCCGAGCTGGCCGGCGTGCAGCGCGTGGCTGTACGGGACCGGTTGCTCGGGCATGTAGCCGACATCCGTCGTTTTCGGGCTGGCGCCGTACCAGATGAGCGCAATTAGGTAGATGGGCGCAACACCGAGCACGACTCCTGCGATCTGCCGTGTCTTATTGGCCCAGCGCGGGAATACGAACAGATTCATCACCAAAAACCGAGGCTGGTCGCGCACGCTTCGCCGAGCGCCGCGCGAATTCGTAGGGGGAGAGGGAGCATTGGCGAGGCCGAAACTTGGTTCGGACGGATCCCTTCACCCGCGGGCTACGAGCTAAGCCACTTTGGGTTTGCCCGTGGTGCCGCAAAGAGCGAACGGGTCCGACGCCTACGGAGCAATCTCCGCCTGCGCGTGCGCGCTTATGCGCTCGCCTCCGAAAAATGTAAAGAGAAGCTCGTTTCGCAGTCGCAGATAGTGTCTTAAGTACGCGAATCTAACTAACTTTTGCGTTAGTTATACGCGCCGAAACACGTTTCCGGACCGCTTCCAACGAGGCACTTTTCCTCGATACAAAACGCCAACCCCCCGAGCTCCGTAAACGAGTCGGGGGGCTGATGGGTGGCCGCAGGCGGCCGATCTGGGTCAACTCTTCGAAGAAGCCGTTAGAAGTCGCGCATTTGGCGGCGGATCTTGCCGATGGCTTGTTCTTGGAGCTGACGGATGCGCTCGCGGGACAAGTTGTACTTGTCGCCGATCTCCTTCAGCGTGAGCTCGTCCTCGTTATCGAGGCCGAAGCGCCAGCGAATGATGCGCGACTCGATCGGGGTGAGGGTGTCGAGCAGGCGCTTGACCTCCTCAGCCCACTTTTGGTTCGCCAAGCTCTCGTACGGCGAGAGTGCATTCTCCTCCACCAGGAAGTCGATGAAGCGGCGGCCGTCTTCGTCGCCCACGGGGCGGTCGAGCGAGAACGGAGTGTCCGCGTACAGATCACGGACCTTGTCGAGCTTGTCGCGCGGGACGCCGGTTTCTTTTTCGAGCTCCTCAATCGAGGGCTCCTTACCGGTGCGGGCGATGATGGTCTGCGTGGCGCGAGCGACACGGTTGTACGTGTCGAGCATGTGCACGGGGATGCGGACCGCGCGGCCCTTGTCCGCGAGCGCACGGCTGATGGCATGACGGATCCACCACGAAGCATAGGTGGAAAAGCGGTAGCCACGCGCGTGGTCGAAGCGCTCGACCGCCTTCATCAGGCCGATGTTGCCTTCCTGAATCAGGTCGATCAGCGGTAAACGACCGCGATTGTAGCGGCGCGCGATGCTGACCACGAGCCGCAGATTGGCCTTTACGAAGCGGTTCTTCGCCAAGCGCTGCGTGGTGTCCGTGGTCTTCACGCGCTCGAGGTAGCGACGGTACGCTTGCGTATCCGGCACCACCACGCGCTCCGGATCTTCTTCCGGCGCGTCATTGACCACGTCACGGGCGGCGCGGTTCGCGTTGGACATCCAGACCCGGTCCGAATCCGGCAGACGAATGTCGCGCGCGAGAGTTTCGGTCAGCTCGGTCCATTGGCGCAGCTGGTCGGCGTGCAGCTTCGAGCGCTGCTTCCTGTACACCTTGGTCAGCTTGCGCAGCTCCACTACTTGGCTGAGCTCGGGGCGCTCTTCCGGGTTGGTCTCCAGCACGTCGCGCTCGAGCTGCTCGAGCACGTGCTCGGCCGCCGGCACGTACGCGAGTAGCGCGGCCCAGTGGTCGATCTCCGCGTTCTCGACGGCTTGCGCCGCCTGCAGCTCTTCGTCCGGGCCCATCACTTGGTGGGTCGCCATCTCGCGGAAGTAGCGAGACAGCATCGAATCACTCGAGCCGTCGACCACGCCAGCGGCAGGCGCCTCGGAGGCGAAGCCCCCCGCGTCGGCCGTAATATCCGGAGACTCTTCCGGCCCGTCCTCTGAGGAGGATTCGGTGGGCGCTCCTTGGGGCGAACGACGGACCGCCGTCTCCTCAACGGAGTCTTCACGGTATTCTTGGGTCGTGTCTTTCGCGGGAGCGGTCTTGTTGGACATGGCTTCCTTGCGGGCTGAGGGGGAACGGGTCGAGCTAGAAGGGGTGCCCGGCTGCACCGGCGCGCTGTGACGCGCGTGGGAACGGGGGGCTGGCCCTGCAGGGGACTTCAGCAAGTTGTGTGCCGGAGCTTTGCCGGATTTGGGGGCCTGCTCAGAAGAGTCGTGACCGCCGATCGAGACGCTGGCCGAAGCTGCTTCCCTACTGAGTTGCGCCGAGGCACTCAGTTTTTTCGCGCCAGCCGCGTTTTGCGCGGAGCCGGGGTGTTTAGTTTGGGGAGCTCGAGAGGTCATGGGGGCCGATCGTGAAAAACTCTTCAATTTACAGTACGTTCAACTTGCCGAAACAGATTCATCGAATTCGCAGGCCAGAAGGCCGATTTTCGAAAAGCCCCAAAACCGCCTTGACTGGGGGAGCCTCTGGCGGCAAGCGGGCTTCGTTTCTTAGACAAAGTCTACGGCTGCTTTGTTCCAGGCCGTTAGATCCGCCTGCGAAATTCGTCCTATTCATTTCGTGCTCGTGCAACCTTCCGTCAAGGCTGCTGTGGGAGAATCGCGAAATCCTGATGTAGGCGTGACGAACAGCGCGTGCCGCCCCGCAAGATTTGCGATGTGAGCCAACCGGCACAGCAGTTGGCGAGGGTCGAGCATCCACGATCAGAATGTCGCGGACTCGGCGCCGCGATCAGGTTGTACAGGTCGCCGCATTCCGAGATCGGGACCGTGGCGTCTCACCCCAGGAAGTTAGTTTCGGATCGAGCGGGACTTCCACGACGAGATTGGGGCTCGGAGGCATCGAAAGCGATCAGCAAGTCACTGTTGCGATCGTGTCCGAACGCGACGCATGCGCGAAATTCCCCGCGTGTCGTTTTGTTTCGGTGACCTGAGGCGCGGCCTTCTGTCGCACCCACACCGCAGCGTGCTCAGAACTGCGCGATGAAGCGCGGATCGTTCTCGAACAGCAAGCGAATGTCGGGGATGTTGTAACGCAGCATCAACACGCGCTCGACGCCCATGCCAAAGGCGAAGCCGGTGTAACGCTCCGGGTCGATCCCACAGTGCGTGAGCACGTCCGGATGGATCATGCCGCAGCCCAGGATCTCGAGCCAACCGGTTGCTTTGCACACGCGGCAGGACGCGCGCGAGCCGTCCTCGACGTTGCAGAACACGCAACCGACGTCGGCCTCGGCGCCCGGCTCGACGAATGGGAAGTAACTCGGACGGAAGCGCACGGGCGCGCCGGGCCCGTAAAGGCGACGCGCGAACTCGGTGAGCACGCCTTTCAGCTCCGCGAAGCTCACCTTCTCGCCGACTAGGAAGCCTTCGATCTGGTGGAACATCGGTGAGTGAGTCACGTCGTCGTCGCGACGGAACACGCTGCCCCCGCTGACGATGGCCATCGGCGGAGTGTGCGTGCTCATCTCACGCACCTGCACGTTGCTGGTGTGGGTGCGCAGCAGCACTCGCGCATCGGGCTTGCCGCCGGTGACCTTCACCCAAAAGCTGTCTTGCATGTCCGTCGCCGGGTGGTCCGGCGGGAACGCGAGCTTGGTGAAGTTGTGCTCTTCGAGCTCCACCTGCGGACCCCACGCCACCTCGAAGCCGAGCGAACGGAAGATGTCCAGGATCTCGTTCGTCACCTGAGTGATCGGGTGGTGGTGGCCGCGCTCCGGCGCGCGGCCGGGGAGGCTCATGTCGAAGGGCGGCGCGCTGAGATCTGCGGCGCGCAGAGCGCCGAGCAGCGCGGCCAAGCGCGCCTCGAAGGCCGACTCGACCTCGGCGCGCACACCGTTCACTCGCTCACCGAGCTCCCGCCGCTTGTCGGCGGGCTTCTGGCCGAGGCTTCGCAGAATGGCTGTCAGATCGCCCTTCTTGCCAAGCAGCTCGGCACGGGCATTTCGAAGCTCCTGCTCGGTGGCAGCAGCTTCGAAGGCGGCGCGAGCACGCGGACCGAAGGCCGCGAGGCCCGCCTCGATATCGAGAGTCGGGTCGGACACGGCGGCTCCTCGGTCGGCGGTATTACTTGGCAGTGGCGAAGGCGGCGAGCTTCGTGAACGCGCTGGTGTCGTTCACCGCGATATCCGCCAGGATCTTGCGGTCGAGCTCGAGGCCGGACTTCTTCAAACCGGAAATCAAGCGCGAGTAGCTGGTGCCGTTGGCACGAGCCGCCGCGTTGATGCGGGCGATCCAAAGCACCCGGAAATCACGCTTGCGCAGCTTGCGGCCGGCGTAAGCGTACTGCCAGGACTTCCACAGAACGCGCATCGCTTGGCGATAGCGGTTCTTTCGGCCTCCGAAAAAGCCTTCGACCTGGTCGAGCACGCGCTTGTGGCGGCGGCGCGGCGACGGACCTCGTTTGACGCGGGACATGCTAAAATTCTCCTAAAATTTCCAGCTCAACGCTCACCCATAAGGGAGCATGATCTTGACCCGGTGCTCCATGGCCGAATCGACCATGTCGTTGTCACGCAGGCGACGACGGCGCTTACGCGACTTGCCGATCAACCCGTGCTGCGCGTTGCCCTTCGGGCGGCGCACGCGACCGCTCCCAGTCACTTTGAAGCGCTTGGCGGCAGCGCGATTGGTCTTCATCTTCGGCATAGGAATTCGACTCCGAGAAGCAGGGCGAGCCCTGAGTGCTCGCCTCTGCAAAGCCGGCATGCGGACATACCGCAAAAGGGGGCCGGGGGGCGGTCTTATGAACGAAGCTCATGGACACGTCAAGCACCGAGCAGCAGCAAACCTGCACGTGGGCTCAGGGGGACGACAACAGGCTGAAAGCACCTAGGTTGCGACCGCTTCCGACCGGCGTCGGGAGCCGTCCGCTAAGCATCCACAGCTCGGATCGCGACGCCGTGTGCGGTGACACTGGAATGGTACGGTCAAGAACGTACGCGCTGCAGGCTTCGGCGCGGCCGATCTTGGCAGTTCGACGCCCGACGAGTGCGCGGCCGACCTGGAACCGGTTCCAGCTACATCCCAGCACACGTTCCTCGCCGGCGCGCCCAATCGTGATGGACCGCTCACACCGTCTCCTTGGGAGACGTTTTGCCGACTTTTGGCAACTCGATTGTGGTTGTTCGTAAGGATAGGTCTTACCAAACTGCAACACCGCACGGAGCACTCAGGAGCGACATGTTAAATTCAAGAGCTTCATGGAACGACCGATTCTTCGGAATTCGAGTCGTCGCAGGGTAGGGCGCTATCTAATCTGCGGCGAGATGGCATCTGGCGGGATGGCCAGCGTGCATCTCGGGCGGCTGCTCGGTCCCGTCGGCTTTTCCAAGATCGTGGCCATCAAGCGGCTGCACGAGCAATTCGCGACTGATCCCGAGTTTCTGTCGATGTTCATCGACGAGGCGCGGTTGGCTTCCGCGATCAGCCACCCCAACGTGGTGAGCTCACTCGACGTGGTCGTCGAGCACGACGAGCTGCTGCTCGTCATGGAGTACGTGCAAGGCGAAACGCTGGCGCAGCTGAGCAAGCTCGCCCGCAAGCAGAGTGCCCCTGCCTCGTTCGGCATCATTCAGCGCATCGTCTGTGACGCCCTGGACGGCCTGCACGCTGCCCACACGGCGAGCGTCGGCGGGCGGCCCTTGAACATCGTGCATCGCGATGTTTCACCGCAGAACATCATGGTGGGCGTGAACGGCGTCGCCCGTGTGCTCGACTTCGGCATCGCCAAGGCTCAGTCCCAAAGTCAAATCACGCGCCCCGGGCGGGTCATGGGCAAGACGTCGTATCTCTCGCCGGAGCAGCTGCGCGGCCAACTGTTGGATGCGCGCACGGACGTGTTCTCGGCAGGGGTCGTGCTTTGGGAGAGCCTGACCCAGACCCGGCTTTTTTACGCCGAAGACATGCAAAAGACGATGGAGCGCCTGCTCACGGCGGTGATCCCGACGCCGAGTAGCAAGAACCCCGCCGTCTCGAGCGCGCTCGACCGCGTCGTGATGAAGGCGCTGCAGCGTGACGTCTCGCAGCGTTACGAGTCTGCCGCGGCATTTGCCGACGCGCTGCGGCAGGTGCCGGGCGAAGCCACTCGCGCCGAAGTCGGTGCTTGGGTGCAGAGCACGGCCAGCGAGGTGCTCGCGCAACGCTTGGAGGCGCTGGAGGAGCTCGAGGCGATGGACATCGCGAGTGTGATCGCGATCTCCGAGCCGCCTCGCTCTGCGCCCGCTGCCAGTGGCGACCCGCTGACTCCCGCGGAGCGGGGCTCGCGTCCGCGTCAGTCGCGGCCCTCGCGGCCCTCGGCGCGCAGTCACACCGAGGCAACGGTTGCATCGTTCACCTCCGGTGGAACCACGCGCTCGCTGTCGCCCAAGACTCGTACCCCGCAACGGCGCCACGTCGTCTGGGGGCTCGGCATCGCGCTGCTCGCGGGCACCGTCGCCGTCATCGTTAGCCTAACGTCCGGGCACCCCGCCTCGGCGCCCGCGGTGAGCAATCAGGCTCCGGCGCTGGTCACGGCGCCGCCCTCTGCCCAAGACAGCGAACCGGTTTTGGCGCCCACGCTCCCTGTCGCCGAGCTCGCCACCGCTTCGGCAGCTCCCGAGCCGCCCCCGGCGCCGCCGCTCAGCTCGGCCACCCCGAGCAAGCATCGTGCAGCGAGCAAACCGGCGCGCCCGGCGGCCGCGGCACCGAACTGCAATCCGCCCTATCGAATCGACGCCTCGGGCGTGCGTCGGGTCCGGTTCGAATGCCTTTGAGCTTCAGCCGTTCGACGGCGAGCATCGCGCTCGCTGCGTTTCTCGCCGCGCAGGCCGCTCCGGCGCACGCCGACAATGCCGCTTCGAGCTACTCGCTCCAAGCGTGTGCGCTGGCCTACGAAAATTCGCAAGAGCACCGTCGAGCCGGCGCCTTGTTGGTGGCCCGGGCCGAGCTCGCTCGTTGTGCGCAGGACGATTGCCCGGAGTTCATCCGTAACGACTGCACGCAATGGTCCAAAGAGACGGAAGCAGAGCAGCCCACGGTATTGCTCTCGGCCAAGCGCGGGGGCCGCGAGCTCAACGACGTCCGCGTTTCGCTCGGCGACCGCGTGCTCGCCGAGCGATTGCCGAGCCAAGCCATCGCGCTCGATCCCGGCAGCTACGAGCTGCAATTCGAAGCGCCAGGCAGCGCGGTGCTCGTGCAGCAGGTCGTGATTCGCGCCGGGGAGAAGAATCAGCTCGTGCAGGTCGACCTCGCGCCGCCTCCCGCGCCTCCCGCAGCTCCGCTCCAACCTGCCGGAGCTCCAATACCGAGCGCGACGCTGCGGTCCGATGCGGCCGCGCCGAGTGGCGCGCGGCGCGTTTTGCCTTGGGCGTTGCTCGGTGTCGGTGCGGCGAGCCTCGGCGCCGGCGTGGGCTTCGCGCTCTGGGGGCACAGCAACGAAAATCAGTTGCGCGCAAGCTGTTCGCCCATTTGCAGCGACTCCGAGGTGCGCCCCGTGCGCACCAAGTACCTGCTCGGGGATGTCTCGCTCGGCGTGGGGCTCGTGTCGGCGTCGCTGGCCGCGTATTTGTTTTTGAGCCACAGCGCTTCGGAGCCATCGGCAGCGTCGGGGTTGCCGGTGAGCGTCGTTGCTGGCCCGAGCAGCGTGCTCGCGACCTACGGAGCGCGATTTTGAAGGCTCGCGCTCGCCTCGTGCTGACCTTGGTGCTGAGTGCCGGCTGTTCCGCTCACTCACTCGACTACTTGCAGCAAGGCAAAAACTCCGTGAGCACGTCGGGGCACGCCGGGGTGCTCGAAGCGGGCAGCCCACCCGTGGCGGCAGGCGCGCCACCTGCCGGCACGAGCTCGGGCGGCGCCGCGGGTGACGACGGTCCCGCCGCACGCTGTGACGACCTGCTCGTCAACGGCGATGAATCGGACGCCGATTGTGGCGGACGCGTCTGCTCGCCGTGCGACGCGGGCAAGCATTGCCTGTTGGGCAACGATTGCGCGAGCGCGATTTGCACCAATCAAGTCTGCCAAGCTCCGTCGTGTACCGATCTAGCGCGCAACGGCGACGAGACCGACGTCAACTGCGGCGGCAGCTGCCCACCGTGCTCGATCGGCCACGGCTGCCAAGTCGGCGCGGACTGCGAAACCGCGAATTGCGCGAGCGCGGTGTGCTCGATGCCCAATTGCGATGGCCCGATCCCGGGCGCTGGTTGTCCGCTCTTGATCGACAACACGCCGTATTCCTTTCGACCTGCGAGCGCGCCGGCGAGCTGCATCGATGGCGTCAGCCGCGGCGTGGACGACGGCGTCGAGATGCAGCAATACAAATGCTCCGACGGTGTGAACCAGACGTTTTGGGCGCTCGCGGCGCCAAAGGGCTATTTTGCGCTGCGCAATGCGCTGAGCGGCAAATGCTTGCAGGTCCGGGCAAACAGCTTGGCGAGTGACGCGGTGATCGAGCAGGCCACTTGCACGGGTCAAGCCGAGCAGCTGTTCTTGCCCAGCGCCGATAGCGGGGGCGTGAAGATCGTCGTGCAATCGAGCGGACTGTCGCTCGACGTGGCCGGCTCCCAGATCACGAGCAACGGCCAACGCATCGTGCAGAGCGCCGACGACGGCAGCTTGGACATGCGCTGGAGCATCGTGCGGGCCGGGACCGGGGCGTTTTTGACGCTGAGCGCCGTCGGTCAAACGGGCTCCGTGTTGCGCCACGTCGGGACCGAAATCCGAGCTGAGTCCTCGACCTCCGGGGACTCGCAGTGGAAAGTCGAGCCGGGCCTGGCGGAGCCGGGCTGTGTGTCGTTCGAATCGAGCGACCAGCCGGGCGCTTACCTGAGGCACGCCAACTACTTACTCTGGAGCGACATCTCCGATGGCTCCCTGCTCTTCAGCCGGGACGCGACGTTCTGCTTCCGAGCGCCACTTTCGGGGACGGACGGCGCCTTTCGCTCGCTCGAATCCATCAACTACCCGGGTGACTGGATCAACGCGAGCGACGGCCGCGTGCGCCTGCTCGCGTTCCAGGACACGGCGCAGTTCCGCCAGCTCTCGACCTGGCTCGTCGGGCAACGCAAATAAACCGAAATCCAGTGAGTGTGGAAATGCGCGGCAAAGGCCCACCGCTCTGTGAATTCACGGTGCGGGCGCGTTGGAGAGAATCACCCAGAGAGAGTCTGTGGTAAGGGCGCACCTCGATGCCGCGCCGGAACGATATTCGAAAGATTCTTCTCCTTGGTTCTGGCCCGATCGTCATCGGGCAGGCCTGCGAATTCGACTACTCGGGAACCCAGGGGGCCAAGGCCCTGACTGGGCTCGGTTACGACGTGGTGCTGGTGAATTCGAACCCAGCCACCATCATGACCGACCCGGAGCTGGTGCGACGCACGTACGTCGAGCCACTCACCGTCGAGACCGTGACGGCGATCATCGAACGCGAGCGCCCCGACGCGCTCTTACCGACCTTGGGCGGGCAGACCGCGCTGAACCTGGCGCTGGAGCTGCACGACCAGGGCGTGCTCTCGAAAAATGGCGTGAGCCTGATCGGCGCGCAGGTCGACGCGATCCGTAAGGCCGAAGACCGCATCCTGTTCAAGGACGCGATGACTGCCATCGGTCTCGAGTCGCCCGTGTCTGCACATTGCGAGAACTTGGAGCAAGCGCTCGAGGTCGTGAAGAAGACGGGCTACCCCGTGATCTTGCGTCCGAGCTTCACCATGGGCGGCTCCGGCGGCGCGGTGGTGGAGAATGCCGAGGAGCTGCAGCCGAAGCTCGAGTGGGCGCTCTTGCAGTCGCCGACGCATCAGGTGCTGGTCGAAGAGAGCTTGATCGGTTGGAAAGAGTTCGAGCTGGAGGTGATCCGTGATTCAGCGGACAACTTCATCGTCATCTGTTCGATCGAGAACCTGGATCCGATGGGCGTGCACACCGGTGACTCGATCACCGTGGCCCCAGCGATGACCCTCACCGATCGTGAGTATCAAAAGCTGCGCGACGCCGCGCGCGGGGTGATGACCGAGATCGGCGTCGAGACCGGCGGCTCGAACGTGCAGTTTGCGATCGATCCCAAGACGGGTCGCCAGCTCGTGATCGAGATGAACCCGCGCGTGTCGCGCTCCAGCGCCTTGGCCTCCAAAGCGACGGGCTATCCGATCGCCAAAATCGCGGCCAAGCTAGCGGTCGGCTTCACGCTCGACGAGCTGGAGAACGACATCACGGGCACCAGCGCTGCGTTCGAGCCGACGATCGACTACGTGATCGTGAAGTGGCCCCGCTTCGCGTTCGAGAAGTTCCCGGGCGCCGACGCGCGGCTCGGCACGCAGATGAAGAGCGTGGGCGAAGCGATGAGCATCGGGCGCACGTTCCCCGAAGCCCTGCAGAAGGCCGCGCGCTCGTTGGAGACGGGCAAGGCCGGCTTCGTCAGCCTGTTCGATCGCATCGACTACCGGAACTTGAAGTTCTCGCCGGATGCGGCGCGCAACTTGGCGCACGATCCGCCGCCCTTGGCTTCGCCCAAGCCGACGCTGCCGCCGCCCAGCGGTGACGAGCTGTGGGCGGCCTTGGAAAAGGCCGTGCGTGTGCCGACGGCCGAGCGCCTGTTCTACGTCGGCGATGCGCTGCGCCACGGCATCTCGACCGAGCGTTTGTACAAGATCACCGGTATCGATCCCTGGTTCTTGGCGCAGCTCGAGCGCCTAGTGAAGCAGGAGCAAAAGCTCAAGAACGCCTCTTCATTGGACGCGGACTTGCTGCGCGAGACGAAGCGGCTCGGATTCAGCGACGTGCAGATCGGCGCGCTCCGCGGGCAGCCCGCGGAAGAGATCTTCAAGCTGCGTGACAAGCTCGGCGTGCGCGCCGTGTACGCGCGCGTCGACACGTGCGCGGCCGAGTTTCCGGCCAAGACCCCGTACCTGTACTCGACGTACGAGACGGAGTCGGAGTCCGAGGTCACCGACAAGAAGAAGGTCATCATCCTCGGCGGTGGCCCGAACCGCATCGGTCAGGGCATCGAGTTCGACTACTGCTGTTGCCATGCGGTGTTCGCGCTGCGCGAGCTCGGGCTCGAGACCATCATGGTCAATTGTAACCCGGAGACCGTGTCGACCGACTACGACACCTCCGATCGCCTGTACTTCGAGCCGCTCACCCTGGAAGACGTGCTGGCCATCTGCCGCGAAGAGGCTTCGAAAGGCGAGCTGCTCGGCGTGATCGTGCAGTTCGGCGGGCAAACGCCGTTGAAGCTCAGCGTGCCGCTAGAGCGCGCGGGCATCAAGCTGCTCGGCACCTCGGCTGACGCCATCGATCGCGCCGAGGATCGCGAGCGTTTCGACGCGCTGCTCACCAAGCTGAGCCTGAAGCGCCCCGTGGCGGGCATTGCCCGCTCGATCGAAGAAGCGCGCAAGATCGTGGAGAACATCGGCTTTCCCGTGTTGGTGCGCCCGAGCTACGTGCTGGGCGGCCGCGCGATGATGACCTGTTGGTCCGACGCCGAGCTCGACGCTTACGTGCAGCTCGCCATCGATGCCGCGCGCGAAGAGGGCGGCTCGCAGATCCTACTCATCGATCAGTTCCTCAAGAACGCGACCGAGGTGGACGTGGACGTGGTGTGCGACGGCAAGCGCGCGGTGATCGGCGGCGTGATGCAGCACATCGAAGAAGCCGGCGTGCATTCGGGCGACTCGACCAGCGTTTTGCCGCCGCACTCGTTGGACAGCGAGGTCGTGGCGCGCATCGAAGAGCAGGCTCGCGCGTTGGCGCTCGAGCTCAACGTGGTCGGGCTGATGAACGTGCAATTCGCGGTCAAGGATCGCGAAGTGTACGTGCTCGAGGTGAACCCGCGCGCCTCGCGCACCGTCCCCTTCGTCGCCAAGGCCACCGGTCGCCCGTTGGCCAAGATTGCAGCCAAGGTCATGGTTGGCCGCACCCTGGACGAGCTGGAGGTGTTCGACCGCGCGCTGCCCATGCACGTGGCGGTGAAGGAATCGGTGTTCCCGTTCCAGAAGTTCCCCGGCGTCGACACCATCCTCGGTCCCGAGATGCGCTCGACCGGTGAAGTGATGGGCATCGCCGGCAGCTTCGCCCTGGCGTTCAGCAAGTCGCTCTCGGCTTCGAGCGTGCGGCTGCCGGACCACGGCGTTGCCTTCATCAGTGTGAAGGACGACGACAAAGAGATCGCCTGCCAGGTGGCCCGCCGCTTGCGCAACCTGGGCTTCAAGATCATGGCCACCGGTGGCACCGCGGCGGCGATCAGCCGCGCTCGCATTCCGGTCGAGCGCGTGAACAAGGTGCTGGAGGGCTCGCCGCACGTGGTGGACGCGATTCACGACGCGCGCGTGCAGCTCGTGATCAATACGACTCAAGGCGCAAAAGCCATCGCCGACAGCTATTCGATTCGGCGCAATGCGCTGCTCTCCAACGTGCCGTACTTCACGACCATGGCCGCCGGTGCCGCGGCCGTGGATGCGCTCGAGATCACGGCCGTGCTCAAGAAGGGCCAGCTCGTGAAGAGCCTTCAGGAATGGCACGCGCGTTCGGCCGAGGCCGAGTAAATCGCGGGAAACTCGCTGATTTCTGGGGGATCGCGCTCGGGCCCGAGGCTTTGCTAGACTCCCCTGGGTGCGACACCGATATCCGTTCGAGGCGCTGCATTGGCTGCGCCAGCAGCGCGTCGATCAGCAGGCCGCGCTGGTCAGTGAGAGCGCGGCTCGCACCGAACGAGCGCGCCGCGAGCAAGCACGCCTTGAGCTCGAACGCCAAAACAGCGAGCGGCTGCTGTCGGAGACGGCGCAAGCCGAGCGTTCGCGGCTCGACGAGGGTGAGCTCCGGGCCGCTGACTTGCAGCTTGGGGGAGATTGGCGCAAAGGTGCCGAGGCCCAGGTCCGAGCCATGGCCGAGCAAGAGCAAAAGGCTCGTGAAGCGCGTGCCGCCCAAGCGGCAACGGAAGCGGCCGAGCGGCGTGCGCTGGGCGCCGCGAGCAATCAGGCGAAGATGATCGACACGCACCGCGGCGCTTTCCGTGCCGAACGTGACGCGGCGCGCGAACGCGTGGACGAAGAGGCGGCGACCGAGCAATGGACCGCGAGCCGCTTTCCGCCGCGACGGACCTGAATGGCGCGCGCTCGCTGGGTATGGGCGGCTCTGCCCCTGGCCGCGCTCTTGGCGCATTGCGAAGCGCGCCAAGAGCCTGAAGGGCGCTCGCCGAAGGCGCCCCCGTTTCGGATCGCCGAGGCGCCGAGCGCGCCTCAGCCGCCCGTTCCGAGCGCGCTGTTCTCACTAACGGACTTTCGCCCGCTCTTGACCCTGCCGGCTTTGGCCAGCGTCGCCGCTGCGCTCGAGACCGGCAATTCGGCGCTCGCCGCGCGTGAGCTCGAGGCGATCGTGCAAAAGTCGCCCCCCGCGGCAGAGGAGCGCTTTCGATACGACTTCTTACTCGCGCGCCTACACGAGCAGGCCAGTGAATTCGGCCCAGCGTTGGTGGCCTACGGGCGCGTGAGCGGGGGAACGTCGAGCCTCGTCGACTATGCGCGGGTCGGAGAAGGTCGCTGCTTGCTCGCCTTGGGGCGTGTCAAAGAGGTCGAGGGCCGCGTCGCGCCGGTGCCCGAGGGGCAGCCGGCAGCGCGCCTCAAGTGGCCGCCCTTGGCGGAGGCTGCGCGTCTGCGGGGCGATCGAGCCGCGGCAATTGCCGCCTACGAGCGCGTGATCGCGTCGCTCGGACCAGGAAGCGACCGCGCTGATAGTGCGCTGCGCCTGGCGTCGACGCTGCTCGAGCCGAATGCGGTAGCCGATCCCGATCGCTCGGCGCAGTTGCTGAAGGCGTTGAGCCTTTCGCGCAGCTGTCAGAACGAGCTCAGCGCCTCGCGTACCACGCTGGCCGCGGCCAAAGCACTCGAAACCCGCGTGCTCGCGCTCTTGCCCGAGCCCACGCGCAGTGAACGCACGGCATTGAGCCCCCAGGAGCAGCTGGAGCGCGTGCGCGCGCTGTCCGACGCTCGGCGCTTCGCCGATGCGGAACGAGCGGCGGAGCAGGCCCTTTCGGCGTTGCCGCCCGATCAGCACGGCAGCGCGCTCGGCTGCGAGCTTCAGCTCCTGGATGGTAAAGCGCGGTCGGCCCAGCGAGCCTACGGACGCGCCGGAGACGCGCTCGAAGGGTTGCTCAAGGAGTGCGCCGATCCGGACATGCGCGCGCGAGCGCAGTTCATGGCCGGCAAAGCGGCGGCCAGCGACGGGCAGCACATGCTGGCAATCAAGCGCTTTGCCGCGCTCGAGCAAGATTCACCGAAGCACTCTTTGGCTGACGACGCTCGCTTGTACGGCGCGCTCTCGTACTTGGAGCTCGGCGTCGAGGCACGCTTCACCGAGCTGCTCAGTGCGCTGCCGGACGACTACCCCGATGGCGACATGGTTCCGGAGGGCTCGTTCCGACTGGCCCTGCGCCGGATGGATAAGCAGGACTTTCAAGGGGCGGCGCGCGTCTTGGAACGGGTGCTGGACAACAAATTCAGCAGCGGCGCGCGCGCCAGCGACTTCGCAGGCCGTGAACGTTACTTTCACGCGCGTGCCTTGTCGGCCATCGGGGACTCGGAGGCAGCGCTGGCCGAGTACGAGACCGTGGTGCATGGCTTTCCGCTCTCGTATTACATGTTGAGCGCATACAGCGCGCTGCATGCTGCTGACCCGGCGCGGGCTCAGGCCGCGCTCGCGAGCGCTTTGTCGGCAGTGCCGAGCGCGCCCGTGGTGGTCATGACTCGGCCCGAGTTCAGCGGCCCGGGTTTTGGCCGGGCCCTCGAGCTGTTCGGTGTCGGCGATCTCGACGATGGGGCGCGAGAGCTGGACGCGCTCGGCTTGGCGGATAGCTCGCGCCCCGAGCTGCTCTGGGGCTTGTCCAAGCTGTACGCGGAGGCGGGCTCGGTGAAGCTTTCGCACGCCGCGGCCCGCCGCGCCCTCTCCGCCGCGCCCTCCACGTGGCCCGCCGATGCCTGGCTGGACGCCTGGAAGCTGGCCTATCCCGCGCCGTTTCACGACATCGTAGACCGTGAGGCCAAGCGCAGTGCGCAACCGCAAGCCTTGATCTACGCCATCATGCGCGAAGAGTCGTCGTTCGATCCGGACGCGGAGAGCTTGGCGGACGCCTACGGCTTGATGCAACTCATCGTACCGACCGCCAAGAGCGTCGCGGGCCCGCTCGGGCTGCCGTTCGATCGCGCATCGCTCAAACGCCCGAGCGTCAACGTGGCGCTCGGTTCGGCCGAGCTCGCGCGTTTGGCCCAAGCATTCCCCGACAACACGCTGCTGGCGATTCCGGCGTACAACGCCGGCCCAGGCAATCCCAAGCGCTGGCTCCGCGATCGGCCCAACGCGGACTTCGATCTGTGGGTCGAGCTGATTCCGTACGTCGAGACTCGCCGCTACATGAAGCGGGTGTTGGCGAGTCGCGCGACGTACGCCTTCTTGTACCAGCGTGACGACTTCGACACGTACGCGCTGCTGCCGAGCAAGATTCAGTAATTGACGCCTCGCGAGCGCGGCGAGAAAGTTCCGCACATGGCACGCACCCCCTCTCGCATGTTGGCGCTCGGCACCGAGCTGCCTGAGTTTTCTCTGCCCGACGCAGTGAGCGGCTCGCCCGTTTCTTCTGGGCGCTTGGCGGGCAAGCCTGCGGTCGTGTTCTTCATCTGCAATCACTGCCCGTTCGTGAAGCACATCCGCGCGGGCATCGCCGATTTCGGCCGCTATTGCCAGGACAACGGGGTGGCCATGGTCGCCATCAGCTCGAACGATGCGGTCGCGTATCCCGCAGATGCACCACCGGCGATGGCCATCGAAGCCAAAGAAGCAGGGTACGTGTTCCCCTACCTGTATGACGAATCGCAGGCCGTCGCGCGCGCCTTCGACGCGGCGTGCACGCCCGATCTGTACATCTTCGACGCGCGGGGGACGCTCGCTTACCGCGGTCAGTTCGACGGCGCGCGTCCGGGCAATGAAGTGCCCGTCACGGGCCGGGATGCACGAGCCGCGGTGGACGCGCTGCTGGCAGGCAAAGCGCCGAGCGAAGATCAGATCCCGAGCATCGGCTGCAACATCAAGTGGAAGGCGTGAGCCGACGCGCAGCCGGGGTGTGAGCACCTGAGGCGGGAGGTGAGCTGCGGTTTGAGCCTTGAGAGCGCCCAAACCAACGATCGCCTACTGACAGCTCGCGGTGCAAACGCCGTTCTTCGTGCCGCAGGTGGCGACGGCGACCGCCGCGTCTGCCGCGGGGCCAGCGCTTTGATCAGCGAGGGTGGGCTTGTGCCCGCTGGGTGCATTCAGGATCACATCGCGGCACGGACCGTTGGCCGTGCCTGCAGCGCAGCCCAGCGGGTCGACGGTCCCGCAATAGCAAGCGACGCCCTCACAACGACTGGTCGCCACGCAATCCGCGATGGCTTGGCAGCCGGGAGTCGATTCGCAGGTTTCGACCTCGGTCGGACAATGGCTACACAAGCAGGCGGTGCATGCATCCACATTGCTGCACGCGGCGCCGCTTCCGCCAGCACCAGCTCGCGCCGGACCGCCCGCCGCTGACGTATTGGAGCTGCCGCTCGCGCCGCCGTTGCTGGTGCCGGCCGCGTTTCCGGCACTGGCACCTGCAGCCGATGGATTGCTCGACCCCGCGCTGGTGCTCGAAGCTCCTGCCATTGCGGCACCGCTACCGGCTGCCTCCGAGCCCCCGGCGCTGAAATTCGCATTGGCGCTTCCGCAAGCGGCGACGGAGAGCGCGGACGCGACCCACCACCAACCGCGCAGCAGTCTGGCGGCGCGCCGTGATGGAGTTTGCGTGTCGATGCGTCGAGCTGAATTCATAGCGACCTCAAGACAGGAACGCTGTGCGAGGCGAAAGCTTCATCGAGAATCGAGACGCAGTCTAGCACTTGCCACGAGCACGACTCCGAGACACACCGAGTATTCGCCGGATCGATCTGCTTCGTCCGCCACGCGAAATGTCTCTCACCACTGTCCTTGGCGTTGTTCGATCCGGCGGAGCGGGCGACTGGATTGGCGCTCAAGGCGCGATCGTTGCCTTGATTTGCATCGACGGGTAACTATCGCCGAGCTCATTGCGGGCGATGACGCAGTAGTAGTGCGTGCTGCCCGGAGCCACACTGGTGTCCGAATAGCTCGGCGTGTGCAGACTGGCCACGAGCGCGACCGGGGGCCCGTCCTTGCTATCGGCGCGTAGCAGGGAATAGCTCCTCGCCCCCGAGCTCGGCGCCCAGCTCAGCGTCACTTGCGCGCCGCTGGTCGCTGCGTTGACGAGCAAGGGCGCTCGCGGGAGCGGTGCTAGATCAACCTCCGATTCGAGCGCGAAAATCACGGTCGAAGAAGGCGGAACGGTGACGGGGCTGCTCAACGTTGCACCGGATACGAGATCTTGGCCCGAACTCCAGCCGCTCGGTGTTTTCAGCACGAAGCTCTGGCGAATGCTGGCGTTCATGCCGATCAGGTAGCGCCCGAAGCGCATTGCATAAAATAGCGCCTTGCCACGAAAGGGTGCGTAGCTCGAGCTGTCGGGCGCCGTGGGCAGCGCGGCGAGCTCGCTGGCAGCGAGCGGCAGCTGCTCGCCGGCGTAGGCTTGCAGTGGGGGATCGGGCGGTAGGTACAAATCCGCCTCCGGCTTGTCGATTCGGTTGGGGCGGGTGAACGCGCCGGCGTATTCGAATTGAGGATCGGATTCGAGCACGCCGTGCTGGTCGTAGTGCTCGGTGCTGAACCAGAAGCGGGCAATGCCGTTGATGCCGGTGCCCGTCTTGGCTTGAAAGTACGGCGCCAGCCAGAGCCGCTCGCCGCCGTGTTTGAGCGCCAAGATGCCGCTCGCTTCATCGGTCCAGGCGAAGTCGGGCGCGCCGTCGGACATCGGCAAGCGAGCGCCGCTGTCCGGTGCGACCTTGATGGTGTCGTAGTCGGCAAACGCTCGCAGCGCGCCGAGATCGGAGTACGTGCGCGAATCCGCAACGAGCGCCGCGAAGTATTGGTTGTCGAGCAGCATCTGCTTGGCGTAACCGATCGCGGTGGGATCACCGGTGATCGCCGCAGTGTGCAAGCCTGCGGCCCACGCCGTGCGATCGCCGTAGGCGACCTCGTCCGCGTAGTCTCCGTCCGATTCACCCGCGCCGCGCCAGGCGAGCAAGCCAACGCCCTGCATCGAACGCCGTTGCTCGCTCCCGTCAGTCTCGAGTGCCGGTCGACGAAAGGGAGCCCGCGCGCGCAGCATCTTCACGGCTTGCGCCTTGAACGCGGGCTCGCCGGTCATGGCAAACAATTCGGCCACTGCGCTTTGCAGCTCACCGTACGAGATGCCGACATAGCCCCATTCGCGCGTGAGCCCCTTCGGGGTGACTTGCAGGTACTGGTCGCCGAACTTACGCGAGCTGCTGCCGTTCGCCAGATCGCTGCCCAGCCAGGGCTCGAGCCCGCAGGCTTCGCGCAGATAGCGTTGGGCTTGCGGCTCTGGAAATGCCGCCGAGTTGCCCAGAGCGAGCAAGCCGCGATTGGCTTTGTAGATGCTCGTGTTGGCAATCAAGCTCTGATTGGTGATGTAGAAGTCGTCGCGTTTGGCGCGGCCCAAGTCACGGCTGGCGAGCAGCATCTCTGACCAGGCCTCGCTGCGGGTCTTCATCCCTCCGGAGCCGTAGTCGACGCTCACCCCGAGCCGACTTTGGAGCGGTACCGACAACAGGTGGATCGCCCAACCGAGAAATCCGTACCGACCGCCCCAGCCTTCGTTGCCGCCCGAGGTGACCGCTGCGTCGCCGCGCGCGTAGAAGTCCGTCGCATACGCGTCCAAGACTGCGGTCACCTTGTCGACGACGGCCGCGTTCTGAAACCCGGGTAACCCAGCAACGCCGTACGACGCAGCCAAGTACTCCACATCGGTCGCGCTGAATGAGTCCACCGTTGCGGCGGCAGCGAGGCGATTTTTCGGGATGCTACGCCTTCGTAGAACGCGCCGCCCGGTTGCATCACTTCGACGCCGGGTACAGAGCGCACGCTGCTCGCGGGTGCCCGGCCTTGTGCTTCTTCGCTCACGTCGAGCAAGGCTTGAGTGTGTGTGTATGCGCGATACACGCCGCGCCCTTTGCCGCTCATCAAAAACTGATAATTACCGGCCGGTGCGAGCCCGCTGCCGAGCGGGTAGATACGCCCTGCGCTCACGACCTTGAGCGTGAGCGACGAGCGACCCTGAGTCATCGCGAACGGCAAGAGCGTGCTGGCGTAGAAAAAGCGGCCAGCGAGCGGTGCTTTCGAGCCTGCGACATTCAAACCGACGTAGTCGCCCTCGTGCCGGTAGCCGACTTGGTAGTCCTTGCCGTCGTTAACGACGTACAGGTACATGCGGCCCAGATCCGCGCCGCCGTTCGCTTCGTCCTCGCCCCAGAGCTTGACCGTGACGTAAGTACGGCGCGTGGGGTCGACCTTCATCGTGAACGTCAGCGAGCCGCCGTAGATGCTTGGGGGCGAGCTGGGCAAGCTGCGCCGTGCGCTCTGGCTCAGCGCGCCCATGAACGTCTCGGTATCTGGAGCGGCGAGCTGATGGGCGCTTTCCGACGGCGCGTCTCCAAAGATGAGCGTGTCGAGCGCGCGCATGGCGGGCGTCACAGGTGCGCCGCCGGCACCCGCGTCTGAGCTCGAGCTGTCCGTGCCGCCCGCATCGCCGGCCGAGCCGCTGCTGCCGCCGTCAGCGACCGCTGCGCCAGCGTGCCCAGCGCTTGCCGCGCCACCTGCCGAAGGCGGTGTGCCGCCTGCCCCCGCCGCCGTTTGGGCGGCGCGGGGGTTTACCGTGGACGAGCAGCCCAACCAGCACAGCAGCACAGCGCCGACTAGCGTGAACGAGCCCAGGGAGCACCGATTGCGGAATGACACCGATTCGAGAAGGGCCGCCCTGGCCGCCTTCCGTGTCAGGTTTTTCGCACAATGCGGCGCGCCCCTGAGCTACGAAGGGCAATCGCGTGCACGAAATGAATGGCGATCGCAAACGACGCCGGCCCGTTGCCGAAAGGGATACGCCGCCGCGCTATTCGCAGGCCATGTAGACCGAGGGAGTGACATTGCAGCTCGCGGTCCCGCACTCCTGATACGTCTTGCATACCTTCAAACAGCTGCCTTGAGTGCACGCGAGGGGGCATGCTCCGTCCGCGATGTCTTGATCGGTGATACCCGCCGCACAGCCGCAATCGGTGTGATGAGCGCAATCCTTGGTACAGAAGCCCGCCGTGGCACACTCGCCTTCGGCGCACTTCGTCGTCGCGTTGCAGGTCTCCCCCAACTTCGCGCCCGTGCCTGTGCCTGTGCCTGACGCCGCATCACTCGAGCAGCCGCTCGAAACCACCGCTACCACCCCCAGCAACCAGACCACTGCCCACATTTTTCGCATCTCGAGCCTCCCGACGTCGATTCGTTCAGTAGCGCAGCCACGCGGAACCCGCCAAGCGGCGCATCTGCTACGAGCGCGCAGTCTAGCAACCAGGGATTGCAAAAGAAACCGGCGTCGCACGGACCGCTTGGCCGATTCGAGCCGCTTCTGGTACGGGTAGGCGAGCAAGAGCGCCAAGCGGACTTCGGATGCCCTGCGCTCCCGAGGCCCACAGCGCTCGTAGGACAGCCAACCCATTAGCGTGCTGAAGTCGTTCACCGGTGAACGCTAAAAAAGGAGCTGAGGCACTGAGTGGTTACGAGTGAACAGATGCAATGGCGGGAGCCATTGCATGGATGCGTTCACCGATGAACGCTGAGGCCTCACTGACTTTTTCAACGGCTGACGCCGATCAGCGCGCTGAGCTGGACATTCGGACGAAACGCTTCGTGCCCGTCCGGCGAATCGTTGCCACGTTCGGTCGGGCACCCGATGATCGATGGCGCTCGCCGAAGTTACTCAGCCCACCCCTTACTCCGCCCAACGCATTCAGAGGGCTGGTGACACTAAGCCGCGACTACGCCGGCAACTTTGCCAACAAGAACGACCTCAGCTTCACCAAGTTGCGCTCGTCGCGCGTGAAGCTGGGCACGGCATAACCGTCGGCCCATTGCCGGACTTCTCGCACGAAGTCGGCGCGCACCGTCGCATCGCTCAAAATCGCGGCGACGCTTCGCCCGCGCGCTGAGCCTTGTTCGAGGCCAGCGACGTAGCGAGTGAGCCGGTCGTAGGCGGTGTCGAGAAACTCTTGGATGAGCTCGGCCTCGCTCGCCAAGCGAGCCAATGTGCCCGTGCTGTCGGCTCCCAGCGCGTCTTCGGCTTCCAACTTGATCGACTGCGCTGCGGCGCGCACGACGAAGGCATCGTCGATGAAGCCGAGGTCTTCGAGCCCGTCGGGGATGAGGTCCAGGGACTTGAAGAGGTAGTTGAGCGCGGCGGCGGAGCGGCGTTGGGCGATGCCGTCGCCTTCGGTTTCGAGCACGGAGGCGAGCGCGCGAGCGTCGTCTGCGAAGGTGCGCAGCCAGTTGGGGAATGCGTCGAGACAGCGGGCTTCGAGCGTGGCCATGTGATTTTTCGGTCTATCAAGCCGCGCTTCCGCTGTAAAGGCGCGAGCCCCTTCAGTGCGGAGCTGGAGCCGGAGCCGGGGCGGCTTGGCCGTTCGGCACCGATGCCGGCGGGCAGAGCACGCGCAGCGCGTTGTCTGCGAAGATCTTTCGAATCGCCGCGGGCTCGAAGCCGGCCTTGCCGAGGGCCGTGCTGAGGCGCGGAAAGCCTCTCGCATCGGCCAGCTCGGGGGGCGGGCGAATGTCGCCCTCGAAGTCGGAGCCGATCGCTACGTGGTCGATGCCAGCGACTTGCGTCAGGTGTCGAATCTGCGTCACGACGTCACTCAGGTTGGCGGCACGGCCGCGGACCAAGAATGGGCCGTGAAAGTTGACGCCGATCACGCCGCCGGTGGCGGCGATGGCGCGCAGCTGCTCGTCCGTCAGGTTGCGTGGCTGGTCGGCGACTGCGCGCGCGTTGGAATGCGTCGCGACCACGACGCCGTGCGACTCATTGGCCAGGGCCAAGATGTCCGCCACGGCGAGATCCGACGCATGCGAGACATCCACGATCAGTCCGAGCGCGAACGCGCGCTGGACGAACGCTCGCCCGCGCTCCGTCAGGCCAAAGGGTTTCGGCTCGGGATCACCGGAGGAGCTCGCGAGCTCATTGGCGTAGGTGTGTACCAAGCCGACGATGCGTACGCCGCGGCTCGCCCAGCGCGTCAGTGACTCGGGATCGCCGGCAAGTTGCCCGGCGCCTTCGAACGCGAAGAAAGTGCGCACGCCCGGACCGGCCGACCCGCACCCGGGCGCAAGAAACGGTGCGCGGTGCTTCAGTGCATCACTGACGCGACTGAAGGACCGTTCCAGATCTTCGACGCGCGGCCCGGTCGGCGATGCGGCGCGTGGCACGAACAGCGGCAAGACCACGCCTTCGACACCACCGTGTTTCACGGCTGCTACGGAGAACTGCCCGCCAAGGTCCGCGAATTCTTTGCCCTTGAAGTTGTATTGGTAGGATAGGTCGACGTGAAGATCGACGACTGGATAACGCGCAGCAGGCGCAGCGAGGGGGGCGCGTGTAGTGAAAACTAGCGCGAGCGACCACACGTAACGGGCGAGTTTGACCAACGTTCGTTCAGGGTAAGGTAAGGAACGCCAGTTGTTGACGATAAAAACCGGCAAAGTGACTCAGATTGCAACGCTTCCGCTCAAGCCTGCCGCGGACGGACCGTATCCCTTTTACGGGGCAATGCCAGCAGTCAGTCAGATTCCGCCCACGTCCGAACGCCGGTCCAGCAGACGCGATGCCGAAGTCCGGCGCATCCTATTCGTCGATGACGACGAGCTGATCTTGCGCAGCATCGAGCGCGTGCTCAAACGACAAGCGCAAGAGTCGTCGTGGGAGCTGCACTTCGTCACCGACGGCGACACCGCGCTCGACTTGCTCACGACGAAACCGTTCGACGTGATCCTCGTCGATTCGCATATGCCGCGCATGAGTGGCTCGGCGCTGCTGCGTCGCGTGCAGGAGCTGCACCCGGGGATCGTGCGCATCCTGCTGTCCGGGAACACAGGGCTGGACGTGCTCAAGACGGCGCTGCCGCTGGCGCATCAGTTTCTGGCCAAGCCGTGCGATGCCCAAGTGCTCCGCACCACGCTGGAGAATGCGTGTGGCCTGCGCGGCATTCTCAATCGCCCCGAGCTGCGCCAGCTGGTCGGCAATAGCAACGAGCTGCCCTCGGCGCCTCGCACCTACGTCGAAATCACCAACGCGCTCAGCAACCCGCACGCGAGCACGCGCACCGTGGCCGAAATCGTGGAGAAGGACATCGCGATCTCGGCCCGCGTGCTGCAGCTGGTCAGCTCCGGCTTTTATGGCCTACCGCGCCAGGTCAATTCGATTGGCGGTGCGGTGGCTTTCCTCGGCGTCGAGGTGGTGAAGGCCATCGTGCTGTCCGTGGAAGTGTCGAAGATGTTTCCGGTCTCGCAGGCCATCCCGGACTTCTCGATCGATGCGCTGCAGCGGCGTTCTTCGGCTGCCGCGCAGTTGGCAAAGCGCCTCCTCGGCTTCGAATCGGGTGGGGATGCCGTGCTGATCGCGGGCATGCTGCAAGACGTGGGGCAGCTGATTTTTGCGGCGCGCGCCCCGCAGCGCTTCGGGATCGCTCTGTCGACCAGCTCGCGCGGCAAGACGCCTCTGTTCGAGGCCGAGCTCGAGCTGTTCGGCGCCACGCATGCCGAGGTGGGCGGCTATTTGCTCGGGCTCTGGGGCTTGCCTGCGCGCATCGTGCAAGCGGTCGCGCAGCACTTGGAGCCGCTCGCGGGGGCGCGCGTGTTCGACGCCAGTGCCGCCCTGTACGTCGCCAATTTGCTTACGGTCAATCCGGACGTACCCGCCGTCGATGAAGTGGCTCAGCGGACCATCGCCATCGACCTGTCATTCTTGCGTTCGCTCGGTGTCGCGCACCAGCTGGAAGAATGGCGCAGGATCGCGCGTGAGCTCGCGGGCGCCGGTGGCGCGCCGACGCGGCTCGCCGCGCGCGCCTGATCCCACGCAGCCGATCACTTCGGAATGATCGGGACGATCACGCCGCAGGGGAACGAGATCTTCAAGTCGTGATCACCATTCTTGATGGTGCTGCACGCCGTGCCCTGTAGCTCGAGCACCGTCGGCGAGTTGAGCTTCCAGCCGTTCGGATCGTTGTAGGTCAGGAACTTGCCGTCCAGAACCACGCTGCCGGTGCTGGCGCTCGCCGTGTCGACCGTGCCGTTCAGGGTCAGCACGCAGGATCGCACGCCGTTGACGATCGTATCGAAGGCCGTCGCCAAATCTGCCTGGCTATTGGCGCGGTAAAAGCGGTTCGTCTGGTCGACGTCGACCGCGAGGCCTTGCCCGGCGTTGGCCACGGCACGCAGGTGGGCCTCCCCCACTTCATTACCGACGCTGATCACGAAGGTCGTAATTTGCTTCTTGAAAGCGTTTTGCACGGCGCTGACCGAGAGCTGACGAGCGGCGTCCAACCCCGCCATCGACTTCGGATTAGGATCGGTACAGCTATCGGGCTCTCCGTCGGTGGCTAGCACGATCACTTTGGGGCCTTCGTCGGTCACGCCGTCCAAAATCTTCACCGCAGCGTCGACGCTCTCCCCCGTCGGCGTGTCACCCTTCCAGTCGTTCGGCTTGTACACGGTCGAGATCGCCGCGTAGTTGTTGAGCGCGGGAGGTACCGGAGTGATGATCGGGCAAGTCTTCATCTGCTGGCCGCCACCGAAGCCGCCATCACTCGTGTACAAAGCGAGGCCGAAGCGCACCTTCGCTTGCAGAGTCGAGATGATCCCGGTGTTCACGTCGATCAGCGCGTCACGCAAGACGTTCCAGCGATTCCCGGTGTCGAATTTTTGATCCATGCTGCCGGACTGATCGATCAACATGATCACCGTCGGGATCTGCGGAGTGAAGACAACCTTCAAATCGACGCAGGCATCGGGGATATTGCCGTCCCCACCCGTGCCCCCCGCGCCACCGCCGCCGGTCGGGAAGTCGAACTTGCTTTCGCACTTGCCCATCGAATTGCAGATCTGACTCGCGTTGCAGCGGCTGTCACCGGGGACGCAGTCGGCAGTGCAGGTGTTGTTCGCCGCGCAATACTTGCCCGTGTTGCAAGTTCCGATGGCCGAGCAGGCCTCACCGCAGCTGACCTGCCCGTTACAGGGGCTCACCTGGCTCACACCCTCCGACTTGCTGCCGCAGCTGATGGCGAGCACGCCAGCAATGAAGGCCAAGGTGCCGGCGCCGATCGCCTTCACGAAGCCATGGGTCGAGGGTCGCTGTGATCGTGGAGTCATCGCGGATTCTCCCGGCGTGGGCGCGGCTCGCTGGCCGTGGCCCAGGACGCGTTGCAAGATATTACCGACGATGTGCCTACGGCACGTTATCGATCACTCTAAACCGATTGTCGCTCGATGGCGGAAATATGTGCAGGGGACACAATGTCCAGATCCAGACGCGCGTCGGGCTTCTCTGTCTTACTTCCCCTGCGCGCATCGCTAGTCGGCATCGCTATGCATACACCTCAGCACACGTCGTCACATCCTCCGTCATGCCCTCCGTCACACCCTCGCGGCTTATTCACGCCTCTCTCGGCGGCGCTGCTCGCGATCGTCGTGCTCGCGGGCGAGGGTGATGCCGGCGCAACGAGCGGGACCCCGATCGAGATCACCATGCTCGGGCCGAGCCCGGCGCGTGTTCGACTCGCGCTGGGCGAAACGTTCCCCTGCGACTCCGGCGACAACCACCGCATCGTCGACGGCAAGTTCGAACCGGGTGAGGTGATCCGCAGCTCGACGCCCGATCGCTGCGTTTGCTTCCAGCAAACTTACGAGCCCTTCTCCGACATCGAGTGGAGCGCACCGAGCACGCTGTGCCGTCCGCAGATGTGCAGCACCAAGGGCAAAATTCGGCAATGCGTTCCCGCACCAGACCCGACGATACGACTCTGGATTCGATCGACGCGGCCTCGGTAGCGAGCTGAGCGCGGCCGGCCAGGGCAGCAGCCGAAAAGTCCCGAGTCGGTCGACGCGGAGGACGCCAACCGACTCGGCTAAGTCCTGTCGCTACAGCAGATCGCTATAGGCAGCAGGGTCAGCGGGGTCGTCGCAGAACAAAACGCCGTTGACGGGCCTCGGAGCGGCCTTGGCATTCGTGTCTTCTGCGAACACGGTGTGCACGAACGTGCTCAACGGCACGCAGCCGTCGCCACCCCCGCCTTCACCACCATCGCCGATGGCACCACCGCCCACGCTCGTTCCGGCATTGCCGGCGTTCGAGCCGCCGCCGGAAGAAGCGCCGGCCTTGCCGCTGCCGCCAGCGACATTGCCTTTGCCGCTACTCCCAGGGGTACCCGCGCTGCCGCTGGGCGGAGGAGCGCTGTCGTCCTCCGTCCCGCAAGCAACGGCAACCAGCGCGCCCAGCAAGCAGCACGCGTAGATCACATTTCGTGAGCTCATCCGGAGCTCCTTTCTCAAGTTCCGCCGTTGGGCGTGGGTAGGTAGGGGAACACTTCAGCACCCGGGAACACGGCGACGCCCGCTGCATCGCGGAAGCCCGCTTCTTCGGCAACGCCGTCGTGCAAGACGACCTTCTTGTCCGCGGCAGTGCGCAAAAAGTCCGTCCCAACTACGGACAGGATGACGTCCGTCACGTCGTCCAATGGACGCCGCCCGTTCGGAAAGCCATTCGGATCGCACGCCGCATTGGCCGTGTCGATGCCGTACGGATTGGTGCCAGCGACGATTGGGCCCAAGAAGCAACCGGCAGCGCCGAGAGCAAATTGATCCTTGAGCGCCTTGGGTGCGAACGCGACGTTCAGCCGTTGCATTTCACCAGCAGCGCCGCCAACCGGCATGTTCACGCCGGCAACACCGGTGACCGCGGCCGCCACCATGTCGTCACGCGGGACCTTCGGAGCCGCGTAGCCCGCCGTGCCGAACAGGATCTCCAACAGAGCCGGCAACGTCGGGTTCGTGACGTAGTCGGCGAAGTTGGTGAGATCGTCGTTGGGCATGCTCGAGTTGAACTTGTCCTTGTCCGGAAGACCGATCACGGCCTCGTTGATGAGCGGGAACCCGAGGCGAGAGACCTGGGCCCAGGCTCCGCCTTCGACCGTCGGCTTGGCAAAGCTCGGGCCGGGGTTGATCACACGCGCTTGGCGAACGCTGGCGGTCGACCAACCGCCGATGATCTTGCCGGCGCTTGCCGCGGCACCCGCCTTGGCCGTGCCAGTGACGCAAGCGACGGGAACCTCCAGCTCGATGCTGGTGATGTTGGTGTTCGCGATCGGGTTCGCGAATTTCGCGCGATTCGTTTTGGCTGGATCCAAAATGTCAGCCAAGGGCTGTGCCACGGCCGGCAACCCCAAGGCGTCCACGTTGACCAAGTCGAAAATCACGCCCAGGTTCACCGCAAACGTTTCCTTGCGTTGTCCGACGAATACGCGAGCGTTCGTGGCGCAGCCGTCGAGCTTGACCTCGAAGATGTGTTTTCGCGCATACGCCTCGTAAGCCGCCGGGTTGCCGAACGACTTCTGCCCGATGTAGTCGAGCGGCTTGCGGAACGTCTTCACGGCAGCGTTGGTGGCAGACACGACATCGGTCGCGGTGCCGGTGGCGCTGTCGCCCCTGAGCATCTTGATCGAGTAGGTCTCGCTCAAGTTGGTGTTCTTCGGGTCGGTCACGCCGTCCCCAGTGACCGGGCCGGAATTGACCAGGGGAATGGCGACCATTTTGTCGCCAACCGGGATCTTGGTTCCCGCAAGCGAGCTCTGAAAGCGAAACTGAAACGTGATGTCCTGCTTCGCATCGCCGGTATTATCGAGATGAATCTCGTACAAAGCCTCGGGATCCATGGCGAAGAAGTTGGGCCCGCCATACTGATTTTGAAGCGGAATATAGTTCGCGATTAACGTCACATAGTCGGTGCGGCCCGCTTCGTAGCTCCTGAACATGTAGAAGTCCGTCCCGTCCACCTTTGGATTCTTGGTGATGAACGGCGCTTCGCGATGGCTCGACGCTCGAGCATCGTCCGACACCAAGGCGGTGCCCAACGCTGCAAGCGCTGCGAGCACCAAACCCGAATTGATTAGTGTGCGATTTCTCATACATTACTCCCTATCCGCACTGATGATGCGGCTGATACACTACGGCTCACGCGACAGTTCGGACTTCCCCGAGCTGAAAAATAGAGCCGCAATCACACACTGTGTGATCCGCCGCGTGCGGTCAAAAGTAATAACAAGCAAATGCCGAGACGTTTACGCCCCTTCGATCGCTACTCACTCGTCGTACTCGCAACATGGGGCGCTATGGCCTGTGGCAAAACGCCGGCTGCTCTGGATACTGGGCCTCGAGCAGTTGCCTCTGCACCGCTCGGCAGTGCAGTCGCTATCGATTCAGCTCGTCACCCGACCGCGCCGGCCGCGCAAAATCCGCGTGATTTTGGCTCATTGTTCAAGACCGAAGCGGACAACCGACCCACTGGCACCATCAAGGCGGAGGATGTGCTGGCTGCGTTCCGAAAAGATGGTGTGGAGTTAGACAAGGTGCGCCAGCACTTGGGCAGACCGTACGGCGCGCGCTATTGCGTTGGTGCCATGGCGGGGACCGCCGTCGCGATCAGCGTGTGTGAATACATCGATCCGGATGCCGCCAACGCCGGAGCCGAAGCTTCGCGCAAGTTGGTGCTGGCCAACCGCGAGATCCAAATCAATCAATCGACCAGCCTGACCGTGCGCGAGGTCGAGAAGACGCCGGCTGCGGACGCGCTGGCGAAGAAGCTGTTCGAGAGCTTCGGCAAGCTCAAAGCCTAACCCGCTCAAACCGGCCGCGCGCTCAGGAAATGATCCTGAGGTTGAACGCGCGCTCGACCAACCAAACGCAGGCCACCAGCATCACTACGGTCGAAGCGATGGGCAGCCCCAGCTTCGGGTAGTGCCGGCTTCCGCGGAGCAGATGAAGCACCGGCAACATGGCGCCCACGACCGCCAACTGTCCGATTTCTACGCCCAAGTTGAAGCCAAACAGCGTGCGCACGAAGCTTTGCCCGGATAAGCCGACGTCCGCGAGGACCGCTGCGAAGCCGAAGCCATGCAGCAGGCCCAGCCCAAAGGCCAGCGAGCGATCGGCGTCGAGCACGGGAAAGAGGTTGTTCAACGCTGCCAGGATGATCGAAGCCGCGATCGCCGATTCGACGAAGCGCGATGGCAGCACCACCCAATGAGCCGCGGAAAGCGCCAGCGTCAGCGAGTGAGCGATGGTGAATGCCGTCACGGTGCGCAGCACGTCGGACAGCACGCTGCG
>JBEQTH010000069.1:0-4238 GCA_040348785.1 Myxococcales bacterium | reverse complement strand
TCCTTGGTGAATACGACGTCCGGCAGAGAATCGATCAAGGTACGCAGTAGCTTGCTCTTGCGGTCGAGGGACACGCCGCTCGCGATTTCTCGCTTCAATGAATCGGCGACCGCGGCGAGAAGCGTCCCAATCGCCAGGGTGAGCAGAGTATTGACCAGCGTGAAGTTGATCGTGATTACCAACCAAGCCGAGAGGTCTCCGCTCCAATGGGCAACCGCCATGGTGGCCGCGGCGCGGCCAACCGCCCCCACCCCGAACAGCGACACCGAGCTGAGAACCGCAGCCCCGAGACCGACCCGCACCCCGAGTAGCAGCACCGTTACGACCGAGAATCCGAAGAGATAGATCTGACTGATCGGGCCAACGGAGATCAGGAGACCGACGCCCAGTGCGTAGTAGATCAAACAAGCGGCCGCCGCCCGAACACGAAACCGCATTCGCCCCGACACTAGCAGTCCAAAGATCGCGGCGAGCGCGATGGTGTCGACCCACGCGAGCCCAAACAAGCCCTGCCTCAACGAAAGATACACACTGGGCAAGTAGACGAAGGTGCCCAGCAATGCGCTCACTCGTAGAAGGAGCTTGAGCAACTTGGCCCGCAGCCCATCGAGATCGAGCGCGAGCTCGCTGGCATTGGTGTCGGTGTTCATTGCTCGGGAGCCTGCAAACGAGTGCCTCACAATCCGTTGTGACGCTTACCGTCCCGGATTTACAGCTGTCAGTCATAAGCCCCGAAGCCGAACGCGTCGGGCACGCGGCGGACCTTGCGCAGTAGCGCGTGTGGGTGAATGGCTCGAGGGCACCGTCAATGAGGAACCGATCCAGCTCGGCGTGTGTTTACATCCGGCATCAATCCTTGTGCTGCGGTGACTCGGCAGTTTTGGCCGCCCTTTCGCTTTGCGAATCGTGTCAGATTTGCCGAATCATGACTACATATTCCGAGCGGGAAAACTAGATATCGCCTAGCACGGCAATCCAAATCGGACGAAGGCGCGGCGCCACGGTTTACCACAGCACCGCGCACAAAGCGGCCGCACGGCTTAGAAACCATTCGGCCCCACATTGCGAATGCCAGGTTGGACGGCGCGCTATCGATGAACGAGAAACAGACTCTCTGGCCGCGGGTATCGCCATGTGTGTGCAAGTCGTGCCGTTCAGCAAGGTCGAATTCGCTAGCTGAGGGGCACCATTGCGCGCAAAGTGCGGGGGAACGAAGTTTGGGTCGTATTTGCCCGTGCTCCGTGAACGGGCGCGGGCCTGCGGAGCGTCTCGATCGCGCGCTGGGGCGGACATCACCATGAAGACTTTATCCAAACAGGCGCCACTGACCAAAGTCGCCACCGGCATTCAGGGCTTCGACGAAATCACCCACGGTGGCTTGCCCCGCGGGCGCACCACGTTGGTGATGGGCGGGCCCGGCTGCGGCAAAACGGTGTTCTCCCTGCAACTGCTCGTGAACGGGGTGAATCGAACCAAGGAAGCGGCGCTGTTCGTGGCGTTCGAGGAGAAGACCAGTCAAATCCTCACCAACGCGGCGACGTTCAACTGGGAGCTCGGAGAGCATGCGCGGAGAAAGCTATTCTTCTTCGACGCTCAACTGGCACCCGAAGTGGTGAAGTCGGGCGAGTTCGACCTGATCGGTATGCTGCACTTGCTCAAGGCGAAGGCGAACGAGTTGAAGGCCACTTGTGTCGTGTTCGATGGCATCGACGTGCTGCTCGGCTTGCTGGATGATCCGGTCGCGGAGCGGAGAGAGATCTATCGCATTCGGGACTGGTTGGCAGAGACTGGGCTCACGCCACTCAAAAGGTCGGGCCAACCGAGCTCGACCAACGCTACAACTTTCTGCAATTCATCGTCGACTGCGTGGTCGTGCTTCGCCACCAAGTCGTGCACGGGTCGGCGTTTCGCAATCTGCGCGTCATGAAGTACCGCGGTTCGGGCTTCTTCGGCGACGAGTTTCCCATCTCCCTCTCCGCTGACGGGCTGCAGCTCACCAATCGTGGCCCGACGGAGCTTCGCTACGAGGTGTCGGACGAGCGCGTGTCTTCCGGGCTCCCTCGGCTCGACGCCATGCTGCGGGGCGGTTATCACCGGGGTAGCAACGTGCTTCTCTCCGGTGCGCCGGGGAGTGCGAAGTCGACGCTGGCAGGCCTGTTCGCCGCCGCCGCGTGCAAGCGTGGCGAACGGACGCTGTACGTGAGCTTCGACGAAGGAGCATCACAGATCGTGCGCAACCTGCGCTCGGTCGGGGTCGAGCTTGCCCCGCATCAAAAGTCCGGCCTGCTCAAGATGTACTCGACGCGCACGCGTGGTCCCAACATCGAGGAGCAATTCGCAGATCTACGCGCGACCGTGCGTGCTCATCGGCCGAGTTGTCTGGTCGTCGACCCACTCTCGGCCCTCGCCACCAAGCTCAGCCATTTGGCCTCGGCCGACTCGGCCCAACAGTTTTTGGACTTTCTCAAAGGGGAAAGGATCACGGTCGTCAATACCTCGTTGATGGATGGCATCAGCACCGACGAGGCGACCGCGACCGGGATCTCGACGATTGCCGATACCTGGATCCACTTGTCCTACTTGGTACAGGACGGAGAGCGAAACCGAGCTTTGACGATCGTGAAGTCACGCGGCACGGGCCACTCCAATCAGGTGCGTGAGCTCAAGTTGTCGGACCAGGGAGTGACGTTGGCCGATGTCTTCGTCGCACAGGGCAAGGTGCTCATGGGTGTCGCCCGTTGGGAATGGGAGCAGTACGAGCAGGCCGAGAAGAATCGCACGCAAGTTGCGACGGACCTCAAGCGCCTGCAGCTTCGCCTCGCACAAGCCGAGGCTGCCGCTCGGCTCCAGGTCGTGCAAACCGAAATCGAAGCTCGCGATGCCGAGCTGGCCGTCTTGGACCAGGCGACGGGGTCCGCTAGCCAATTGCTCGTGAGCGAGCGGGGCGTGTTGCGACGAATGCGACACGCGGACGAGGAAAGCGCGGTATCCACTTCCTCACGCGAGGTGACGAAGAGCCGCAAACGACCAGACGGCCCCCCCCGTGGTCGGTCCTGAGATGACTCTCGTACTGCGCCTGTACGTGGCGGGGAGCGCCCCGAACTCAGTGCGCGCGATCAGCAACGCTCAGGCCGTGTGTGAGGCGCACTTTGCTACCGACTACGAGCTCGAGATTGTCGACTTGCTCGAACACCCGCAACGCGCGCTCACCGACGGTGTGATCGTCACGCCCACGCTCATCCGACTGCTGCCTCTGCCCATTCAGAAGGTGGTCGGCACGCTCAGCGACGCCAGGCAGCTCCTGCTCGTGTTGGGCGGCGAATGAGCGTCGACGACAAGGAGGTTCGCGAGCTGAGGCAGCGGCTGGCTGAAGCCGAAGGCACGGTCCAGGCGTTGCTCTTCGACCAGATCGATGCCGTGGTCGACCCGCGAACTAGCGCCCCCGTGCTGCTATCGAACGCGAAAGCTGCCCTGCGCGAGAGCGAGAAGGGCTTACGTGAGAGCGAAGACCAGTACCGGCAGATCGTGGAGGCGACCTCCGACGGTATCGTGAAGATCGATCCTGCGGCGCAGGTCGTGTTCGCGAACCGACGTTTCACCGAGATGCTCGGCTACGAGGCGGGTGAGGTCGTCGGCTCGAGCTTGTTCTCTCTCATGGCGGAGCCTGCCAAGGGTGCGTTGCTCAAGTCCATACAGAAACGTAGCCCCGTCAAAGAAGCGATAGACATCGAGCTCCGACACAAGAGCGGTAGCGAGGTGTCGGTGAGCGTAGCCGAGACGCTTCTCCTGAACGATGAGAGTGAGCACGTGGGCCACTTGGTCGTGGTCCGCGACGTGACCGAGCAGAAGAAGCTCCAGTCCCAGCTCATGGTCAGCGACAGAATGGCCTCCGTCGGAACGCTCGCGGCTGGCGTCGCCCACGAGATCAACAACCCGCTGGCAGCCGTGATCGCCAACCTCGACTACATCGCGGAGCAGCGCGGCCGACTGCTCGGCGCCGACTCGTCGCTTGGTGGTCATGAATCGTTCTTGAGCGATATCGAGGGTCCCCTCCAAGACGCCGCAGAAGCGGCCCGAAGGGTGCGGCTGATCGTCCGCGATCTAAAGGTCTTTGCGCGCTCACCCGAAGAAGAGCCGAGGGGGCCGATTTCCGTAGTCCAGGTGCTCGATTCCGCGGTCCGAATGGCCTGGAACGAGCTCCGCCATCGCGCGCGTCTGGTCAAAGACTACGGCCCGGT
>JBEQTH010000067.1:0-132706 GCA_040348785.1 Myxococcales bacterium | reverse complement strand
CAGTCGAGCTTGGACGCGAAGATGTCGCAACGCTTTGGGATAGCACTGGCTGAGTCACCGAAACGCGGCGAGTCGGAGCGTGAACTGCGCAACAAGCGAGCCAACTCATCATGGCGACCGCAGCCAAGAACGCCACCGCAGTCGTTAAAGGTCTCTCTTCCCATGCCATGCAAGCTCAGACAGCGAGAATCTCGAATCGTTCCTTCAGATCGCCAGGCGGCTCTCCGTTCTCGGTCCGCCCAACGTACCGCTGTTAAGCTGCGGCCGCAGCAGGAAAGGGAAGAGCCACGGTTGGCACGACCGAGCCCGTGGTACTCCACCACGGGCGATCGGAAGGAGTCCTCGGGACGGAAGCCGACAGCTTCAACAGCTTGTTGGGCAGCCGACGGGTTAGTGCGGTCGCTGCTTTGCGCGTGCGGTCTCGACGATCTTGTTAAAGAAGACGCAGGCTTCGGCGTGTGTTGGAGGAGGAAGAAGTACCTTGTTACCGGGATCGATGGGATCGCCACCAAGGACGACTGGATGGCGTTCATGCAACTCGAGTCCGTGCGTCGCGGGGTTCGCTGTCAGTGGCTGGAAGCCCGCAGGCACGTCGAGCAACGTCTTCAAGAACGCCGACCAGTTGGGATGGCGCGCCGTAGTGAATTCGAGGTTCAGCGGGATGAAGGGTTGGATCAAGACGCCCCTCTCCGACGCAGAGCAGTCAAAGAGAAGCGCGTTGCCACAGCCATCAGACCCAAACAGGAGGTGGTGAGGCAAGTATTGCTGAACTGCATAGGCAGCGTTGGCCGACGCGATCTGTTCGAGCGGAAGGAGCCGAAGGTACTGCGTCCCGATGAAGCCTTCTCCAGGACCAAAGACTGCGATCAGATCGAGATATTCGAGCGGCAGTTCACGATCAACGCGCGGCCCTATCGGAAAGCCAGGCGATGTCGAGCGCCACCCCGACGAGACCGATCGAATATGCTTGAGAAGCCGTTCGTCCACTGGTCCGTCCAACGTACCAGGCTTAAGCAGCGCGGGTCGAGCGCAGCGAGATCCGCGTCTGCTTCAAGCCGTTGTTGGGCGGCGCTCGCGGTTCAGCGTTCGTTTCTCGTGTGCGAAGCAAATGGGCTACTCCAATAGGCCATCGTCGCGCGAGTCGGGCTTCTCGAAGAGTTCCAGCCGATCCCAATCCTCATGACCGGTGCGGATGGCCCAAGCAAAGTTCGTTGGAAAGAGCCAGACGCGATCGAATCCAAGGCTTTGGGACAGCTCGCTCGGATGGGGAACAGTCTCCTCTGGTTCGAAGTCAATGTGGCCGTTTTCTGTCCCGCCTTCATGGGCGAAGAACAGGCCAGCAATGGCCATGGCGCGCCAGCGTGACATCTCCACGTCTCGGGTCAAACGGCGACTGTGCTCGCCCGTCCGAAGTGAGGCACGCCACTGCTGATCGAGGCGAACGGCGTCTTGCTTTGCATGGATGGTGATCTTCATCGCGGGCGCCCATATCGTCGACGTCCACATCCGGAAGGCCGCGTGAACGCCGTACGTCAGCCCAACGTACCAGGCTTAAGCAGCGCGGGTCGAGCGAAGCGAGATCCGCGGCTGCTTCAAGCCATTGTTGGGCGGCGGCGTACGCGCAACGCCACAGCAGGCTTGCCCTCCCCATGGACCGACGAGTCAGAGCGACCTGGCACTCCTAATGGACGGGGCGTTCAGATTGATCAGCTTCGAACGGCCGAAGATCGCTAGGCTCGGGTAGTACGGTCGGAGCTGGCCCGGCCAAGCCGTAGACCTCCAGTCCAGCCAGGGTGCCGGCGATCTCGAACACAAAGGCGCCGCAGAGCGTGGAGTCGTTCCCGAACAGATAGTCTCCAAGAATGTGGAGGCCGCCAGTAGGCTTAGACCGGCCTTCGATTTCAAAATGCAAGGTCGCACAGCCGCAGTCACAGCCGGACACCACGCGAGCGATCGGCAGTTGTTCGAGAAAGTGAGCCGCGTCGGTATGGCCATGCTCAAGCATCCACCGGGCGAGTTCATACTCCTGCTCAGTGAGAGGGCGCGGGAATTCGGTTGCCAGTGAAGACTCAGATGGCGTCATCCGTCCGCCCAACGTACCAGGCTTAAGCTGCGCGGGTCGAGCGCAGCGAGATCCGCGTCTGCTTCAAGCCGTTGTTGGGCGGCGCCTTACAGGTCGGTAGGCTTCAGACCCGTGCGCTTCGCAATCCGCGCAAGCATTTTGGGTCCAATTTCTTCACGCTCGTGAAACGCGAACACGATGTTCGAGAAGCCCGGTCGGACAAGAACCTTGTGCGACCCTGTCTGGCGGTCCACATGCCACCCGAGTCGCAGTAACGCGGCGAGAACGATGCTTGCTTTGGAAGAAGGCCAGTCCGGCACGCACAATCTCAAGCAGCAAACGAAACAGTGGCGATCGCTATCGCGTCAACATCACCCGCCTCGATCTGATCCGCGAGGACGCGGAAAGCCAGCGCGCGCGCGAGCTGAGCGGCCTTGTCCTGAGTTTCTCCGTAAACCAGAACACCGGGAAGTTCCGGGACTTCGGCAATCCAGCGGCCGTCGGCTTCTCGTTCGAATTCGATCGTGAGCGTCATAGAAACCAAGTGGAGTATGCCACCGAGCATCGGGCTGAGCCACGGCAGCGTAACCTGCCGCACCGGGTCTGTGTGGTCTCGCGCGTTTCAGGCCGAATCAGCGTGCTCGCAGCCTCGGCCAGTCGCGTCCGCCCAACGTATCAGGCTTCAGCGGCGAGGTCCCGAGCAAGCGAGGGCCTCGTCAGCTGCAAGCCGGAGTTGGGCAGCCGGTGGCCAGACGGGAGGAGGCGTATGGTCATCGTGGTTGTAGGCCAACAGCGCCGAGCGAAGTGTAGACGAGTGGACGGAGAAGTGTTGCCATGGAGGTACTCAACGCGATGAAAGAACAGGAGCAACTCATCGAGCAGCTCTACGAACAGGCCAAGCGTGGGGACTGGGACGAAGTGCTGGAGGCTTGGCGGACTGCAGGCCTGGTGCGCGAATGTGGCAAACATCAGAAGGAATCCTCTGGATGGACGTTCTTGCACCAAGCTGCGTATTGGGGCCACGAGTTAGCGTGCCGCGAGTTAATCCGCGCGGGTGCGCCCGCTGGCGCGCTATCACGTGAACGACAGACTCCCGCGGACGTCGCGATGGATCGTCAGCATGCTACGCTAGCGTTGCTGTTGCGACGAGCTTCTCAAAGCGGGGAATCGGTCTGGAAAGCACCGAAGGACGCCGCCCTGCTCCCGAGCAGCAGCCTTTGGGAAGATGCCCAACAACGTCAAGCTCTTGAACTCCGGCGAGTAGCGTACGCTGGCGGCGTGGTCACGATTCCAGCGGGCGCCCGCTATTACGTTGACTCGTTCGAGCGCACGCTGGTCGGTTGGCACGGCACCTATGACCCACCCTGTGGAATGGATGGCGAGTCGATGGTCTAATGGTTCGACCGTCGGGACGGATGTCTCAGGTCTGCCCAACGTACCAGGCTTCAGCTGCGCGGGTCGAGCGAAGCGAGATCCGCGTCTGCTGCAAGCCAGAGTTGGGCGGCCCATCCGTGGGCAGTGCAGGCGCGCGAATCGACCGTGTTCGATTTGGTGGGCCCCAAGGCGTGACCTGGGCAGCTTGGCTAACATCGATCAGGCCCGAGCCACCTGCGCGCTGGAGGCTAGTGCCACCTCCACCAGGCGAAGATCGCCATGAAAGCGACAACTTCAAAAAGAGCTCGTCGGCCAAGAGAACCAACGGCGTGACGTTTGGCGAAGCGAGTCATTCCGTGGATGACGAAAGCAGCGCCCCAAAACGGATGGTGACGGGCGGTGAGCCAAGCTGCAGCTGAGAGAGACACCACAGCAGAGCCAACGTTGAGAAGCCAAGGAGGGTAAGTCTTTGGGTTCGGCCTGTCCTGTCCGGCGTGGTTCATGCAGACGGTCTCGGGCTGAGTAGAATCGGAGTGTCTTCGAAGCGAGGGACCGACAGCGGCGGGTTGTCACTCGTTTCCGCGGTGGAGGCCGACGAGGTCGGGTGCGACGCTGTTGGGGGTCCGTCCAACGTACCAGGCCTAACCTGCGCGGGTCGAGCGAAGCGAGATCCGCGTCAGGTTCAGGCCGTTGTTGGGCAGCCTCAGAGGCCGTCGGGACGTTCCGATAGCCATGATGCCCAGCGGTCGGCCAAGGTCGCCACGCGCTCGGAATTGGCGAGAAAGAGATCGGCCCCGCCATCATACGGCGCATAAGCTTCACCGGTAGCGGGGTTCAGCACGACCACGGAAGGCAAACGATCGTTGGCAATGTCTCGCAGTAGGGAGTCCCATGCTCCCGGTGACCAGAGGATGGGAAAGCCCGCGACCACCAGGTCCGGATCGTCCGCTTCAGGACTTGGATAGATGGTTGGGCTGGTACTCTCCAGATCGAGCGGTGTGGCCCAGCCGAAACCAGAAAATGCTGCGGGAAGGTCTGCAGCGGTCCCCCAGGCATGAAGGAAAAGAACCGCCCTCCCGTGTGGGCCAAGGATCTCAAGCGCGAGCTCGTTGTGACGGCGCAGTATTTCGTCGTATTCGGCGTCAGTTTCGGCGTACCGCTTCGAGTTTGGGAGGCTGTGAACGCGGAGCCAACGATCCGAATTGGCGCTTCGCAGCAGGTGCCCGACCGCTGGCAGACCGCCGAATGCAGCGTTACTGGTTTCCGCGAGGTTCACGGGTCTGCCCAACGTATCAGGCTTCAGCGGCGAAGCCGAGCGCCAGCGAGGTTTCGTCCGCTGCAAGCCAGAGTTGGGCGGCGCAGTTTGCAACCTCACCGGTCGACACGACCGCGGAGCACGGCCTCAACCAGCAGCGTCAGGCGGATAAACCCTAACCCGTTGCAACGAGCGCGCGGCCAACCTCAACCCCCGAGAAAGCAACGCTACAGCTCGCGAACACGCTGCATCCGGCAACGACCAAGGCCACCAGTTGCAACCGCGCTGCGGGTTCTAGACGCCTCCAGACAACACGCGGACACAGATAGGCTCGTCGCGCCTTCTGCCCTCACCCAGTTCGAGCTGACGCCCGCCCAACGTACCGCTGTTAAGCTGCGGCCGCATCCAGAAACGGAAGGCAGATCAGGGAGCACCGAGCGAGCCCGTGGTACATCACCGCGGGCGAGAGGCTGGACGGCGCTGGAGCGACGAGGTGCGGCCGTCAGCTTCAACAGCTTGTTGGGCAGCCAGGCGAGACGGCGCCTATTCACCGTATCGGGCTGCCTCGAGCCCTCGCAACATTGCTAGAATGGCGCACACGCTGTTCACGATAAAGCGTGCTTCCAAAGGGTCCAGTAGCTGGTTGTCGTGCGCCAACGAGTGATTGTTCCTGAGATCGTTGAAGCTATCGAAGAGGCTGATGAACGACTTTAGGGCACGCGAGGTGAACTCGTGCAATTGTCGCTCGGCTTCCAGATGCTTGCGATAACGACCGAAGCGTGAATGCAACGGTTCGTCCCTGTCGCAAGACTCGCCTCGAACTGACAGAAGATGTGCGAATTTCTTCGCGCAGTATGTGTGGAGGTGATCGATCGCCACCTCCGGCTTGTTGGCGTTCAGGGTCCGGTGGATGTCCGCAACCAGCTCGTCGAGCGTCCGTTCGGCGCTGAAGACATCGATCTCGCTTGTCGGTGGAGGAAAGGACGTTTGCTCGAGCTGCTCAATGACTTTCTGAAAGTCGGATGACTTCGATCGCGCGTCTCGTGCGGTCTCCGGATCCGATGCAGAATCGAGGAGCCCCTCTCGACGATCCCAGAGAGCACGCAGGACTTTGACGGCGGTCGGCTGGTCCGCATTGAGGATGAACGTTGTCAGGTGGCTTCGCTTCGACGTCCCATTCGTCGCGTTCTCAGCGCGGAAGATCTTGATCCCGAACTCATCTTCGAAGAACTCGCCCATCGTTCGATCGGAAAAATCGAGGACGTAGCCGTACCCTCGGGGAAAGGCCATCGCGGCCTCAATTGCGCGGATCTCGCTCCGTTTGAGTTGCGGCACGTGGGTCTGCCCAACGTACCAGGTTTAAGCTGCAAAAGCCGAGCGAAGCGAGGTTTTTGTCAGCTTCAAACCTTTGTTGGGCGGCGGTCACGTCAGAGCTCGTCGAAGCCTTCCGGGTCAGTTTCGGCGTTGGGCACGGGATGCGGCTGTGGTTGCTTGCCGGCAGAACGAGAACGGATGCGCCTGCGCGCGGCAAGTCGAGCGGACGCGTCAAGACGTTGATCTCGACGCCGGATAACCTGCCATACCGCGATCCAGGCTGTGAAGACTAGGATGATTCCGGCCCACATAGATCAGTCTCTCAATGACAGGCGAGAGGCCAGCCGCAACTAGGGCAGCCAAAGCTCTGGGTGAATCGTGTGCGTTTCCCAGAAATAGGGGTGCTCAGCAAGCACCGGGATCTGGCACGTCGCCACTCGCGCGATGGGTTTCATCCGGTTGTGAAAAAGCAGATCTGTTGCGCGGATCTCGGATTCGAGACGGGCCCTGGTTGGGACGGCACTGTGTTCTAGTACAACCTGCAACCAATACCGACAACCGATGTCGTGATCGTATTCCGAGGGGTCCCAGCTCGACCAGTCGGTGTCAACAAAGCGCGACCAGGATGCCGCGTAGTCGGCGACGCGGGCGCCCGAAAACGCCCGCCCCAGCCCGGGGCCTTTCCAGATGGTCACCGCAATCCGAATCCGCTCAAGGTCGTCTGGAAGGATACTCAGGTCGGAAGTTGAGTTCATCCGTCCGCCCAACGTACCGCTGTTAAGCTGCGGCCGCATCCAGAAATCGGGAGGGCACCGGTAAGCGAAGACCGAGCCCGTGGTACATCACCACGGGCGAGAGGGACAACGCCGGCGCGAGGCACGAGGCGCGGCCGTCAGCTTCAACACCTTGTTGGGCAGGCTCGTGATCAGTCGTCGAAACCTCAGGGTGCGCCTTGACTTAGTTATCATGAAGGATAACAATGAGCCGTGGCGTTCATCGTCCGCGAGTACGTTGAAGAAAGCGGGCGAATCCCATTTCGGGATTGGTTGAGCGAGCTCGACACGGCGACTCGAGCGAGAGTGCAGGCCCGCATCCTGCGTTTCGAGACCGGCAACTTAGGTGACCACAAGGACGTCGGCGTCGGCGTGCTGGAAGCGCGGATGGACTTTGGTCCTGGGTACCGGGTGTACTTCGGACGGAAGGGCCGCGAGCTGGTCCTGCTCCTGTTGGGCGGCGACAAAGGATCGCAAAAGAAGGACATCAAGCGCGCCCAGGAATTCTGGTCGCGCTACCTGAAGGAGACGATGGATGACAAGGCGAAGTAGAGATTGGAACGAAGGTCTTGCCGAAGACCTTCAGGACCCCGAGTTCGCCCGAGAGTTCCTTACGGCGGCCGTCGAGGAAGGCGTGCCGCTGAAGGTTGCGCTCGCCAAGGTGATCCGAGCGACCGGCGTGAAGGAGTTCGCCGAGACGGTTGGCATGCCCAGCCCGAACGTGCTGCGGGCAATCAACCCGAAACACAACCCGACCCAAGAGACGCTTGAGCGCCTCCTGAAGCCGTTTGGCTTACGCATCGGGCTGGCACAAGTCAAACCGCGTCGCAAGGGCCGAGCCGCCTAGCGCTGTCCTCCCGCTCTGCCCAACGTATCACGGCTTCAGCGGCGAGCGCCGAGCGAAGCGAGGTGCTCGTCCGCTGCAAGCCGAAGTTGGCCTGCGCGTGCTCGCCGAGTGCGCGGACGTCGAGGGTCGATCAAGGGTGGGCGTGAGGGTCTCCGCCCGGACGACGACCCACTAGGCGGTAGCCTATAAGGAGCCTCAAGAAGCTCGCCTAGGTGGGACAAAGCAGCGGCCACTCTTGGTCAAGTGTGGGTTGCACTCGGCCTTGATCGCCGAGCGCGTTCCAGACGGCCAAGCAGGTCGCGAATGCTACGTCTGTCGTGGATGTGTCGACGGGGCTTGCGTGGATTTCGGTGACAAGCACATGGCCCACTGAGGCAGAGTCGAGCAAGTTCTGCAGGGCGTGTAACGCTCCGGCTCTTGCCCCATCGCGCATGTGGTCGCAGTCGCGCCATTCCCAGGCTTCAGGTCCATAAACGTCCTTGAGCCAGCCGAACACCGAGTCAGCGATCGCGACGCCTTGAGCCCCCGGCGTGATCTCGACCTTGACTCGTGCGTAGTGGGTTCGTCCGCCGAGATAGCGAGCTAGCTTGTACTCCCCGGTCGACATCTCGTCAGGCCAACGTACCAGGCTTCAGCGGCGAAGCCGAGCGCCAGCGAGGTTTCGTCCGCTGCAAGCCGTAGTTGGGCGGCGTCTCAGGGACGCTACTGGAGCCAGACGATGCACTCCTCAGGATTGACTTCAATGCCGGCGGTGACAAGCGGAACGAACACCGCAGGCACCCAGCTGACCAATACTCTGCGATGGTCGTCGTCGGCAGGAGGGTCAACGAGCAAGGCTACCCAAGATTCCCAGGGAGGACAGTTTTCGACGTCGAGGTACCCAAAAGACTCGGCTTCAGCAGCGCCATCGCACAGGTTCAGGTCCGGATAGTACGCCAGGAGGCGGCCACCAGCGCTCGTGCATGGCTGAAGCGAGCTAGCTCTAGCAGAACGCCATTGGACCGCGTCCACGACGAATGAGCGATCGAGTGGATACGTGGAACGAGCTCCGAACGGTTCGCCACGCAAGCAAGATCGAGGATCAGTGAGAGTGGCTTTGGCAGAACACCATGCGATAGCCTCTTCGAGGGTCGGTTGCGAGAGCTTGAGCCACGCTGGATCGCCGGATCTCGCACTATACGGAGACTTTCGTTGAAGACGCGACCAAAGTTCACGAAAAGACATGACTGCGGTGGGCTCGAGGTGTCTGCCGTCCGCCCAACGTATCAGGCTTCAGCGGCGAAGCCGAGCGCCAGCGAGGTTTCGTCCGCTGCAAGCCAGAATTGGGCGGCGCAGTTTGCAACCTCACCGGTCGACACGACCGCGGAGCACGGCCTCAACCAGCAGCGTCAGGCGGATAGGCCCTAACCCGATGCAACGAGCGCGTGGCCAACCTCAACCCCCGAGAAAGCAACGCTACAGCTCGCGAACACGCTGCATCCGGCAACGACGAAGGCCACCAGTTGCAACCGCGCTGCGGGTTCTAGACGCCTCCAGACAACACGCGGACACAGATAGGCTCGTCGCGCCTTCTGCCCTCACCCAGTTCGAGCTGACGCCCGCCCAACGTACCAGGCTTCAGTGGCGAAGCCGAGCGCAGCGAGGTTTCGTCCGCTGCAAGCCGAAGTTGGGCGGCTCGGGTCGAGTTCGCAGTCGAGTGGCCCGCGAAGGATGACCCTTCCTGCTGGTCGAGGTTGAAGGCCGCGATGGCGCGCCAGTCGAGTCAACCGCACGCGAGGCGTGCCAGCCGCCTGCTCCGCGGCCGAGACGAGCGGCGAGCGAAACCTCAGCCGGTGGCGCGGCACCCTGGCGAAACGCGACAGCATTGGAAAGCGCTTCCAGCGAAGGCTCGCAGTTCAAGACGAGCTCGACTCGATGGATGCCCGCGGGGGTCAACCTCACCAGCCGGAACGGCGACAAGCTATCTGGCCGCCGAGGTACAATCATCTTCACCTCGGCGGCCACGTGACGGCGCGACAGGCGCGGAACCAGCTCAATTCAGGGCGAAACGCTGTCCCGGCTGCAAGCTTGCGATCAGCTCAATTGCGGCGGAAGACCGCGAAGACGACGCCGAAGCCCGCGCCCACGATCACGCTACAGCCAACGCGCCACCGGAGCTGGATGTCTCGCGATCACCTCACCGTCGAGCCGGCCGCCAAAGCACAACGCCTCCGGTCACGATCTCGATTCGCGACGACGCCACCCAACACGAAGCGGTAGCTCGCGAAAAACCCTCTCCTCTCCGTCCGCCCAACGTACCGGTGTTCAGCTGCAAGCGCCAGAGAGAGCGCGCAGCGCGACCGTCGGCGATTGACAGCTGCAACACCTTGTTGGGCGGCTCGCCACAAGTCTCCATGCTGAACTGACCGCGGGGCGGGACGCTTCCCGGTTGCCCGAGGTCCAGTGGCTCGGCAGGATGCTCCAGCCGAATCAACCGCGCGAGGGGCGAGTCCAGCCGGGTCTCGGCTCTCCGCGGCAGAGACGACCGGCGAGCGAAAACTCACCCGGTGGCACGGCACTACGGCGAAACTCGACAGCGTGGGAAGGCGCTGCAGCCAAGGCTGCCAGTTCAAGACGAGGTCGACTCGATGGATGCCCGCGGGGTCAACCTCACCAGTCGGAACGGCGACAAGCTGTCAGGCCGCCGAGGTACAATCATCTTCACCTCGGCGGCCCCGTGAGAGCGCGACAGGCACGGAAGCAGCTGAATTCAAGCCAGAACGCCATCCCGGCTGCCAGCTCGAGATCACCTCAACCGCTGGCAACGACCGCGCAGACGACGCTTCAGCCCGCACGCGCGATCACGCTACAGCCCACACGCCACCGGTGCGGCATGTCTCGCGCTCACCTCACCCGTCGAGCGGGCCGCCGAAGCACAACGCCACCGGCCACGATCTCGATTCGCGACGACGCCACCCGACACAACCGGCAGCTCACGAAAACCCTCTCCCTCTCGGTCCGCCCAACTTGTATTTGAGCTGCGGCCCGCTCGCAACGTAGGCAAACGTGTTGGACGGTATTTGCGGGCAATTCTCGTCCCTCCGACGTCCAAACGCAGGTCTGTGTATGCAAATAAAACCTGCTGGCGATGGCGGGCACAGGTCCGAAGAGAGAAGATAGCGTTCTCCGTCGACTGTCTCGACGCGGCGCGTGTGCGAACCTACTCGTACCCTGCTCACCGATCCGTGTCTGCGCGACGCGAACGCCACATCGAAAATCGGAGAGCGCTTACGGCGCGGAATCCGACGGGTTCCGCGGGCTCGAGCGGTCACATTCGGACACTGATCCGGAATCAGGAGGCGCTCTCCGAAAATCGGATATCGGAGCTCGCCGCGCATCGTCCCTAGGCTTCGAAATCAGCCGTTTCACGCAGCATCTGAGCGCAACCGCGGGTGGCCCTTGGCTTGCAATCGTCAACGGGGGCGGCGGCTCGATTGCCGGTCTGCACGCAAAGGATGTTTACGTGACACAACAGCGAAAATTGATCTCGACTTCTGTCGTCTCGACGGCGCTGGTTTTGGGCCTGGCCTTCGTGGCAGCTGGCTGTAGCAACGCGCCGGGCTCGAGCGGGCCGGCGGCGCAAGGTAGCGAGCACGCGGGGGACGTCACGCTCGACCTGCAGGTCGGCGGAGCAACGATCACCTCCGCCAGTTACACGATCATTGGCCAAGCCGGTTTCTCGAAGACGGGTTCTATCGACGTCAGCCAGAGCACGAAGATTTCCGCGAACATCGCCGGGCTGCCGGCGGGCGCCGGTTATTCGATCACGCTCAACGCGAACGCCAGCGACGCGAGCTTGACGTGCAGCGGCTCGGCTTCCTTCAGCGTCACGGCGCACCAAACAACGCCCGTGACCGTGGCCTTGACCTGCAAAGAGACGTCGAAGACCGGTAGTGTGTTGGTCAACGGCGCGCTCAACATTTGCCCTGTGGTGGACGGTATCTCCGCGAACCCGAGCTCGCTCGATGTGGGTGGCTCGGTGGTGCTCGCGGGTTTGGCCCACGACACGGACGCCGCACCGGCTGCGCTCAGCTATCAGTGGACCGCGACCAGCGGCACGCTCAGCAGCGCGACCAGCGCGAGCCCGACCTTCACCTGCACCGCTGCCGGTACCGCGACGCTCAGCCTCACCGTCTCGGACGGCGACGCGACGGCGGGCTGCGGCGATACGCTGACGACGGACATCACGTGCAGCGCGGTGGTGTGCGCCGGCAGCTGCGACGATGGGAACCCGTGCACCACGGACTCGTGTTCGGCTACGGCGACCTGCACGCACACCACCGTTGCCGATGGCACGCTGTGCCAGGGGGGCAATCTGAAAGTGAAGCTGCTCGGCTTCAACGATTTTCACGGCCAGATCTCGGCGGGCAAGCTGGTGAGCGGTCGCCCCGTCGGCAGCGCGGGTGTGCTCGGGGCTTACTTGAAGAGCGCGCAGGCGGGCATCGAGGATCAGACGCTGATCGTGCACGCGGGTGATCACGTGGGCGCGTCCCCTGCCTCGTCCGCGCTGTTGCAGGACGAGCCGTCGATCCAATGGCTCAACATGCTGGCCAATGCATCGTGCACCTACGCCGACAAGCTGAGCTCGGCGTGTAACATCGTCGGTACGCTCGGCAATCACGAGTTCGACGAGGGTAAAACCGAGCTGCTTCGCCTGCTCAACGGTGGCAATCACGTCTCGGGTCCGTTCCTCGAGGATCCGTACAAGGGCGCTCGCTTCCCGTACGTGTCGGCGAACGTCGTCGACGAGGTGACGGGGCGCCCGATTTTGCCGCCGTACGTGATCAAGAAGGTGCAGGGCGTGCCAATCGCGTTCGTGGGCGCCGTCCTCGAAGCCACGCCGACGATCGTGACGCCGACCGGCGTCGCGGGCCTCAAGTTCTTGGACGAAGCCGACGCGGCGAACAGCTACGTGCCGGAGATCAAGGCGCTGGGCGTGAAGACGATCGTGCTCTTGATCCACCAGGGCGCTTCGCAGTCTTCGTACACGACGCCGACCAACACGGCGCTCGGCAACTCGGTGCTGAACGGGACCGACATCCTGGACGTGGTGACGCGCCTCGACAGCGAGTTCGACGTCGTCGTCAGCGGCCATTCGCACTCCTTCACCAACGTGCTCATCACCAACAACGGCGGCAAGAAGATCCTCGTCACGCAGGCCTTCTCGGCCAGCACGGCGTACGACGACATCGACTTGACCATCGATCCGGTGACGAAAGACGTCGTGACCAAGACGGCCAAGATCGTGACCACGTTCGCCGACGTCGCGCCAGGCAATGCGCCCGATCCGGCGGCGGTGGCGCTGACTGCGGCTGCCGAGGCGCGCGTGGCCCCACTCGTCACGCAGGTCGTCGGCTTTGCCCCCTCCTCGCTCACGCGCGATGGTGGATCGACCGGCGAGCAGAGCCTGGGTGACGTGATTGCCGATTCGCAAAACCTGGCCGAAGGCACTCAGTTCGCGTTCATGAATCCGGGCGGGATCCGCGCGGATCTCGTGGTGCCCGCGGGCGGCGCGAACATCACCTGGAACGACTTGTTCACCATTCAGCCCTTTGGCAACACGCTCGTGAAGATGAGCATGACGGGCGCGCAGATCAAGGCGTTGCTCGAGCAGCAGTGGACGGTCTCGAGCACGCGTATCTTGCAGATCTCGGGCCTGGGGTACACGTGGGACAACGCGCTGCCGATCGGTAGCCGCATCGTGGAAATCCACGACGCGGCGGGCGTGACGCTCGATCCGGTCGCAAGCTACTCGATCACCTGCAATAACTTCTTGGCCACTGGCGGCGACGGCTTCACGGTGTTTTTGCAGGGCTTGAGCCCGGTCGGCGGCCCCGTCGATCTGGACGCGATGCTCGACTACACCGAGCATCACAACCCGCTGCCCATCCCGGTGAAGAACCGCATCATCCGTCTGCACTGACCTCACTCGTGATTCGTTCTCTTGCGCGCACTCGCGCGCGGCAGAACACGTGATGAACAGGCAGGTCGGCATTGGCGCCGCACCTGCCTGTTGCTATTCGCTCGCCATGTTTTCCCGCTCGCATTGCTTCGCACTCACCCTTTCGCTCACGCTCGTCACCGCCTGCTCGAAGGGCTCGGATGTCGCGCAAGCCACTCGTCTTGATGCAGGGGCGAGCCGCGGCGCATTGATCGCACGAATCGGCAAGGTCGAATTGCGCGAAGAAGACGTGCAGCGAGCGATGACGCGCGAACCGGGCGCGTCACCCGAGCGCTTCAAGAGCCCGGAGGCGCGGCGCGATTTCATCGACGGCTTGGTCCGCTTCGAGTTGCTCGCCCAGGCCGCTGACCGCGCCGGGCTAACAAAAGATCCCGATGCAGTGCACGCCCTGCAGCAGATCGCGGTCACTAAGCTAGTCAATCAGACGCTAGGCGCCATTGCTGCGCCGGAAACCGTGACTCAGGCGGAGGTGGAGCGCGAGTACTTGGCGCGCCAGGCCAGTGACTTCACTTTGCCGCCAGCGGCCCAGGTGCGGCACATCCACATTTCGGATCCGAAGCTCGCCGAGCGCGTCGCCACCCAAGCCAAGGCGCTCGCGCCCACGGACGACGCGGGCTTCGCGAGCCTCGCCACGAAGACATCGGAAGACACGGCCACGCGCTCGAGCGGCGGAAATCTCGGTTTTATCGATAAGGGTTCGCAGTTGTCACCCGCGCTGGTCAGCGCAGCACTGAGCATGACAGCACCGGGCGAAGTCGCGGGCCCCATCGCAATTGAGTCGGGTTACGAGATTTTGCGGCTGGTGAGCTTACGCGCGGCGGCGGTGAGCCCGCTCAGCTCGGTGGAAGAGCCGATTCGGCAGCGGCTGTATCGCGAGCGGCGCAGTAAAGCGCTCGAAGACTTCATCGCTCGGCTGCGCAAAGAGACGAGCGTCGAAATCCTCGATCCGGCGGCCGCGCCGACAGCCAGTGCAAAGTAGCCGTTAAGGTTGCGGAGCGAGCGCGACGCCGCGGAATGCGGTGTTCGTGGGCGCGCTGGCGAGCAAGCTGGGCGTGGCCGAGAGCGCGCCGTTGTAACCGGAGGCGTCCACGATTTGCACGAGCTCTCCGCCGCCGCTTGCGGTGCTGCCGCCCTTGCGCGTCGCGTACAGCGCGACGCTCGAACCGGACACGAAGCCCGTGAGCCCGCGATAGGCGTCGGCTGCGGTGCCGAGGGTGCCGTTGGCGGTCCAAGCGCCGCCGACGAAGGAGTATTTGATGATGCCCGCGCCATCGTCAGCCACGTACAACACGTCCAAGCCGGGTGTGCTCGGGTCGAGATCGACGAAGAAGAAGCCGTAGGGGCTGCCCGCGCTGGCCGGGATGCCGGGTAGGTTGCTGATGGATTGGCCCGCTGTGGTGGGAAGGCCGAGGCCCACCGCGCCGAGGCGCACGGCCGAGCCGGAGGAGTCGGACACGTACAGCTGCGAGCCGAAGATCGCGACCTGGCGCAGGTTGGTGACGGTGGTGCTCAGCTGAAGCGAAGTGCTGCCGCCCAGGGTGGCGAAGCGAATGCCGCCGGCCGCGCCGGTAAGCCACAAGCTTGCGCCGTCCGAGCTCGCAACCGAGCGCGGATTGCTGCCCGTGGCGGCGTCGGTCAGGCCGGTCGTCGTGTCGAGCGCGCCGCCTGCGTCGAGGCGGCCAATGGTGCGAGGCACTGAGCTGGACGCACTCGCCGTCAGGCTCGCGGAGGCTGGGGTCGTCGAGTCGTATCCGGTGAGCAAGACGTACTTGCCGTTCGAGCTGCGAGTGATGAACCCTTCGGACGTTGCCGTTCCGCTCGCGACCAGGCGATGGCTGCCTGCGACCGGGCTCGCCGGCATGGCCGTGCTGCGCACGAGCGCGCCGGCGCTGCTGAACTCGTCGATGAACACGGGGTTGCCCGTGTTCACGAGCGAGCCCGAGCCGTCGCCCACGCGATACACGACCACGTTGATCGCCGAACCTGCGCCGCCTGAACCCGAAGCACCGCCACCGCCCGCACCGGCGCCAGAAGCGCCGCCACCGCCCGTACCGGCGCCAGAAGCGCCGCCGGCACCTGCAGCGGGAGCGCCACCGGCACCCGAGGCACCGCCTGCCCCGCTGCCCGAGGTACACGTCACGATGACGGAACCCGTGTCGGCGCAGTTGGCGGCTGGATCGCCGTCAGAGGCCGTGACGGTGAGTGTGAACGAGCCCGCGCTACCGCACTTGAACGTGGGCGTCGGCGAGTGCGCATCACTGAGCGTGCCGCCGCTGGAGGTCCAAATGTAGCTGAGCGCCGCGGGGCCCGCGTCGCTGTCGTGCGCTAGGACGTTGAGCGCGAGGGAGCCGCCCACCACGATTTCCGCGGGCGTGGCGTTGATGCCGTCCACGGTCGGGCACACGTTGGTGTTGCCGTTGACGGTCACGCTGCCGGCGCGTGGGCCTTCGTGACAAAGCACGGGTACGACCACCGAGGTGGTTTGATGGGCCGTGATCGAAAACGACGCGCTGCCGCTGCATTGCGACTGGCCGTTGCTCGACGTCGCGCTGAGCGTGATCGTGTAGCCGTTGCCTGCCGGCAGCGGGATCGTGGCGCCAAGCGCGCTGCTGTTGCTGACGTCAATGGCGCTCGTCTTGGAAAAACCGTTCGGGCCGATGATGGTGTAAGCGACGCTCCTCAGCGTGTCACCCGAGGCGAGCTCTAGCGCCAAGCCGAGCTCTCCGCTCTTTTCAACACTGCCCGCGCCGCCCGGTTGCTGCCCGGAGCCAGCCGTATCCGAGCAAGCCACCGCGGTGACCAACGCCGCGAAAGCGACGGCACCGACCGAGCTGAGACGAACGTGTAAGAGCTGGAGGCTGCGCATCGTGATGGTGTCCTTTGACGAGAAAACCCGGGTGGCCTTCTGCAAGAGACACACCAGCCATCACCTCTCGGGTCTGCGGTGTTTTCGCGACAGCGACGGATCGCGCTCTCCGATTTCCGGATACCAGCCTTCGATTTCCGCTCTTTCCTCGCAGTTCGTTACGCTGAGTGACCGTCGAGCACTCGCCGATAGACCGCGAGCGTCGCCCGCGCCTGTGACTCGAGCGAGAAGCGCTGCGCGCGTTCGAGACCACGACGGACGAGCTCGGCTCGCAGCGCCGGTTCTCTGCACAAGGCAATGACTGCTCGCCCGATCGCCACCGGGTTTTCCGGATCGACCAGCAGCGCGGCATCCCCAGCGACTTCCGGCAGGCACGACACGTTGCTCGTGATGACCGGGCAGCCGCTCGCCATGGCTTCGAGCACGGGATAGCCGAAGCCCTCGGCTCGCGAGACGAACAGCGTAGTTAGCGCAGCGCGATAGATCGCCTTCAGCGCTGGATCCGGCACGTAGCCTAGAAACTGACAAGCCTTGGCGACCCCGAGTGACTCGGCCTGGGCACGCAATCCACGCAATCGCCCTTCGCTCAGTTTACCGAGCCATAGCAGCTCGAGCGTCGGTTCGGCCGCGCGTGCGTGAGCAAGCGCACGGAACGTGCCCTCGCTGTTCTTGCGCCAATCTGCGTCACCCACGCAGATCACGAAGCGCCGCCCTTCCAGGCCCCAAGCCGCGAGCTGCTCGCGGTCGTTCGCGTTGCCCTCGGCCGTCCAACACGCGCCATCGATCCCGCTCTCGACGACGCTCACACGCTCGGGTCCCAAGCCCAGGAAATGCGCGAGCTCCGCGGCCGTGGCGCGGCTGATCGCGATCACGTGGTCCGGAGAGCGATAGCGGCGGCGGTCGAGCGCACGCCGCCCCCAGCGTAGCCCTTCCCCGAGCTCCGCATAGCGTTCGGGGTAGCGATACGGGATGAGGTCGTGGCACGTGGTGACGACCCGCGCGCCAGCGCGCCGAAGCGGCGTCGCGCCAGGCGCTGGTAAGTGCAGCAGCGTTGCATCGGCACTGCGCAGCGCGCGGCCAGCGAGCACGCGCAGCGGATAGCTCCAGCGAGCGCGCGAGCGAGGCCGAGCTTCGGCGAGGTGCGCCAGCGCCAGCGACGCGTCGTCCGTCACCGTCACTCGCCCATCGAGCCCGAGCCGTTCCAGGAACACGAGCTCGAGCTCGCCCCATTCACCGTGCACGGCGCTCAACCCGCGCGCCAGCTCGCTCACGTAGCGGCCAATCCCGCGCAGGCGCGTGCCTGTGGTGAGCACGCTCAGATCGACGAGCACACGCCTTCGACTCATCTTCACGCGCCTGCGAGGCATTCGTCGTAGACTTCCAGCGTCGAACGCGCGGCACGTTCCCAGGTAAAGCTGCGCACGCGCTCGAGCCCCAGCGCGCGCAGCTCGGTGCGCAGCTCGGCGTTATTGAGCAATGCGCGCATCTTGGCGGCCATATCGCGAACGCTGAACGGGTCTGCAAGCAGCGCTGCGTCTCCGGCGACCTCCGGCATGCACGAGGTATTGGACGTCAACACCGGGCAACCGCAGGCCATGGCCTCGAGGATGGGCAGCCCAAAGCCCTCCACGGTCGAGCAAAAACTGAGCGCGGTCGCACCATTCAAGAGCGCCACCAAGTCTTGGTCGCTCGGGCTGCCGAGGGGCACGTAACGCTCAGCCACTCCGAGCTCGTGGGCCAGCGCCACCAAGCGAGCCGCGCTACCGAAGCGAGTCACCACCGCGAGCCGTACCGGAGAGCCCTCGGGAAAAGCGCTGGCAAAAGCGCGGAGCATGCGTTCGTGGTTCTTGTTGGGCGAGACGCCGCCGATACTCAGCAGGAACGGTTCTGCCGAGCCGAGCAAGGCTTCGCAACGGCTCGCCACCTCGACGCGGTCTTCCAAGCGCCGGAAGAGCGGTGTCACGCCGTGGGGGATGACCCGCACCTTGTCGCTCACGCTCGGGAGGCGACGCACGATCTCGTCGGCAGTGGCCTGACTGACACACACCACGCGCCGGGCGCGCTTGAGCGTCTCCGGCACGGCCCACAAGAAGTACGCCCATTCGGCCCAACTCACGGGCGCGGGGTAGTTGCTCGCTTTCTGCTGCTCGAACTGAAACGCATCGTGGATCGTCACGACCGACGGACATGCCAAAGCGCGCGGTAGCACGTGAAAGGGACTGTGGAAGACGTCCGCGCTGCCGGCCAGGTGCAAGCGCTTGCCGAGCAACAGGCTCGTGAAGGGCCCGTACGGCTCGTGGTCGAACTCGTAACTGCCCTTGGCTCTGATCCCGCCCCCGTCGCCGTAGCGACGCACGATGAATCTGAATTCCAGCTCCGGACGGAGCCGTTGCATGCCGAGCACGAGCTCGCGATTGTAGCGGCCAATGCCGCTGGCACGCGAGCCGAGGTAGCGACCATCGACCAAGATCTTACGGGCTCGGGCGATGCGCGGTGACGCACTGGGTGACGCCGCGCCCACACACTGTGCCCGGGGCGCGACACCGAGTGTCGAGAAACAATCACGTTGCAGGGCGTTTTGAAGCATTGGCCATTGTGACAGCAAGGAGTGTACCGGCGGTCCGCACCCGTCTTCGGCCGGCGTGCCGCCCGCTCTGTGCTGGGCGACGTCTTTCGTTGGGAGGTGACGAAATAGTCACGGCGTTACCTGACAACCCGGTGTCAGGTTCTGTCGTTCATTCGTGGGCTCGCGGCTCGAGCAGTGCTATCCAGGGCGTGTTGCGAAAGTCTGCACTCACTGGAGGGTTCCATGACCACACTCGAAATCGCGAAGAAGTACGTCGAGCTCTGTCGCGCGCATCAGAATCACGTCGCGCTCGACACCCTGTTTTCGCCGGACGCGGTCAGCGTGGAAGCGCGGGCCATGCCGGGGTCGCCTGCCGAAGCGCGAGGGCTGAAAGCGATCGCCGAGAAGGGCAAGCAGTGGATGAGCGACCATGAAGTGCACAGCTCCAAGCTGGAGGGCCCCTGGCCGCACGGCAATCGCTTTGCCGTGCGCCTGACCTACGACGTGACCAACAAGCCCAGCGGTCGCCGCATGCAAATGGACGAGATTGGGTTGTTCACGGTCGAAAACGACAAGATCGTGCGTGAAGAGTTCTTCTACTCGACCGAAGGTTGAGCCGCCGTCGGCGCACGCCTCTGCGCCGCACGGGCGCGGAGGCGCGCTCGTCGAGTGAGCTACGCGCCGAGCTGCCGCGTGTCGCGCCCGCTAGCCAAACCCAAGCCCGAGGATCACTGCCGCGCTGCTCGTAAAGGCTCCGCTCGGCGATCGAACCGTCCTCGAGCCGGGCGCCCAGTATCGGAACGTGCAGCTGTTTCACTTTCGCTGACGCCCCCGCCCACGCGGGGCGTCACGCGCTTCAGGCGCGCGCGGTCTTGCGGGTGAGCCGCACGTCCATCCACACGGCGAGGGCGAGCACCACGCCGCGCGCGATGAATTTCATCTCGGGTGACAGCGCAAGCAGGGTCATGCCGTTGAGCAAGAAAGACATGATGAGTGCGCCGAACAGCACGCCGACCACTGTGCCCCGGCCGCCTTTGAGGCTCGTCCCGCCGATCACGCAGGCGGCGATGGCGTCGAGCTCCATCAGCTGGCCCGTCGTGGTCGTGGAAGCACCGGCAAAGGCCGTCTGCAAAAAGCCGGAAATGGCGACGATCACGCCCATGATCGCGTAGGCGAGCACCACGACTTTACCGGTTGGGACGCCGGAAACGTGCGCGGCTTCTTCATTGCCGCCGATCGCATACAGATAGCGACCGATCCGCAGGTGCTGCGAAACCACGTGAATCACGAACGCCGTCGCGCCGAGCACGAGCAGCGCGAGCGGCACGCCGCGGTACTGGTTCAGCACCACGACGAAGAGCACGAATAGCTGCGCGGACAGGAACCAGCGCAAGAACGAGGCCTCCGCGTCCGCCGGCAACTGACGCGCGCGCCGCTTCTTCAAATCGTTCCAGGCCGCGAGCCCGAGCAGCGCGACCACGAACGCGGCCAGCGCGTAGCCGAGCGCCGGAGGCAAGTAATACGTGGTCAGGACCGAGTACAGGTTCTGTTCGCCACCCATGACCACGGGGATGGTCGAATTCTTGATCACGAGCCAGTGCACGCCCTTGAAGATCAGGAGCCCGCCGAGCGTGATGATGAACGACGGGATCTTCTCGTGCACGATGATCGCGCCCATCCCAGCGTAGATCGCTACGCTGACCAACGCAGCGACCAACAGCGCTAGCGGCGGCGAGAAGCCGTGCTGCACGATCAGCACCGCGGCCAAGCCGCCGATCAGCCCGAGCCCGCTGCCCACGCTCAGATCGATGTGCCCGGGCAGGATGATGAGCAGCATGCCGAGGCTCAGCACCGCGGTTGCAGACAGCTCGATCGCGAGCTGCGACAGGTTGCGCGCGCTCAGGAACGTCGGATCGAGCCACCAAAAGACGAAGCTGATGATGACGAGCGCGATCAACATCGGGAAATCGCGCATCCCGACCTTGGCTTCAGCCTTCGGACCCGGCTTGGCGGTTCCAGGCAGGCTTGCCTTGGCCTCGGCGGCCGCGCCCACTTTTACTTCGCTCGTCATGCGACCGCCAGCTCTGCCCCTTGCTGGCTCGGGCGCATGGCGGCGGCGAGCAGCGCTTCTTGGCTGATCTCGCTACCCACGAAACAGCCGCCAATGCGGCCTTCGGCGAGCATCAAAATGCGGTCACTCATCCCGATCAGCTCCGGAAGCTCGCTCGAGACGAGCAGCACGGCCACCCCTTGCGCAGTCAGCTCGTTGATGAGCTCGTAGATTTCGAATTTGGCCCCCACGTCGATCCCGCGCGTGGGCTCGTCCAACAGCACGACCTTGGGCTTGGTCATCAGCGCCTTGCCGATCACGATCTTCTGCTGGTTTCCACCGGACAAGGTACGCGCGATGGTCTCTTGGCTGGAGGCCTTGATCCGCAGCGAGCCGACGTATTCGGCATTCTTCTTGAGCTCGCGATCGCGATCGACGAAGCCGTTCGGTGAAAGCTCGTCAATCGCCGAGAGAGACAGGTTGAAGCCCACGGTTTGATCGAGCACCAGGCCGTAGCGCTTGCGATCCTCGGTGACGAGCACGAGGCCCTGCTTGATGCACGCCGACGGCGAATCAGCGAGCGGCGCTCGACCGAGCTTGACCGTGCCCGCGATCCGCTCACCCCAAATCCCGAACAAGTGCATCAACAGCTCGCTGCGACCCGCTCCCATCAAGCCGCCGATCCCGAGCACTTCACCCTGCCGAAGCTCGAACGAAATCTCGGCCAGCCGAGCTTTTTCCCCGCGCTGCTCGGCGACCGAAAGGCCTTGCACCGAAAGCAAGGTCTCGCCGGGCGCGCTGCTCCGGCGCGGGAACAGGTTGTCGATCTCACGCCCCACCATGTGGGCAATGATCGCGGAGCGCTCGGTCTTGTCGGTGTCGAGCGTGATCACGGTTTGCCCGTCGCGTAGCACCGTGATGCGATCGGAGAGCGCAAACACCTCGTCCAAGCGATGCGAGATATACACCGAGCTCACGCCACGGCTGCGCAGCTCGCGCACGATGGTGAGCAGCGTGTCGACCTCTTGCTCGGTGAGCGCCGCGCTCGGCTCGTCCAAGATCAGCACCTTGGAGTCTTTGCGCAGGGCCTTGGCGATCTCGACCAATTGCCGTTGGCCAACGCCGAGGTCCGCGACCAGCGCGCTGGCGTTCACGTGGATCCCCCAGCGGGACAAGAGCTCGTTCGTATCGTCGATCATCCGATCGTGATCGACGAGCCCGAAGCGGCGCGGCTCGTGGCCCAAAAACACGTTTTCGGCGACGGTCATTTCCGGCACCAGGGCGAGCTCCTGATGAATCACCGACAATCCGACGTGCTCGGAGTCGGTGATCGATTGGAAGCGTTGCACCACGCCGCCCATCACGATCTCGCCCTCGTAGCTGCCGTGCGGATGAATGCCGGACAGCGTCTTGATCAGGGTCGACTTACCGGCGCCGTTCTCACCGCACAGCGCGTGCACTTCACCAAGCCGCAGATCGAAATCCACCCCGCGCAGCGCGACGACCCCGGTGAAGCGCTTGACCAGGCCGCGCGCCTCGAGCACCGGGGTAACCCTGTCAGGGGTGCCCATAGATCGCCTCGCGCGAATGAAAGCCGTCTTTAACGATCGTGCTGTCGACGTTGTCTTTGGTGACGGTCACGACCTCGAGCAAAATGGTGGGAACTTTGCGCTTGCCGTTGTCGAGCTCGCCCTTGACGACTAGCGGTTTGGCGGTGGCGAGCGCCAGCGCGGTCTCGGCGGCGCGCTTGGCGAGCTCGAGCACGGGCTTGTAAATGGTCATGGCCTGTTCGCCGGCCACGATGCGCTGCACGGCGACCAGCTCGGCGTCTTGACCGGTCACGAGCACCTTGCCCGCAATGCCTTCTTCTTTCAGGGCCTGAATCGCGCCGCCGGCGGTGCCGTCGTTCGAAGCGAGCACGGCGTCGATGTTCCGTCCGAGCTTGGTGATCGCGGCGTTCATGATGCGCTTGGCGTTTTCGGGCTTCCAGTCGTCGGCCCAGTCCTCGTGTACGACTTGCACGGCGCCGGAAGCGATCGCGTCTTTCAGCGCGTTGTCTTGGCCCCTCTTGAACAGGACCGCATTGTTATCGGTCTTCGAGCCGTAGATGCGCACGAGCTTGATCGGCTTCGGAGCGTCTTTCAGCTTGTCCATGATGTAACGCGCTTGGAGCTCGCCCACCCGCTCGTTGTCGAACGTGATGTACAGATCGAGATCGCTGTCCACGATCAGCCGGTCGTAAGCGATCACCGGAATGCCGGCGCGGCGCGCCACCTCCACACCCTTGGCCATGGCCTTGCCGTCGTGCGGCACGATCACGATCACGTTCACGCCCGAGGTGATGAGCGACTCCACATCCGCAATCTGACGGGTGTCGTCACCGTTGGCGGAGAGCACGGTCACCTGCGCGCCGAGCTCACTGGCGCGCGCCACGAATGCATCGCGGTCCTTGGCCCAGCGCGCCTCCTTCAGGGTGTCCATCGAAAGCCCGATTTTGATCACCTTGGCGCCAGAGGCAGGCCCCGCCGCACTTTGAGCGCCGGAGCCTCGCGCGATCACGAGGCCAATGAGGACGCTGACCGCCAGCGATGCGACGACGAGAAAGGATTTCACACTCATGGACCGTTCCGGGATCCTCCCCTAACACTAGGCTTCAATAGAAGGCGACGTTATCAATAGTAATCGAGACGACGCAGGGCGGCGCCGAGCTCGCGGCGCCGCCTGCGCCCGCATTTCCTGGCGAACCCGCCACACCGTCGCCGCCCGCGCCCGAGCTGCCCGCGCTGGCTGCCCCACCCCCGCCAGCCGCAGACCCGGAAAAGTTCAGCCAGGGAAGCTCGACGGTGCCCGCGCTCGGCTCCGAGCGGCCGCCCACGACGCTCGTGGCCGCGACAAAGCCGCTCCGGTTATCGGAAGCCGGGCCCGGCCGTTGCTGACTCGGTGAAGAACGCGGAAGCGCCCCGACTCTTGGTATTCAATGCCCACGAGGCGTGGGTTCATCAACTCGAGGGCATCGGCTACGAGCTCGACATCGTGGTCGGCTTGCCCGGACGCGCCGTGGCAACTTGGGACACTCGCATGCGCCCGGTGCCGAGCGGTGCTCGCCTCCTGACCTTGGACGAAGCGCTCGCCGGCCACACGCCGTACGCCGCAACGGTGTTACACAGCGTCACCGACCTGCTCGACGCAAAGACCATCGATGGTCCGAAGTTGATCGTGCTTCACAATACGCTCGAAGGCCGCGTCGCGGATCAAGAAGCCGCCGATGACGCGCCCCGCCTGGCCGAGACGTTGAAGCAGTTCTTGAGCTTGACCAGCGTGCGCGCGGTCGCGGTTTCCCAGCTCAAGGCGCGCTCCTGGGGCGTGGCCGACGAGATCTTGCCGTTCGGCGTCGATCCGGATGCTTACTCGAGCCACACGGGTGAGCTCGCGCGCGGCATTCGTGTCTCGAATCAGTTCAATCGCCGACGCAACATCTTGCTCGTCGATCTGCACGAACAAGCATTCTCGGGGTTGCCGATGACCCTCGTGGGGCACAACACGGATATCGCCGACTCGGGGCCCGCGCGCGATTGGGAGCATTTGAAGGAGCTCTTGAGCACGCACCGCTTCTACGTCCACACGGCGGATCCGAAGCTCGAAGACGGCTACAACATGGCCAGTCTGGAAGCGATGGCGTCGGGCCTGCCGGTGCTCGGCAACATCCACCCGTCTTCGCCGATCGTGCACGGCAAGAGTGGCTATCTGTCCAACGATCCCGAGCAACTGCGGCGCCACGCCGAAGCCCTGCTCAACGACCCGGCCCTCGCCGCGCGCCTGGGAGCCGAGGCCAAGCGCGTCGTCGGGGCGCGCTTTCACGTCCGCAGCTTTCGTGCGGGCTTCCGGCAAGCGATTGCCAACGCTCAGAAGCGGTACCGCAAGAAGGCACAGCGAGCGCTCGGCGCACGCTGACGCGACATTGGCGTTCCGCGGTGCGCCTTGCGACCCGGCGCGCCGCGGCTATCGTGCGGGTCGATGAGCAGCTATCGAATCACCGAAGATCATTCCGAGCACTGCGCGGAAGCGGAATTGCTACAAAACGCGCTCGACGACTTTTGCCTCGACGCCACCGAGCAGCGCCAGTTTTGGCCGCTCACGCTTTGTTTACGCGACGCCGAGGGCAAGCTGTGCGGCGGCCTGGTGGGTTTCGTGTGGGGCGGCTGGCTCGAGGTGAAGGTGCTCTGGCTGGAGCAGGAGCTACGCGGCACGGGCTACGGCAGCCAACTCCTGCTCGCCGCCGAGCGCTACGCCTACAGCCGCGGCGCGCGCCATGCGCACCTCGCCTCGTTCACCTTCCAAGCCCCGAGCTTCTACGAGAAGCACGGCTACGAAGTGTTCGGCGAGCTCGCGGACTACCCTGCTGGTCACAAGAACGTCTTCCTCCGCAAAGCCCTGACCGCAAGCTGAAACCAAAGCATCCGCGCTCGCTTCATCTTTTCAGCGTCAGCCTTCTTGCCATCAATTTGACCCATTTTTGGGCTCGAATCGCGAAGCGAACGTTCGTTACGTTGAAGTAATTTTGCGCGCCGGCCATTAGAACTCCGTCATGCACACGGGCCTCGCGCGCCTCCTGATCGTCGCCTCTGCGCTTCGCTGCCTCATCGGCTGTAGCTTACCCGAGGCCAGCACTGCGCCGGGTGACGGCAAAGCTCAAAGCAGCAAACGCGACCTCGAGGTCGCGCGTGAGCAACGGGAAATCGAGCGCCGCCGCCAGCAGCAGCAGAACGAAGTTTTGAGCGATCTACAAAAGCTGCGTGAAGGCCGTGGCGGGGCAACGCAGCTCGCCCGCGACGACAGCTCCAAGTCCGCTCAACCGAAGCTGCTGATCTTCGGCGGCGCCAGCCACGAAGTGTATCTCGGCTGCCTTTGTGAGGGGAAAAACCCCGAATCGGTGTTCAACTTAGCTGGCGAATTCGGCTCGGACCTGTCGCTCACCAGCATGCGCAACAAGTTCGCGCCCTACGGCTCGAACCACGAAGATACGTCGGCCTGCAACGCCAACGCCACGCACCCACCGAGCGTGGTGGCATCGGACGGCAAAGCGCTCGGTCTATTGACCATGAACGCGGCGCTCAAGAAGCGGATCGCAGCCGCTTCGGTGACCAACTGGCTCGCGCACATGTGCCGGCTCTGAGCCGGCGCACCTTGTCTTTTCCTTTGTTGGGTTAGCGGGCGCGTCGCGCGCAGCGCGTCACAAAGCTAGGCATCGCTGCCGGTCGTCGCGCAGCAAGCTGGGGGCCAGGTGAATCTCGCAACAAGGTCCGCGCGCGGCCTCGTGGCGGTGACTCGCGACAACCTTGTTACTCCCGAGCGTGCTCGCGCTGACTTAAGAAAGGCGTACCCCAAATCAAGCGGAGGACGAAATGGTACATATCATTCACCGAATCGGCATCAGAGCGCCGCTGTCCAAGGTTTACGAAGCAGTGTCCACGGTCGCCGGCGTTGCTGGCTGGTGGACCCGAGAAACGACTGGCGACGCCAAGCTCGGCGGCCTGGTAGAGGTCGCGTTCCGTTCTCCGGAAGGAAATGAGGTCGGCCGAATGGCTTTCGAAATGTTCGAGCTCGAACCGAACGCGGAGGTGCGTTGGCGCATCAAGACTGGCCCTGAAGAATGGATCGGCACGGATGTGACGTTCAGCCTGGCTCAGGAAGGCGACATGACCCTGCTCATCTTCGGCCACCGCAATTGGCGCGAGCCGATCGACTTCATGGCTCACTGCAGCATGAAATGGGCCACGTTTTTGCTCAGCCTGCGGCAACTGGTGGAAACGGGCAAAGGCAGGCCCGCACCGGACGATCTCAAGATCGACAATTGGAACTGAGTGCGGCCCGGCGCCCGAGAAGCACGCGACGCGAGCAGTGAGCCATCATGAGTGATTTTCTGCCCGCGGTCAGCGAAGCTCGAGAGCGGTTTCTCGGCCTCGTCCCCACGCTGCGGCCCGAGCTGCACCGTTATTGCGCGCGCATGACGGGCTCGGTGTCCGACGGCGAGGACGTGGTTCGAGATACCTTGGCCAAAGCTCCGTACGCGCTCGCCGAGCTCGAGAGTGTGCCGCCGCTGCGGCCTTGGTCGTTCAAGATCGCACACACCGGGCATTGGCAGCTGGAGCCTCGGGCTCTAGGCTTGCGCCATGCGCTACAACTTGCTCGGTAACACCGGTCTCTACGTCTCGGAGCTGTGCCTCGGCGCCATGACCTTCGGCGGTGGCAGCGGCATGTGGCAAGCCATCGGTAAGCTGCAACATCAAGAGTCGCTGGCCCTGGTTTCCGCCGCCCTCGACGCGGGCGTCAACTTCATCGACACGGCCGATGTGTACTCGGAAGGCGACAGCGAACGCCTGGTCGGTGAGGCGCTCAAGGCGCTCGGCCGCCCGCGCGAGCAAGTGGTGGTCGCGACCAAGGTGCGCGGGCGCGTCGGCCCGGGTGTCAATCAAGTCGGCCTGTCGCGCGCGCATATCCTATCCAGCATCGACGGCAGCCTGCGCCGTCTAGGGCTCGACTACGTGGATCTGTACCAAATCCACGGCTACGACCCAGTAACGCCCATCGAAGAGACCGTGCGCGCGCTGGATGACGTGGTCCGCTCCGGCAAGGTTCGCTACCTAGGTTTCAGCAACTTGCCCGCCTGGGTTGCGTCGCACGCCATCACCTTCGCCGAGCAGAATGGACTCGCTCGCTTTCAAAGCGCGCAGGTCTACTATTCGATCGCCGGTCGTGACATCGAGCGCGAGGTCGCGCCGCTGTGCAAAGCACGTGGCATTGCCATTTTGCCCTGGAGCCCGCTCGCGGGCGGGTTGCTCTCGGGTAAGTTCGACCCCGACAAGAAGGGCCCGGCCGATGCGCGCCGCGCGTCCTTCGATTTTCCGCCCGTGAATATGGAGCGCTTGCCGCGTGTGCTGACCGCCCTGCGCAAAGTCGCCGAGGAAACGGGCACTTCCGTGGCACGCGTCGCCCTCGCTTGGCAGCTGACCAAGCCGTTCGTCACCAGCATCATCATCGGCGCCAAGAAGCCCGAGCAGCTGAGCGACAACTTGGCCGCCACGGAGCTCGCGCTGTCCGCGGAACAAGTGAGGCTACTCGACGAAGCGAGCGCGCTCCCCGCCGAGTATCCCGGTTGGATGGTGGATTTCCAGACCAATCGCGATCCGCGCGGTGCCCCGAGCGCGCCGAGCGAGGCTCAAATCCGAGCCACGGCGGAACGCTTGAAGTAGCCGCGCTACTCAAGGATTTGAAACAAGTTGCTGTAGTGATCGGTCCACAACAACGGCGGGCTCGGGCGCGCGTCGGGCGGCGGTGCGGGTTTCACCGCAGCGAGAAAGTCCGCATTTTTGGTGAGCAGCAGCCAATCAGCACGGTAGCCGAGCTGAGCGCCGTTTGGCTCGCTGAAGATGCGTATCGTACGCAAGTGATACGCCTCGGCGAGCGCTGTCACGACCGGCGCCAGATTCAAATGACGATTGGTGATGTTGACGGCGATCACGCCGTCGGGCCGCAAGTGCCGGAGGTAGATGGCGAACGCTTCTTGGGTTAGCAAATGCGCAGGCACCGCATCGCCACTGAAGGCGTCGAGCACGAACACGTGAAACGCTTGCGGCGCTTCGCGTTCCAGTGACAGCCGCGCATCGCCTAGCACCACGTCCACCTGGCCTCGGCTCTCACTGAGGAAGCTGAAGTAGCGACGCGCCAGGGTCTCGACCTGCTCGTTGATTTCATAAAAGCGCACGGCTTGACCCGCGCCAGCGTAGGCGGCAATCGTTCCAACGCCCAGGCCCACCGCCCCCACGCGCAGCTCGGGTTGGTTTTGGAAATAGCTCAGCGCGCGGCCCACGCCGGTACCGGGCGCATAATAGGCCACCGGTTGCTGCCTTTTTTCGGGTGCCACGAATTGCCGGCCGTGCACGACGATGCCATGCGCGAGCGAGAAGTGGTGCAACGCTGGGTCGTCCTTGTCGGTCTCGTAGACCGAGACGACGCCATAAAAGTTGCGCAGCACGGCGAGCGGCGCCTCGTCGTCGCGCTGATAGTAATAGATGCCAGCGAGCCCCGCGAGGGTCGCGAGCCCAGCGAGCGCGGGGCGGGCCATGCCTGCTTTCGGTCGCGTGCTCGAGCCGTACCAAACGGCGCCACCCAGCGCAAAGCAGAGCAGGAGCGCGATGGTCCATTCGAAGAAAGTCGAGAACATGGCCGGCGCAACGAGACTGACGAACACGCCGCCCAGAGCGCCGCCCGCGGAAATGAGCAGGTAAAATTCGGTCAAACGAGCGGGGCTGGGTCGCGAGCGCACGAGCTCCCCGTGGCACAGCATGCAGATCGAGAACAGGGCCGCGAAGTGCAGCAGCAAGTCATCGACGAACGTAAAGTCGTAGTGCACGGCCTCCAGCGCGTCGCGCAGCGGGTCGAGGCAGCCCACGGCCAGGCAGAGCACGACGGTAAGCACGGCAAACAGCCGCCGCCGATACCAACGCGCGTGGTCGAACGCGATGATGAACGTGACTAGGTACAAACTGAGCGGCACGACCCATAAAAACGGGATCACGGCGACGTCGGACGTCACGTGATTGGTCGTGGCCAAAAGCGCGAGCGAGGCACACGCGGGGAGCCCCACCCAACGCACGCGGTCGAGCACTGACACGGGCTCGCGCTTCAGGGCAGTCACGGCACGCACCGCGTGCAGTGCCGGCAATGCCTTGACCGCGCACCACGCGCAACCGATCGCAAAAGCCGCGAACAGCCACGACCAGAGGTGCGCTTGCGTCAGCACGTCGAACGCGGGCTCGAACACGAAGGGATAACTGAGGAGCGCGATCAGCGAGCCCAAGTTCGAGAGGGCATACAGGCGATACGGCGAGCGTCCGGGGTAAGCCGCACTAAACCAAGCTTGCAAGAGCGGACCGGTCGAAGACAGCGCGAAGTAGGGCAAGCCAACCGTGGCCGAGAGCAGGCCCAAGATCGAAAGCGTGGGGTCTGCGGCCGTGAGCGGCTTGTAGTGCTCACCGGGGGCCACGTGCAGCAGCGCCAGTGACAAGCCGAGCAACGCGCAGTGAGCGATCACCCGCGCGCGCGGCGGCAGGAAACGCGTGCTGAGGTGCGCGTACGCATAGCCGCAGAACAGCACTACCTGAAAGAAGAGCAGGCACGTGGTCCAGACCGCGGGGCTGCCGCCATACCAGGGCAAGATGAATTTGCTGATCAGCGGCTCGATCTGAAACAGCAAAAGCGCGCTCACGAAGACAGTGAGCGCAAAATGCAGGGCTAGCCAATCCCGAGCGCGCGCGGGCTCGGCGGGTAACGCGGTTTCCAACGCAGCATTGCTCATCGGGGTGGGCCATCTTTGGCCCGATTTGGGTTTCTGGCAGATGTCTACTCACGCCAGAGCCGCACCCGCCCTCACGCCGGAAGCTTGGCCCGCTCGGCGCCGGTCTCGGTCAAGCGCCAGGCAACGCCGCCGACGGTGCCGAACACTCGCTGCACGAGGCCAGCCGATTCGAGATCGCGATGAGCGTCGGTCATCTCCCCGGGGCCGAACACGTACCCGCCACGCTCCGGAGAACCGGCAGCCAGGTAACCATCCAAGATTTTTTGAAACAGGGTTCGGGCTTCGTCGTTCACGAAAGCAGCATAGCGAGTGTCGCATCGCACCGGGACTGTCGGAAATCGCAGCTCCGAAGATTGGCTGGCAGGTCGACGATATGCGACGCCTCACCCTGAATTTTTGAGACGGAAGTGGTTGTGCTCGCAATGGTGGCACTTTTAGGCTGACCACTGCCGACATCGCGAGCTACTTCGCGTTATCCGAGCAGATGTAGCTCGTGCCGGTCTCGTAGTCGCAACCGCCATCGTTGAAGTGGCCCAAGCCGTCGACCGGATCGTCTGGGCCTTCCACTTCCAGCCAGCAGCCGGGGATGTAGTCACCGTTGGGCTCGCTATCGATCGTGGCTTTGGCGAACCAGGCGCCACCGCCCAAGGCCTTCCAGTTGGCAGCGCACACGGGATCGCTCGAATTCATCGCACAATCGCTGTAGTCGCCGGCGGCGAGCCCGTACACGCCGGGCACGGTTCGGAAGTAGCCGTCCCCGTATTTACCGAACAGCGCAGCCAAGTGAGCAGCCGTGCGCGCGACGACCAAGTTCAGGCCGAGCGCCGTGCAGGAGTTCGCTTGGTCGAAGCGAGAAGTGCTGATCCCGTTGTCGATCACGTACGAAGTGTAGCCGCCGCCGTCGGTCGTCATGTCGCAGAAGACGCTCAACGGCGCGAACGCGCCCGTGCCGTCCGGGTCGATGGTGTACATGCCGTCAGTCGCGCTGGGCGTCGCGGTTTTGATCGCCTTGCAGCTCGCGGGTAGCGTGTACGTCGCGCACGTGGTGCCCGTGTAGTACGTGGCACAGGTGCAGGTGTAGGCGTTGAGGCCGTCGGCGCACGTGCCACCATTGAGGCACGGGTTCGGCGCGCAATCGTCGATGTTGCGGTCGCAGACTTTGCCGTCGCTGCCGAATTCGTAGCCTGAGTCGCAAGTGCAACTGAAGTCATGCACCTTGTCCGTGCAAGTGCCATGGGCGCAGGGGTTCGGCGCACAATCGTCGATGTCGTGGCTGCACGTCTTGCCGTCGTAACCCGCGGCGCAGGCACAGCTGAAATCATTCACCTCGTCCGTGCACGTGCCGCCGTTGACGCAGGGCTGAGTCGCGCAGTCATTGACGTCGTTCGAGCACGTTTTCCCGTCGTAGCCCGCGGGGCAAGTGCAGCTGAAGTCATTCACCTTGTCCGTGCACGTGCCGCCGTTCACACAGGGGAGCGATGCGCAGTCATCGACATCATCGGCGCAGGCTTTCCCGGAGTAGCCCGGCGCGCACGCGCAGCCGTAGTCGTTCACCTTGTCCGTGCACGTGCCGCCGTGGAGGCAAGGGTTCGGCGCACAGTCGTCGATGTTGGTGGCGCAATCAGCGCCGCTGTAGCCGGCCGCACAAGTACAGACAGCGCTACCGGAAGCGCTCGTCTTACAAGTGCCGCCGTTCTTGCACGGCGCGCTCGCGCACGCATCGGGCAGCCCAGGCTCTCCCGCATCGCCGTCGCCCGCCATGCCGAGATCACCAGCCAGCGCGCCGGATCCGCCTTCGGTCATGTCCGGCGAACCGCTATCCCCACCAGCGCCAGCGCGAACGGATTGCCCGCCGCCAGCACCCGCGCCTGCGTGGTTTCCGCCAGCGCCTTTCGTGAACAGTAACGCGTCAGAATCCCCACAGCCGACGAACCACACCCCAGCCAGACCCAATACGGCGCACGCGATTGCTTTCACGACTCTCTCCTCGGGGCTCGCCGCGAATGCTTCGAATCAGTCGCTCGCCCCACCACGGCCCAGTCAATACGGTCGCATCCCCACGAGCTTTAGAGCGCAGCCCAAAGCTGCACCCGAAGCCTCGCGCGCCATAGACTGTGTCGATTTGTTTGCCGTGACGACGCCAAATGCCCGGCCCCGCGTCCTAGGTTCAGCGGCTTTCGAGCGTCGACTTTGGCTCCTCGAAGCGAAGCGCGCTCGCAAGGCGCATCAGCGGAGAACGCAAGGCTATTGCCGCATCCAATTCACCGCGAACAAGCCGTGCCCCGGTGAAGTGCCATTCGTCTGGCTGAGAACGCTGTCGGGAAAAGGGCCGTCGACTGGCGGCTTCGAGCCTGATGCAAAAATGTTGCTCGAATCGGTCCCCGAAGCGAGCTTCCAAGCAATACCGCTCACGTGGTTGTCCGACATCCACGAATACCAGCTGTTCGCCTCGGCCTCACACACCGTGTTGTTCGGGGCAACGCCACCGTTGGCGGAGGTCGCGGCGGATTCCGTAACGAACAACGCGGCGCCGCGTGAGATCGCGGTCGTGCCTTTCGCGCGCAGGCTAGCCTTGTGCGAGCAGGCGTACCAATGCAGCGTGTACAGCAGGTTCGAGCCTGACACCGGATCAGCCGCGGCGAGATCGACGTCTTGCGACCAATTCGGCGTACCCAGCACAATCAGGTTATCCGGGTCGATGGCGCGAACCGCCGACACGACTGCTTGGTGATAAGGCTTGATCTGCGCCCAAGTAACGCCCGTCGGCTCGTTGTAATCCTCGTAGATGAGGTTCGGGCAGGCGCCGTACTTCTGCGCCAAACCCGTGAAGAACGCGATCGACTGCGCTTGTTGAGTGGCCGCCTTCTCGGTGTGCCAATCGACCAGCACGTAGACCCCGAGCGCGAGCGCGTTCTGGACGATGGTGTCGATCCGCGCCTGCAGCGCCGTCGCGTTCGCGCTGCTCGTGAGGTAGCCGGAGGAGGCATCGGTGCCCATGGCGGCGCGGAACGCGCTCAGCTTCCAATTGTCGCGCATGTATTGCAGCGCGCTCTTGCTCTCGGCGTACTTCGTGCTCTCCCAGTTGAGCCAGTAACTACTCGCGCCCTTCAACTGGTACGGAGTGCCGGCTTGGTCCTGAAGCACGGCTTTGACGACCTTCAGCTGACCGTGGACGGCCACAGGGGATCCCGCGGGCGCCGGAAACTTGCAGCTCGGATTCAGGGGCGGCGCCCCACCATTCGATGCGCCGCCGCTCGACGCTGTACCGCCCTGCGAGGTCGCACCGCCTCGCGAGGTGGCGCCAGCGACCGAGCTCTCACCGCCGTTCGTCGAGCCAGCATTCGCCGAGCCGGCCGCTGGCGACGCTCCGCCGAGTGACGTTGCGCCTGCAGTCTCAGTCGGTGCGCCGCCCGAAGCCGCGCCGCTGATACCGCCCGCTCGGCCGCCGACGCTAACCCTGCGCTGTTAGTACCCGCCATGCTCGGCGCGCCGGCGCCGCTCGCGTCCCCCGGGTTACTATCTCGATCCGTGTCACTGCTGCCGCAAGCGGCGGTCAACCCGAGGCAGACTAGGAGCACCGAGGCGATGAGTCTCATTCGCTGAGCAGTTCCGCCAAGCCCGCGGCGCGGCTCACCATTTTTGGCGCACTCAGCCGGAGCGCAATTTTCTCTAGCTGCCGGGCGGAGTCAGATCGAGCCGACGACGATCACATGCGGCCCGCGGCAGCGGTAGTGCCCGGGGTCCCAGTCCCCATGCTCTTGCCCGGAGAGCGCTGAGCGGGTGCGGGGTGAGTCCTTCGAGCGCCCCCCTTTCTCCGGAGCCGAGCGTGCGTTAGCTGGCTTGGGCTGCCAAAGCGCGAATGTCCGTGGCTTCGAGCACGTGCTTCGACGCGCCGACGCGCACACAGCGCAGCATCGCCTGCCCGACGTCATTCAGGGTGATGCCCGGAAAGAACAGATTGAGCAGCGGATAAAGCACGAGCAGCGCCCGATACGACGACTTGATGTTCTTTTGCCCGGGCGCCGGCTTCATCAGCGAAGGGCGAAAGTTGTATACCGCCTTGAACGGCAAACGCATGAGCGCGTTCTCCGCTTTGCCCTTCACCCGTGCCCACATCACCCTTCCCTGCTCCGTGCCGTCCGTGTGCGCGCCCGAGACGTGCACGAGCACCATGCTCGGATTTAGACGCGCCAGCGTCTGCGCAAAGTGGAGCGGCGTATCGTAAGTGATGACCGTGTACTCGGGCTCCTTCAGGCCCACCGAGCTCACCCCCGCGCAATAGAAGCAAGCGTCGTAACCGGTGAGCTCCGACTCCACGCTCGAGAGCTCGCGAAAATCCGGCACCAGAAGTTCTTTCAGCTTCGGATGAATGTGCCCGCACGAGCGGCGCGAAACCGAGAGCACTTGCTCCACGCTGGGATCGCTCAAGCATTCGAGCAAAACGCCTTCGCCGACCATCCCCGTGGCGCCCGTGACGATCAGCTTCATGCGCGGCAGCGCACCACGAGCCGTCGAGGTTGACAAGCGGCTCACGCGGCACGCGGCCGCATAGGGCTTTGGAACGGCGCCCCAGAACACGACAGCGCCGTTGAAGTCACTGGGGTACAGCAAGTTGACCAAACGTTTCGACGCCGAATGCGTGTTCACGCGCCCAGTTCCTGAGCCTGGTCGGCGACAAGTGGAGCGTGCTGGTGATCGTCGTAAATGGGTATTTCGATCCGAGATGGAGAAGGCACGCGCGTTGCGCTCGCTGCGACAACAAAGCCGCCTCATCACCCCTCATAAAATGATGGCGAATCTCGCCGATTTCGACTTTACGATCGGCCAGGTTGTGACCAGATTTCAGCGTCATGGTCGATGAGCTCGCTTCCTCACAGGAGGGACAACACGGACCGGGGCGCCGAGTGCTCGTCGTCGACGATAACCTCGATGCAGCCGAGCTCCTCGGCGCGTTCATCGAGCGCGCGGGACACCACCCGAGCTTGGCCACTTGCGCGCGCGACGCGCTGGCCATCGCCAACGTGCTGCGGCCCGAGGTGGCGCTGATCGACATCGGCCTCCCGGACATGAACGGCTACGACTTGGTGCGCTCCCTACGTGCGCTTCCAGGCCTCGAAGGTTGCCGCTACGTCGCGGTCACCGGTCACAAGAGCCAAAGCTCCATCGCCCGAGGCATCAGCGCGGGGTTCGAGGCCTACCTGACGAAGCCCGTAAATCCGGCGGACTTGCTGCCGCTCATCCGCGGTAACAACTGAGAGGCTGACTTGGGCGCCGTTACTCGGCGGTCTGGATTACAATCGAAATCGGGTCGAAGCTCGAGGCGGGAGGGCTGGCCGTTGTCGCCGCGCCGGCTTTTATGTACGAGATCGAACGCTATGAGCGTTCGTCGCTGGCGCGGTAGTCCGAGGCTCGCTCCAAAAACAACACTCGCTCGCGTGCGTTCTGGGTGAGCGCTGCGGCGCGTTCGACTTCGGTCGTTGCCTCGGCGAATCGGCCCAGCTTGGCGAGTAGGTCCGCGCGCACACTCGGCAAGAACGGGTAGTCGGCGAGGGCGGGATCGGCGAGTAGCGGGTCGACGACTTCGAGGCCCGCGGCGGGGCCGAAGCCCATGCCGACCGCGACGGCGCGGTTCAGCTCCACGATCGGTGAGGGTGCGATGTGCATGAGGGCGGCGTACAACGAGGCGATGCGTAGCCAGTCGGTGTCGCTCGCGACGCGGGCGCGCGCGTGGCAGGCGGCGATTGCGGCTTGCAGGAGGTATGGGCCGGGGCTGTGCGAGATCAGCGACTCAGCGCGGGTCAAGGCTTCGAGCCCGCGGCGCACGAGCAGCGTGTCCCACTGACTGCGATCCTGTTCGAGTAAGAGAACGGCTTCGCCGTGCGGGCCGCTACGGGCTCGGGCGCGCGAAGCTTGGATTTCCATGAGTGAGACGAGCGCGTGGACCTCGGATTCGCGCGGGACCAGCTCGGCCAGGGTGCGTCCGAGGCGTAGCGCGTCCTCGCACAGCGCCGGGCGCATCCAATCGCCGCCTGCGCTGGCCAGGTAGCCTTCGTTGAAAACGAGGTAGATGACCTCGAGCACCGAATCCAGACGGGCATGCAAGTCTGCCGGCAGCGGCAGCTCGTAGGGGATGTTCTTGTCGGCGAGGGTACGCTTGGCGCGGGTGATGCGCTGCGCGATCGTCGGCTCGGGGACCAAGAAGGCTCGCCCGATTTCGTCCGTGGTCAAACCGCCGAGCAGGCGCAGCGTGAGCGCCACGCGCGCTTCTTGCGACAACACCGGGTGGCAGGCCACGAAGATCAGACGCAGTAGATCGTCACCGACGACGTCGTCACTGGCTTCGTCGAAGGTCGCAGCGAGCGAGGTTTCGCGCTCGCGTTCGATTTGCTCGTGCCGGCGATCGGCGCGGCGCGCGTGGCGAAGCGCGTCGAGCGCGCGGTGCTTGGCCGCGGTCATCAGCCAACCGCCGGGGTTATCGGGCAGGCCGCTCTTGCGCCAGCTTTCCAGGGCCTCGACGAACGCGTCTTGGGCGAGCTCTTCGGCCAAGTCGACGCTGCGTAGCAAGCGCGCGATGACTGCGATCAGTTTGGCCGATTCGATGCGCCAGATTGCGGCCGCGACGCGGCTGACCTGATCGGCGCGGTCTGTGTCGGGAGCCGACATGGCCCCCGACCAGACCATTGCTCGGCGCGCGTGTCAGCGAGGAATTTCTTGGATCTCGCGCAGCTCGGCGTAGCTCCAGCCACCGAGCTGCGCCGCGGGGCAACGGGCCGCCCATTCCATGGCCTCGTCGCGCGATTTGACCTCGAGTAAGAAATAGCCGCCGATGATTTCTTTCGACTCACTGAATGGGCCGTCGAGCAGCTTGCGCTTGCCGCCTTCGCTGCTGATGCGCACCGCGCGCTCGCTCGATTGCAGCGGTTCGCCAGCGAGGAACACGCCGGCTTGCTTCAGATCGGCCTCGTATTTTTGGTAGGCTGCGAACAAGGCTCGGTGTTGCTCGGGGCTCATGGTCTTGCCGCCCTTTTCGTCATGTCCAACGAGAACCAGGTAACGCATGTCGTGATCTCCGGGTTTGGGCGCGCGCCGTGAATGGTGGGCCCGTCTGTACGGCTCCTCTGGCCGGGTGGAAACGACATCCATGCTGATCTTTTTTTCGGCGCGCCAATTTGCCCGTCGGATCGCGCTCGCTATCGACGGCGGGAGCCGACGGTCGGTCACCCGGTTTTGTCAGGGACCCGCCGCTCGCGCGCACGGCACGCGAGCTTCAGGCCCGCGACACGCGCGACGCGAGAACGTCCGGGCGGGGCGACGTGCTATGCGTTCCTCCGCATGACGCGCTTTTTTCAGTACGTCCTTCGCACCACGGACGTCCCGGCCGCCGCGGCCTTTTACGCCGCCGTGCTCGGTCGGAGCGACGCCGAGATTTTTCAGCTTCACGAAGAAGCGGTAGCGCGCGGCTCGCGTCCGCACTGGCTCGGCTTCCTCGAGGTAGACGACGTCGACGCCGAGGCGGCAGCATTCGCGGCGCGAGGCGCCATACCGCTCGGGCCGAAGTGGCTGAACCCGCAGGGCCTGGAGGCGGCGGTGATGCGTGATCCCGGCGGCGCGCTGGTCGCGCTGGGCAAGCCTGCGAAAGCGCACGGCTCCGCGCCGCGCCCGGAGGTCGTGTGGCACGCGCTCAACACGGTCGAGGTCGAGCGCGCGAAGGCGAACTATGCGGAGGGCTTCGGCTGGGATTTCAAAGCCGCGATCGATGTCGGCGACCACGGCGTGCTGCACCCGTTCGCTTATCAGCCAGGCGCAGCGGCCGTGGGCTCGCTGTCGGACATTGCTGGGCGCCCCGGCGTGCACGCTCACTGGCTCTTTCATTTTCGAGTGCCGTCGCTGGATCACGCGCTGGACGCCGTGCGGGCGGGCGGCGGCTTGGTGATCGGCCCATTCACGCTACCGAACGGCAACCGCATCGCCGTTTGCGACGACGCCCAGGGCGCGGCGTTCGCGCTGCTCGAGGGCCGGGGCTAGCCGTTGAGCTCAGGGGCGAGCTCATTGGATTTCTCCATCTGCCGCGGCGGGCCGGCCACGTGAGCCAGCTGCCCTCAGCCTAGGAGCACCGGGATCGAATACGGCGGCCAGCGGTCGTGCCACGGCTGCGCGCGCTCGAGCTCGTAGGCGAGCGCGAGCAACAGCGCATCTTGGCCGGGCGCGGCGGCGAAGTGCGCACCGACGGGCAGCCCTGCCTCCGACCAGTGCAACGGCACGGACATCGCCGGGCAGCCGACGATGTTGTGCAGCGGTGTGTAGCCCAGGACGCGCGCGGCGCGTTCCAGCAGCGTTCGTCGGGGCAGCACGGGTGACAAATCGCCGAGCGGCACTGACTCGACACCGACGGTCGGCGTCAGGATCACGTCGAAGGGCCGCGTGACCTCGTTGTACGTGCTCACGGCTCGCGCAAAGACAGCCAAGGAATCGGACACCGGATCGCCCGCGCATTCGCCGAGCGCATCGACCAATGCCCAGGTGAACGGCTCGAGCTCGCCCCTCTGCACCGGCTCCTCGCGCGTGCGGTCGATGGTTTCGACGACGTTTGCCACCGCGGCGCCCGCGATCGAGTAATACGCATCGTTCAAGGCAGGCATCTCGTACTCCGGCGCGGCGATCAGCTCGACGTGATGACCGAGGGCGCGCAAGAGCGCGCACACTTGGTCATGAGCGCGAAGCACCGCGGGCTCCGGCGCTTCACCGACCATGGTCGTGGTCCACGCGCCGATGCGTAGCCTACGAGCAGAGGGCTCGGACACGAAGCCGACGGGCGCTGCCAGGGAGCGATCTTCGGTGAGGGACAGGAACAGGGCGCTGTCGCGCACGGTGCGCGTCAGGCAGTGGTCGCTCGTCATGTTGGCGAACTCGGAGCCGCTGCGGTTCGCCACCGCAGTGCGGCCGCGGCTCGGCTTGAAGCCGAACACGCCGCACGCCGACGCGGGCGCGCGGATCGACCCGCCGCCGTCGTTGGCGTGGGCCAGCGGGACCAAGCCCGCCGCGACCGCGACCGCACTGCCGCCCGATGAGCCGAGCGGAGAAAGCGCCAGGTTCCAGGGATTCAGCGTGGCGCCTTCGAGCAGCGTCTCGGTGCTCGCCAAGAGCCCGAACTCGGACAGCGCGGTCTTGCCCGCGCATACCAGGCCCGCTTCCTCGAGCCGCCTGCCGAACTCGGTCTGCTGCAAAGTCACGCGCTTGCCGAACAAGCGCGCGCCCAGCGTCCAGCGCAGGCCGGGCCAAGGGCTCGAGTCCTTCATCAGGAACGGCACCCCCGCGAGCAGGCCCTCGTGACGGCCTGCGCTGGACGCCGCGGCGTGCGTCACCACGGCGCGCAGCAACGGGTTCAGGAACGCAACGCGTTCCAAACAATGAGCCCAAAGCTCGGCTTGCGACACTTCGCCGCGCGCGCACAGCTCGGCCTGCGCGATGGCGTCGAGCCGGGCGAGCTGAGTCAGATCGTTCACGCTCGGAGCATTTGGGCTCACGCGGCCGAGCCGTGCAACCGCTTCGTGAGCCCTTTTAGCTCTTCGCGCAGCCGCACGGCTTCCGGGAGCGGCGTTTGCAGCTTGCAGAAGAAGCCTTCGGCTACGTCCAGCGCCTTCTTTTTCAGCTTTTTGCCGCTCGGGGTCAAAAAGATCTCCACCACTCGCTCGTCTGCCTCGTTACGCCGGCGCTCGACTAGGCCACGCTTTTCCATCCGCTTCAGCAGCGGCGTGAGCGTGGCCGAGTCGAGGTACAAGCGTTCGCCGATGCGCGAGACGCGCGCGCCGTCTTCCTCCCAGAGGATGAGCAGCACGAGGTACTGCGGATAGGTGATGCCCAACGCCTCGAGCAACGGCTGATAGGCCGCGTTCATCGCCCGCGCCGCGGCGTGAACCGCGAAGCACAGCTGATTGTCGACTCGAAGGTGCTCACTCATGGTTTGCTCGCCTCTCGCTTGGGGCGGGACGAATCAACTCATTCCGCAAGCCGAATGTCGACTTGAATGTTGCCGCGCGTGGCGTTCGAATACGGGCAGACCTGGTGCGCGGCCTCCAACAAAGCCGTCGCTTGCTCGCGCGGCAAGTCGGGGATAGAGGCCACGAGCTCGACCGCGAGCCCGAAACCGGTGGCCGCGGGACCGATCGAAACCTTGCCCGTGATGCTCACCGGGCCCGGCGCAATTTTCTGGAGGCGCGCAACGTGTAAAACGGCGCTACCGAAGCAGGCGGAGTAGCCCGCGGCGAACAGCTGCTCGGGGTTGGATCCGGGCGCGCCATTGCCGCCCAGGCCCTTCGGCATGGCGAGCCCGACGTCCAAAACGCCGTCGTCGCTCTTGGCGCGGCCTTCGCGCCCAGCGGTGGCGGTGGCGGTGGCGGTGTACAAGATCTTGTCGGGGACCGTGGGGGGATTGCTCATGGTGTTGCTCCTTCTGCGGGGAAACTTGGGGTTCGCTGAGACTACGGACCCCACTCGCGATTAGTTCCTTACGATTCAATCGTGTACGATTTATTTTCTCCAGGACGAGGCGGGCGCTTCAGGGCACCTGCCCCTCACGAGCTCACGCGGGCTCGAACGTGATCGAGTAACTGAGCGTGGATGTCACGGTGGGCCCGTTGAAGTAAAAGCCGCCATCGACAGGCATGGTCGCGGTCTGCTCGGGAGCCGCGGACAGCGCGACGTGCCCTGGCCCCACGACGACGCCGTGAGTCGGATCCCAACCGAGCCAACCGAGCTCGGGCACGAACACTTCCGGCCAAGCGTGCAGGTGCCGCTTGCCGTCAGGAGACGCTTCTTGGCCTTGATAACCGCTCACGAAGCGCGCAGCGACGCCCACCTGGCGGCACACGGCCATGAACAGCACCGTCAAATCGCGACACGCCCCGCGCCCCGTAGCCAGCGTCTCGGCCGGCGTTTGGGCTAAGCCGTCCACGCGAATTTGGCGATCGATGGTCGAGTACAGGGTTTGGTTCAAGAGCTCGAAGAACGCGAGCGGCGCATGGCCGACCTGAAACGAGAGCCGCTGCGCGAGCGCTGCGACGTCTGAGCTGCCGTCGGGCTGCCGATAGCTGAACAGCGAGTCATCGTACGGAGCCGCCCAGGGCAGCAACGGCAGCGCATGACCCGCATCGAGCACAGGCCGGGTGAACGTGTCGACCAAGACGCGGCTGTCGATGATCAGCTCCTCCGAGCTACCCGCACCGAACGTCACGTTCGTATAGCTGTTGCCGAAGGTATCGCTGAACTCCGAAATTCCGAGCGGCGTCGGCGAGATCGAAAGCGAACGCTCCACGCACCGGACACTATCGCTACGCGGCGTGAGCCGCAGCACGTGCGGCGCGAACGCGACAGGCGTGCTGTAGCGATAAACCGTCTCGTGCCGAATCAGCCAACGCCCCGCAATCTTCGCCGTCAGTTGCATCATCGAGATCCGATCACAGCACGATCCAGATTTCTGGGCGGTTGCCGGTACGCGGCGACGTTTGGCAATGTTATGGTCCAAACCTCGCAATAGGAGGAGGACATCGCGCGCCCCGTCGTGTACCTCTCCTCGGAATACGACGGCTTCATCACCGGTGCCCACGCTCGACATCAACGGCGGCGTGTACTGCGCTTGACGCTTTGGAGTTTGGGGTAGCGGGCCCAGCGATCGCTTGCCGGCGCAAAGCTCGCTGTCCGGTCCCTTGCAATGAGCGGCGCGTCACTTGTTCCCGCAACGGTGGTCGCTAGCTCGGCTCGGAGATGACGATCGCCGGTATTTGCACACGAGCAGACCACCGGACCACGATTCGCGGAGCAACGACATCGGTCCCGAAAATAGTGTTCGGGCCCGAACGCTATTTTCGGACCCGCAACGACTCTCCGCGAGATTCTCGAGCAGCTCGACGGCGTAGCTTAGGCATTCGTCGGCCGCGGTCGACTGGAAGGCTCGGATCCCTCCGAGCGAATGTGACTGATCCCACAGTCGCCAAGCGAAGGCTCAAAACCTCCTCTGATCTTGGCGCTCTGGGCGACTTGGCGGTTCGCACTCCGAGCAGCAAGCTTCGAGCCGGCCAGCGCGCGCTGAGCCCGCTAGCCCAAAAACCAACTGGGCTACTTGCGCCAGGAGGCCATGCGCCGGAGCAGCCCGTCGCGCACGATGAGCGTGTGGAACAGGACCGCGCTCAGGTGGCCGAGGAATGTGAAGAACAGAAGGTAGGCCAGCGCGGTGTGGGCGGGGCGTAGCACAGCGAACAGAGCCGGGCTGGCGGGCAAAATGGGCGGCAGGTGGAAGGAGCCGCACATCACGATCGGGTAGTTGCCGGCGGACAGCATGGCCCAGCCCACGAGCGGTAGGCCGATCATCAAGGCGTACAGGAGGGTCTCGCTCAGCGAGGCGATCTTTCGTTCGCGCTCGCTCATCGTGGCCGGAAAAGGCGGCAAAGTGCTCAGCTTGCGATTCACGAGGCGCACGATGGCCAGCACCAAGATCGTGATGCCGAGCGGCCGGTGCAGCGCGAGCAAGCGGTGGTAATCCAGCACGGAGGTGACCATCGCGGCGCCGATGAACAGCATGCTGAGCAGCAGCGCTGCCAAGAGCCAATGCAGGATGCGCATCAGGACTGGAAAGCTGGCGCTCGATTGCGGCTCGGACATGCTCAGTGGGCTCCTTTCGCAGGCTCGAAGGCGCTCGGAGATTTGGGCTCGCTTTCGCGGCGCCGAAAAGACGTCGAGTAAGCGGCGGAGCGCGCACTGAGCAGCGGATCATCCGAGCCTTGGATGCCATTGGGCAGCACCAAGGGATCGAAGTTGATGTCGCGCGCGGGGCTTTCGGCTTCGCCCTGCAGTTGATCGATGGTGAGGGTTCCTACTTCGACCACTTGTCGATCCGACGGCCAAGGCAGCGTGGCGTCGGCGGTGGGATCGCCGGGTTGGCCGACGGTGACGAGCAAGCGATATCGAATCGGCTGGTGCGCGACGGCGGCGTGCAGCGACTCGAACAAGTAGTTCTTGCTCGCGTCCGCGGGTGCAGGCTTTACCGGTTCGAACGGCTGCACCGAGACCATGGCCCAACGCACCGGAGCGACGACGCCGCTTTCATTGACGAACAAGAACGCATTCAGCGACTGATAAGTGGCGTTCTCGAAGCCGGATGATTTGGGTGCGCTTTTGATCAACCCGAACGCCTTGCCGGTCTCGGGGTGCTTGCTCAGAAACGCGGGCATGGCCTCGGGATTGGGCTTGTGGGTCGCTGGATCCGGAACCCCTGCCAGCAGCAGATCGTGAAACGCCTGTGCGGAATTGACTGGAAACACAGGGATGTCGTTCATGCCCGTGCGCCACTCTTCTCCGCCCCGCAGTTGGAACTGCACGGCCATGCTCCGAATCGCGCTCGCGGCGTCCGCGGCGTACGGGTCCCCGCCGCCGAACGCGAAGCGACCGATCACCGGCACCCGACCGGCCTCGAACACGGACGCCTTCGACAACGCCACGCCGCGGCCATTGCTCTGGAAGAAGCCGCTGAACCCGACGCCCTTGGCGTGGTTGCGACGAAACCCGGGCTGCACGCCGTTGGTGGCCTCGAACGTGTCGATGAACCGCGCGCCGGTCAGCGCGTGCGGCGTGAGCCAGCCGCCCACGTACGCGAACGCACCAGCCACCGAGGCGACGATGCCGCCCAGCAGCGCCAAGCGCGCCGCGCGCGAGCCGTTGCTCAATGGCGGCAGCGCCGCGCTCGTAGCCTGAACCGATTCAGCGGTCTCCATGATCGACTCCGGTCGCGCAACGCACGGGCTGAAATGCCGGGCGTTGCCGATCCTTAAAGCCGATCTTCGGCTTGGAAAGCCCCAAAATCGCGGGCAAACCAGGCCGAAGTGGAGAGCCTGAGCTCAGGGATGCGCGGACGGTTGCGGGATGGGCGCGTGAGGCATGCCGCCGGGCATGCCCGGCAAGCGCATGCCGCCGCCAGGAGCGCCCATCGGCGGGCCGCCTGCGCCCTGCTGCTGATCCATTTGTTTCAGCTCGGCGATGACCTTGTCGTAGTTCTGCATCATCTGGTCGCAGCGCTCGGCTGGGAAGCTCGGCGTGCGCTCTTTGACCATCGTGCACGTCTTGGAGCCGGGCGGGAGCTCGGCGCACAGCTTGTCGACCAGCTTGTCGCAGGTCGCGCGCGCCGCTTTGATCTTGCTCAAGGTCTCCGGCAAGGTGCCGATCGCCGTCTCACACGCGGGGTTCGAGAGCACGCCCGTGGCGGCTTTGGCTTGCTGACATGCGGCGGATTGCTCGCCCGTGCTCTTGCACAGCTTCGTCTGCCACGCGCCGCATGGACCTGCGGGAACGCCGCTGCCTGCGGGCGCAGCCGCCACCGCGGCACGCAAATCGGCTTTGCCTTTTTGGATGTGAGCGAACCAGCCGATCGCGCCCCCCACGAGCAACGCGGCGACGCCGATGCCGATCAAGTGCGACGAAGTGACGGCCGGAGCCTTGGCCTTCGCTGAAGCAGCGTTCGGCTTGGCGACGGACGCCTTGGGCTTCGCCTTGGTCTTGGGCGGCGGAGGCGATTCCTCTTCGTCGTCTTCGTCGTCGTCGAGGTCGTCCTGATCTTCGTCGCGGTCTTTCGGGTCGGTCATCGGGCGGCACCGTAGGTGGACGCCCAGAGAAGCACAACCTCGGTGCGGTCACGGACCGCAAAAGAAACGTCAGATCGCGGAAAAACGAGTCCCGGCGGAGCGAGCCGCTCAGCGCGTGGCCACGCGCCGCAGCGTATTGCGATCGGTGTGCGCAATCTCGCCGCCCACGCCGTGCACGTAGGTGGTGGTCGATTCATAGCGGAACACGCCGTCGACGACCGAGACTTGGCAGGTGTACTTGGTGGTACGCGCTTTGGCTGCCAGGTAACGGTTCGACAAGATGCCGTACGTCTCGCTGCCGATGTTGGCCTCGAGCGAGAACGACGAAGCACTCGCAGTGGCGTTGCCGCCCGCGAGCAGGGCCGTGCCACGCGGCACCATGAAGCAGCGAATCACGTGCCCATCTTCGGCGTCCCACAGCCAGTAGCCGATTTCCGTGTGGAACGGGCTGTCTAGGCCGGGGCGCCAAGCCGCCATGCGGTAGTCGAGGCCGTACAGCATCTGTGAGCCATTGGCGACCGGGCCGAAGGGGTCCAGCGTGACGTGCTCGCGGTACGGGGTCTCGCGAACTTGGCCGTGGGCGTTGTGATACGAAACGTCGAGCCCCTCATTGCCTTCCCAGGTTCCGATGAGCGCGGCGAGAGGTCCCCATGCGCTAGTGTCCGTCATGCGCGTGAAGATACTCGATCCCCACGCCAGAGCGGAACCCGGGCTTGCGCGCCGCGCTCAGAAGCTCAAGCCGCTCGTGCGCACGAGCTTCTGAGCTGGCGCTCAATGGTCGAAACCCGAGCTTTGTGGCTCGGCGTGGGTGTCGCGCCCGCTACCCCAAAAAAACGGCTGGGCAGAGGGCCCGCCGCCGATGGCCCCCGCGCGACGGAAATCGTAGTATCAATTCATACTGCGATTTCCGGGACGAGAGGCACCTTTGGGCGCGCCGCTCGGGCGGCGACGGAGGAGGCGCCTGGGCGTGGCTCGGCCGCGGCTGCCCGTGTACAGTCGAGCGGATGGCTTTGCCCAAAGTGCCCGCGGAAAATCAGCCGCTCTTCTTTGCGGCGTTGCCCAAGGACCCGCGCGTGGAAACGGTTCAGATGTTCGGCGGGGTGGCAGCGAAGGTGAACGGGCGGGTGTTTGCGGGTTTGTTCGGCCGTTCGACGATGGTTTTGCTGTCGGAGGCCGAACGCGCCGCCGCATTGAAACTGGAGGGCGCGGCGTTCTTCGACCCCATGGGGAACGGCCGGGTGCGTAGCGAAAAGGTGATGCTGCCCGAGAGCGTGATGCGCGATCCCGCCGCGCTGCGGCGTTGGCTGACGCGCGCGTTCGACGCCGCGGCGCGCCTGCCGCCAAAAACCGCCACCGTGACCAAGAAAAAGCCGGTCGCAAAGACCAAACCTGTGGCCAAGAAAAAATCGGTCGCCAAGAAGGCGCGGCCCGCGCGCTGAGCTCAACGGAGCGCGGGCTCTTTGACCAGCAGTTGCCGCGCGTACAGCAACCCGAAGCCCGCAAGCTGCACGTTCTGCTGGGACTTCGACGCCGGCTGGGTAGTAACGACAGCGACCTGGCACTTGGCACGCGCTGCTGCTGCCAAGCGCGCCGTCAATAGCGCGCTCTGCACGCCGCGGCGCCGAAACTCCGGCAATGTGCCAGCGCCCGTGAATTGAGCCACTTCATCGTCCAAACACATGGAGGCCGCGCCGGCCACGGCTCCGTCGATCCGTGCCAGATAGCCGTGGACGTCCGGCAATGCGAGCATCGCCAGCACCCAATGCCGAATCAGCTCCGAGGGCGGCGTCGCGTCGCCGCCGACTCCACCGATGTCCGGCGTAGCGACGGCAGCGACCATCAGCTCGGCGAACAGACCATGCTCGTGCGGAGCGACCGCAGACACCGCAATCTCCGGTGCTGCGGGGCGCGTCAGCGCGCTTTCAAGGAGCGGATGGCCGAGCACGTTTTCGAAGCCGCTCGGGACGTAGCCACGGGCGCACAGTACGCCGTGTAGCTCGGCGTCGGCCAAGGTCGAGACTTCGGCCTGCAGCCGCGCGCCGCGCGCGGAAAACTCGGCCTCGGCGCGCTCGAGCTCATGGGCCACGACGGGCCCGTCGAAGCCAAGCCCAATCAGCTTGTTCAAGGGCGAGCCGGCCGCGCCGTAAACAGCGAGGCCTCCGCCGACCGGCAGCCGTAAACAAGGCACCCCATCGAGCTTCCGAGCGCTCACCTCGGAGACGGCAGCGCACATGCGGCCTTCAGCGCGATCGATACGAGCAGCCAGAGCAAGCGAGCAAAACATGGCAAGCGATCATACCGCCGCCCGCGCAAATGGTTACAGGCTCTGGCCGCCGTGCTCGGTCAAGCCGAGGCGTGCGCGGGGGAGTGCCCTTCGCCTTCGTGCTCCGGACCGCGCGGCTCCTTGCCGTGGCTCGCTTCGCGCTTTTTGTGCTCGCGGCCCAAGAGCACCATGGCAATGCACCAGATCACGATCAGCACCAAATTGGCGATGATGAAGTGCTCGGTGACGAAGTGGAGAGTAACGCCCAGGAAGGTCACGGCGGCCGACAGCGCGTCGCCCGCGCGTACGATGGTCGCGTCGATCACGCTCTTGGCCTTGTACTTCTCGTCGCGAGAGGTCAGCAGCCAGAGCGCCTGGCGCGAGGTATTGCCGAGCGAATAATCGAGCGTGTTTTCGGCGATCTTCACGGCGTAGATCAGGCTGAACACCGGGAACAACACGGCCCCCGTGTAACCGCACAAGAGCAGCACCGGGCTCACGAAGAGCGCCACGCGCACGCCCAGGTACTTGATCACGCGCGAGACCACGAACAGCTGCAGCACGACGGTGGCGATGTTCACGTACAGGAAGTATTGAGCCTTGAACTCCCCGATGTAGGTCTGGCTGAAGGCATGCGCGTTGGCGCCATGCGGCATGATGGCTTTCACGTGCTCGAGCAGGGTACGGTCGAGGATGTACTCCCCATTGGTCTTCACGCAGTTGAGGGTGAACGCGAGCACCGCGATCAAGAGCAGGTAGCGGTCGGCCAGGATCAATTTGAAGCCGCCCTCCGCCCCCAGCGGCTTCTCGGTCTCGTCTGGCTTCTTGTCCGCAGATTTAGCCTTATTCGCGGCGATTTGGCGATTTTCGCGCTGGTTTACCAAAATGGTGAGCCCGAGCGACGCCATCAAGAACACGGCCCCGGCGATCATCAACCCGTACACGCCGACCGGCTTGATCAGCACCGCAGACACGCCCGAGCCGGCGACCGCACCCACGGTGCTGCCGATGCCGAGGATCGCGAACAAGCGTTTGCCTTGTTCTTCGGTGTACACGTCGGCCGCGAAGCTCCAAAACTGCGCGACGATCATCATGTTGAACACGCCTGCCCACAGATAGAAGGCCAGCCCGATGGGCACGCCCGCGAGGTTCAGCACGAAGAACAGCACGAGGTTCGAAGCGAACACCAAGGTCACGATCGAGATCAGCTTGAGGCGACCGACGCGATGCGAGAGCAGGCCGTACAGGTAGGTGACCGGGATCAGGAGCAGCGTTTGACCCACGGACGCATAGCTCTTGATCTCGGCCCCGCTGGCCAAGATCAACGGCTCACGCGCGGTCTTCACCAGGTAGTAAGAGACCAGCAGGAAGAACACGCTGAGCGAGAGCAACACGGCGCTCCCTCCCTCACCGGCGTGCGTCTCCGCGAAGACATTGAGGATCTTGTCGAGGAGGCCTCGTTGCTCTTGCGGGCGCTCTGCGTTCGTCTCTGAAGCGGGCATTTCGGGCACTCTCTCACGGACGAGTCAGCGTTGGAAACCTCGACGAATCAGCCTTGGGCCTCGATGGGCCACGGCGTTCCACCCTTCCCACAACGCGAGTCGACTCTCGTAGTCCGCCTTCGCGATGCCGAGCGGGGCGGGACCAAAAAAACGCGCAGCGGCGGCTGCTCGGCGTCGACAATCTTCAGCACCGGACCGCACGTAGCGGCAGGATTGCCACGTTTTTCCAATCGCCGACCGGCGGCGCTCGGTTTTTTGCGCCATGCCCCTGCACATCAGGCCGTCCCCCCCCGATCACAAGCCCCAGGGAACGGGACCGCGCCTCGTGCCGGCCGTGAATGCGGGATCCGCTACTTCCGGGTCGCCCACTCGGCCCGCTCAGCGCAAGATCTGCGAATTGTCGATCACGGCCGGCGCCTTTGCGATCACGTAGAAGCCGGGCAGGTCCGGGGTCTCGAACGTGCCGCGCGGGTTGTTCCGGGTGATCGAATCCTTGAGGGTGATGGCGCCGGTCTTGTTGTTGCTGACGAAGAACACCGCGCTCCCGCCCTCGTTGGCTCCGTTGCTCTCGAGCAAGCTGCTGGTGACGTTCATCACGATCTCGTTGCCGTCGTTGTAGATCGCGCCGCCGTTGCCGCCGTCGCCGTCGTTCGCGCCGTGACCCAGCGCGGTGTTCTCGGCCAGCCACGAATTGACGATGTTCCACGACACGCCAATGCTGCTCAAGGCACCGCCGTTGGCGCACGAGTTGCCAAGCCCTGCTTCACCGCCGAACGTGCTGTTCACGATCCAAACTGGCCGCGCCGGCCCGGCGCCAGGCGCGACCAAGTAGTCGAGCTTGCGAATCGCGCCGCCCCCGACGTCGGAGCCCAAGCTCGCGCACACGTTGTCGAAGAAACGGCAATTGACGACCTTGAGGCTGCCGCCTTGAGCGTAGATTGCCCCGCCCCCGCCGTGGTTGTCGGTGTCGACGATGCTGGCCGCGTTGCCGTCCACGAAGGTCAGGTTCTGAACGACCAACTGGACGCCGGGGTTCGTGTTGCAGTCACCGCTTCCGGGCGGATACACCTGCGCCTTGTCGCACGTGGCCATGTACAGGATGCGGCTCTTGCCGCCGCCGCTCAGCGTCACTTTGCCGCCGCCATCGATCACGAGCTTCGTGCCTTGGTCGTTGAACACCTTGGCGGGCGCGCTCAAGACGATCGTCACCGGCGCGGGCCCGCAGTCGAAGGTGATGACGCCGCCTTTGGCGACCGCGCTCACGAAGGCGTCCGCGGTGCAGCCCGCGGGAGCGCCCGAGCCGATCACGGTGGTGGGCGCCGAGACGTCTTCGGCCTGGCCGGCTGCGGGGATGGCAGCATGCCCGTCTGCGTAGCCCGCGGGTGGACCCGCTTGCGGATTGACAGTGGCGCCGGCAGCGCCGGTGGCGCCCGAGGGCGCAGCGCCGCCCGTGTCCGACGAGCCGCACCCCGAAAGCACAGCCAGTCCGAGAACTGCCGCCGCGAGCGCGCCCCATTGACCCTTGCCCATCGCTTCAAGCTATCGGAGCGAGCTCAGGCGCCGCAACGGCGCGGATTGACCACGATGTGCCGAGGAGTCGCACTCGGGGCAACGACCGAGGTAAGGTATGCGGCGATGCTTCGCGGTCGGGTTCTTGGTTCGGCTTCTTCTTTTGGGTGGGTCGGGGCGTCGGGGGCGCTACTGCTGACCGTGCTGTGCGTCGCGCCGCGCGCGCAGGCTCAGGAACGAGCGCTGGAAGTGCAGCCCATGTCTCCCGGTCAAGGCATGGTGCGGACGCACGTGAACGCCGGGCCGCACCCGTTTACGGTCTATTTCGGTCGCGGACGGCGCCCGATCGCCGACTGCGACACCGAATGCGACTTCTGGGCTTGGCCCGGCAAATACCGCGTCGTGGTGCATCGAGGCGAAGGCCCGCACGATGACGCGAGCCTCGCGTTGCGCGTGCGTCGCCCAGGCAGCCACACCTTCGTTGCGGCGCACGGTGCGGCTCAAAATGCCGGGCTCATCTTGGGGATTGCGGGCCCGGCGATCGCCTTCGTGGGCACTGTCTTCGCCGTGGGCGGATTGGTTGCCACGTGCAGCGATCCGCCCCCCGGAGAGAGCTGTGACAAGCCGGTGGGGTTTTACATCGGCCTCGGCACGCTCGCCGTGGGTGCGGGCATGACTGCGGTCGGTTGGCCCTTGTATTTACGCAACCGCGCGCACTTCGAGTTCCGCGATCAGCCGCCGCCACCAGCGCAGCCCATGTCGCGCTGGGGCCTCGTGCCGATGCCGCACGGCGGCCTCGGCTTGGGCGCGACGTTCGCGTTCTGATTGAGGAACGCAACATCGGCACCCGCCGCCGCGCTGCGAGTTGCACCTGGAGCCCGGCGGGCGCCCCCAAAACAGTGCGGTGAAGTTTTGTTGAGTTTCGCGATATTTACTTGGTAACGCGCCCCTACCGCGGCGCTTTGGTTTATAGGTCGCGCGATGAGTGACGAGACGAAGCCCAAGCCCACGCGCCGCCCACCGGTGCCGGTGATCCTGCTCGTGATTGGCGTCTTGGTGTACGGCGGCTACCGCGTTTACCTCTCACAGAAGCCGTACGAGTGGAGCGGGACAGTCGAGGCGCGCACGATCTCCGTCGGCTCGCGAGCGGGCGGTCGCATCGCCAAGATTTTGGTCAAAGAGGGTGATTCCGTGAGCGCGGGCCAAGTGCTGGTCGAGCTCGAGCCGGGGGATTGGTCGGCGCAGCTGATGCAGGCCAACGCTCAGCAAATGTCGGCAGAAGCCGTGCTCGATAAGCTCAAGAAGGGCGCCCGGCCGGAAGAGCTCGACCAAGCGCGCGCCCGCGCGCTGACCGCGCAAGCGGCGCTGCAGCAAGCCATGGCCGGCGCGCGGCCGGAGCAGATTCAGGCGGCAGAGGCGCGCTTGGCCGCGCAAGAGATCGCCGTGCAGAAGGCCAAGCTCGACGCAGACCGCGAGCACCAGTTGGACAACGTAGGCGCATCCACGCGCGCCGATCTCGACAACTCGAACTTGGCGCTGAGCCAGGCCATCGCTCAGCGCGACGCGGCCAAAAACCAGCTGGACGAGCTCAAGAACGGCTCACGCCGCGAAGAGGTCACCCAAGCGCGCGCTCGCGAAATGGAACAAGCCGCGTCCATGAAGCTGGTCGTCGCAGGCACGCGCGACGAAGATCTGCGCGTCGCAGAAGCGGCCGTGGCAGCCGCTCAGGGCCGCGTGCAACAAATCCAAACCATGATCGACGAGCTCGAGATCCGCTCGCCGCTCGCCGCGCGCGTAGAAGCGCTCGATTTGCGGCCCGGCGATATTCTGGCCGCGAACGCGACGGCGGCGGTGTTGCTCGAGGAAAAAGAGCTGTACGTGCGCATCTACGTGCCGGAAACGCTGCTCGGTCGGCTGCACGTCGGGCAAACGGTGCCCATCTCGGTCGACTCGTTTCCCGATCGCTCGTTTCGCGGCACCGTGAAGCACATCAACGACGTGGGCGAATATTCGCCGCGCAACTTGCAGACCGCGGACGAGCGTGCCGACCAGGTGTTCGCGACGCGCGTGGAGCTGCAAGAGGGCTTCGACACGCTGCGCGCAGGCATGGCGGCCTTCATCAAGGTCCCCAAGTGAGCCGGGAGGTCGCGATCTCGGTGAACGGCGTGTCGCGCGCGTTCGGTGATTTCTACGCCCTGCGCGGCGTGAATCTCGAGGTCGAAAAGGGCACCGTGTACGGGCTGCTCGGTCCGAATGGCTCCGGTAAATCGACGTTGATCCGCATCCTGTGCGGGTTGCTTGCACCGACGGAAGGCACGGCGAACGTGCTCGGCTTGGACGTGGTGCGGGAGGGCGAGAAGATCCGCCGTCAGATCGGCTACATGAGCCAAAAGTTCTCGCTCTATCCGGACCTCACGGTGCGCGAGAATCTCGACTTTTACGCCGAAATCTACGGGCTCTCGGGCGCGCGCATGAAGGCCCGGCGCGACGCGGCCATCGAGCTTACGCACATCGGGCCGTACGTGGACCGGCAAGCCGCGCTGCTCTCGGGCGGCTGGAAGCAACGGCTCGCCCTCGGCGCCGCCTTGATGCACGAGCCGCGCGTCATCTTCTTGGACGAGCCGACCGCGGGCATCGATCCCGTGGCGCGGCGCGAGCTGTGGGATCTTTTGTTCAAGCTGGCCGCCGAGGGCATCACCCTGCTCGTCACCACGCACTACATGGACGAGGCCGAGCGCTGCGGCGAGGTCGGCTACATCTATTTGTCGAAGCTGCTCGTGACCGGTACCCCGGACGAGCTGAAGGCGCTGCCCGTCGTCAACAAGCCGCACACGCGCCGGCTCGAGATCGAGACCCCGCAGACCGCGCGCGCGTTGGCTTGGCTCCAGACGCAGCCGTTCTGCGAGCGGGCGACCATCTTTGGCCAGGCCGTACACGCCGTGCTCGACCGCGCCCTGAGCGAAGACGAGCTCGGGGATCGCCTGCGCGCGGCGGGCTTCGATCACGCCTCCTTCCGCGAGATCACGCCTTCGTTGGAAGACGTATTCGTGACGCTGACCGAGGAAGCGGCGGCGGCGCGAAAGGCGGAGGACGCAGCATGATGAGCTCGTTCCGCGCCGTGTTCCGTAAGGAAATGCTGCACGTGCGGCGCAACAAGGCCGTCGCCTATTTGGCGGTGATGATGCCGCTGATGCAGCTCACGATGTACGGCTTCATCGATCAAACCGTGCACGACGAGCCCACGGTGATCGTGGATCAAGATCGATCCGTGCAGTCGCGCGAGCTGATCGACCAATTGCGCGCCACGAAGACGTTCGCGATCAAGGAGATCACCGAGGACCCCCGCATCGCGCGTACCGAGATCGTGGCCGGGCGCGCGGGCGTGGGTATCGTGATCCCGCCGGATTTTCACAATTCCCGCGCGCGCGGCACGCCGGCCAAGGTGCTGGTGTTGATCGACGGCTCGGACAACATCGTCGCCTCGGGGGCACTCGCGGCGGTGAACGGCGTGGTCTCGAGTCACAACCTGCAGGCGTTCACCGAGAACGCGCGCTCCGGGATGCCGCTCGCCGCGCAGCCCATCATCTTGTTCAACCCCGAGGGGCGCACCGCGAATTTCATCATTCCGGGCCTGGTGGCCGTGATTTTACAGATGATCGCCATCATGCTGGCCGCCGGCTCGATCGTGCGCGAGCGCGAGCAAGGCACCATGGAGCAGCTCTTGGTGACGCCGGTCAATCCGCTCGGCTTGATGCTGGGCAAGGTCGCGCCCTACATGTTCCTCGGCCTGGGCGAGACCGCGCTCATCCTCGCGGTCATGCGCTTCGTGTTCCAAGTGCCGATCCGCGGCAGCCTGCTGTTGCTGTTCGGCGTGATGATCATCTACTTGGCGGCGTTGCTCGCACTCGGGCTGTTCATCTCCACGCGCGCCAAGACGCAACAGGAGGCACAGCAGCAGGTGCAGATGATGTTCCTGCCCTCGATCTTCTTGTCGGGCTACCTGTTCCCGCTCAACGGCATGCCCATCATCTTGCAGATCATCGGCCAGATTTTACCGACGACTCACATGGTCGCGGTCATGCGCGGCATCGTGCTGCGCGACGCGGGTTTCGGCGAGCTCTTGCCGCACGTGCTGGCCCTGGTTGCCTTCGCCGTGATCATGATTTTCTTCAGCGTGCGCCGCGTGAGCAAGATCACGGTCTGAACGGCGCCCCCATCACGCCGGGCCAAGCCCGGCGTGAGGGAAACGGACGAGAAATCAGATCCCGAGCTGCGCGCAGGCGTCGCGCGTGGCGCCCACCGGAGTCTGCCCGCGGCCGGTGGCCACGACGGCCCCCGCTTGAGTGCAGATGAACACGTGCTGGATGATGCCTTTGAGCTTCTCGATGCTCGGCTTCACGTTGCGCAGCGGAGCCGCCTTCGCCCAAATCTTCAGCGTCGCCTCGGGGCCAATGGGGCGGATTGCGGCAGCACGGTCATCGAAATAGTCAGCCATCTAGTGATCTCCTTGCCCGCGTCCGAAATCGGACTGGCGCATCCTTTTACTCCACATTCGTTCAAGCGCCCGCAATTCGCATGCCGTGCCTGTCGATCCGTGCTCTGGGCGAACTTCGAGGTGCCCCGTATCCTTTCGCGCATGTCGGGTGTTTATCCATCATGAGCCAGCGAACGGATGACCTCGGAGACGCTTTGAAGGCGTCTTGGGCTCGATTCCTCGACGTTTACGAGCCATTGCGCCCTGACCTGTATCGCTATTGCCGGCACCTGACGCGCAGCCCCTGGGATGCCGAGGACATGTCTCAGGATGCGATGGCGCGCGCCTACGTCACCCTCGGGTGTATGCAAGCAGCGCCGCCCAACCCGCGGGCGTGGCTATTTCGCGTTGCTTCCAACCTGTGGCTGAACCGAAAGCGGCAAGCGCGCGAGCTGCTGAGTGACGGCAGCGAGGCGCCCGAGCCGGCGCTGAAGGCGCAGGGGCGCGCCGCCCGTGAAGCGGCCGGCACGCTGATCGCACAACTTTCGCCCCAATAGCGGGCCGCGGTCGTCCTGAAAGACGTCTTCGACTGCTCGCTCGAGGAGATCGCGGAGTCGCTCTCGACGAGCACCGGCGCGGTCAAGGCGGCGCTGCATCGCGGTCGGGCAAAGCTGGTCGATCCGGTTCGAGAGGAACCGGAGGCGGTCGCGCCCGCAGTGCTCGATGAGTTTTGCACGGCGTTCAACGCGGGCGACCTCGAGCGCCTGACCGGCCTCCTGCTGGAGACGACGACCATGGAGTTCCCGGGCGTGATGATCGAGTACGGCGCGGCAGCGCTGCGCGCGGGCTCACTGCAAAGCACGCTGTTCGGCTGCCCCACAGGCCGCTACAAGCCGGCGGCACCGCCTCGCTGTGAGGTGCGAGCGCACCGCAGCGAGTCCATCTTGCTGTGGTGGGTGGGCAACGAGGTCGACGCCGTCGTGCGCGTGGAGCTCGAGGACGAGCGCATCGCACGGCTGCGAAACTACCGTCACTCGCCGGACCTGGCGAGCGAGGTGTGCCGCGAGCTCGGGGTTCCATTCCTCACTCACGGTTACCGTCCGAGCACTGGGAGCGAACAATGACGATCGAACGAGTCAGCTCTGCCGATGGCACGAGCATCGCTTTCGAACGGACCGGCGACGGCCCACCCCTCGTCTTGGTCGGCGGCGCGTTCTGCGATCGAACGGCACGCGCCTCGGGCACGCCCTTGGCGGGGCTATTGAGCCCTCATTTTACGGCCATTAGCTACGACCGGCGCGGGCGTGGCGACAGCTCGGATAGCGCAAATTGGGCACTGGAGCGCGAGATCGAAGATCTGGGAGCAGTGATCCGAGCGGCGGGTGGCTCGGCCTATGTGTATGGGATTTCTTCGGGCGCCGTGCTGGGCCTCGCGGCCGCGGCGCGTGAGCTGCCCATCTCGAAGCTTGCGCTGTACGAGCCACCGCTCATGCTCGATCCAGGACGGGCCGCGGTGTTCGGCGACTTGGCGGAGCAGCTTCGGGGCCACGCCGCGGCCGGCCGGCGCTCCGAGGCGGCAGAGCTGTTCTTGACGCGCGTCGTTCAGGTGCCCTCGCCGGCAGTCGCCCAAATGAAGCAAGGGCCGATGTGGCGCGGGCTCGAGGCGCTTGCGCACACACTGAGCTACGACGTTCGCATCACCGCGCTCACCCCAGCGTTGCTCGATCAAGCACCGGGAGCTCACGCCGAAACGCTCGCCCTGTACGGCGAAGCGTGCCCGCCCTGGATGCGCGACGCGATCCTCGCGCTCGCCAAGGCCATGCCAAAAGGGAGCGCGCGCATGCTCGCCGGACAAACGCACGACGTAGATCCCCAGCTGCTGGCCAACGCGCTGCGCGAATTCTTCGGCGCCTGAGCTCAGCCCAGCTCCGCGAAGTGGAACACAGCGGGCGCGGGCGACTCGAAGCGCCGCTCGTGCACCGCCAACAGCTCGTGCGCCACGGGGCGCTGGAAGCGCGGACCGTCGAATACGAACGTGTGAAATTCCCCATTTTCGCCGCACGCGTCGACGTCTTTCGGCAAATCGCCCAAGAACGCCGCGTCGAACGAGCGGCCGCAAAAACTGCCGTTCAGCCAACGCGCGTTCGTGCACACCACGCGCGCTCGATACTCGAGGGCCAAGAACTCATCCACTAGGCGGCGGCGCGGTTCCTGCCAAAGCGGCAACACCGCCTCGATCCCGGCTGCCCCGCACACCTTCTCTTCCCACACGCGGTGCGGCTCGAGATCGATGTCGCCAAAGAGCCCGTAGTGAATGCCTTGCGCGGCGAGCTCAGTCGTCGCCGCGATGAACTCGGCCTCGTAGGTCGCCCACGAGGCGTGCCGCACCACGAGTGGAATGCCCAGCGCCTCGGCTTGCCGGCGAATCAAGTGCGGCGGAAGGCCGTGCGAGCGAGACCGCTCGCCGCTCTCGTCGACCATCGCTAGCAATGCGGCGACCTCGTAACCTGACTCGAGCGCGCGATGCAGCGCCAACATCGAGTCCTTGCCACCGCTCCACGAGAAAAACGCGCGCTTCACCCGCGCTCAATGCAACGAAAGCGCCTCGGGGCCAAGCGGCGGCTCACTGGAAGCCAGATTGCACTGGTGATACACGCGGTGATCGCTGGGCTGGAGCGCGCCGACGACCGTGTGCCACACGCCGCGATTGTTGAAGATCACCAGATCCCCCGCCTGCCAGGGATGGGCGTACACCTTTTCCGGAGCGATGGCCGGGCGCATGAAATCGTACAAAATCTGCCGGGCCTCGGCCAAGTCAGTGACCGGCTCGTCACCGATGAGCAAGCTCTCGACGCAGCAGGGGTGAGCTTGCAGCGCGGGCTCGCGCGTGAGTGGGTTCACCCAAACCAGCGGCAAAGTGACGATTTCTTCGGTCTTGAACGGCGGCAGCGCGTCGCGCGAAAGCTCTTTGCCTTCCGAGACCAGACCCAGGCCCGTCGAATTGGCGCGCGCATTCTTGATCCACACGTAGGGGTGCGGCGCATAGCGAACCTGGGTGCGCAGGGCCGTGGCTTGCTGCGCCGGAGTGAGGTCGCGAAACGCGCGCGATCCGGAGACAAACGCGGTGGTGCCGAGGGGCACCGAGAGCGTGTCTCCGCTGCCGTCATCGTACAGCACTGTCTGTGGGCGATTTTCTGGCACCTCCAGCGCGAGCAGCGTGGTCACCTTTGGCGGGTGCAGCTTGTACAGCGCCGCGTCGATGTGCCAGCGATAGAAGCGCGTCAGGTCCTCCGCTTCTTGAGCTTCGCTGAGCGGCTGTTGATGAAACGTTTGCTGCGACGGATGGCGTAGCAACGCTTCCGGCACGCCTTCGTGATCTCGGACCGGGCCGTTGCCGATCAGCTGAACCTGCGGCACGCCGGGCAGCGAGATCAAATCTTGAACCAGCACGCTCTTCTTCAAGAGCTCCTTGTCGTGACCGTGGCCGTAGGTCTGCACCGTGGGGTCGAAGCGGCGCGTCAGCTCGTACTGGTGTTGCGGAGCGAGCTTTCCCTGCCCGCGCACGACCACGACGTGATGCGTGAGCACGGCGTTCGAGAGCGCTTCGAAATCCGCGTCGCTGAGTTGCGACAGGTCAAGCGGGTCCACTTCAGCGCCGAAATCGACGCTTGAACCGGGGGCGGGCGCGAGCGGGCGGACAGTCAGCGTCGTCATCCGGAGCACGAGTCTAGCGGAGCCTTTGTTTCGTCGCGGCAACGAAAGCGAAAACGTCCGCGACACAGGAGGAGCTGCTAAGATGAGTTCAGCATGGACGCGCGCACGCCGTCACCGGGCCTCGCCACATTGACGCGCCAGGTGCATCGAGACTTGGACCTGCTCGACTATCCGCGGCGCCCTTGGCTGTCCCCGCGCTCCACCAGCGCCGGCACGCCGATTTACGATGTCGTGATCGTCGGGGGGGGGCAAAGCGGGCTCACGGCGGCGTTCGGCCTGGCACGTGAACGGGTGGGCAACGTGCTGGTCGTGGATCGCAATCCGCTCGATCGCGCGGGCCCTTGGTTGAACTTTGCGCGCATGCGCACGCTGCGCACGCCCAAATATTTGACCGGGCCGGACCTCGGGATTCCGAGCCTGACTCCCCGCTCGTTCTACGAAGCGCAGTTCGGCGAGGGCAGCTGGGAGTCCCTGGGGTTGATTCCGAAGGAGCTGTGGGCGAGCTACTTGAGCTGGTTCCGTGAAACCCTCAACATCCCTGTCGAGCCCGAGACCCAAGTGGGCGCGCTCAGCTACGACGCGAGCGAGCGCTGCTTCGTGCTGCCGTGCACGGGCCCGGCCGGCGATCGGCAATTGCGCGCGCGGCGCGTGGTGCTCGCCACGGGTATCGACGGCTCCGGGGAGTGGCGCGTGCCCAGCGCGGTGAGCAGCAGCTTGCCGCGCGAGGTGTATGCGCACACGCGGGACGAAATCGACTTTGCCGCGTTGCGCGGTAAGCGCGTGGCCGTGCTCGGCGCGGGCGCGTCCGGCTTCGACAACGCGGCCACCGCGCTCGAAAACAGCGCCGCTGAAGTGCATTTGCTGTTTCGTCGCCAACAATTGGTGAACGTGAATGCCTATCGCTGGGCCGAGTTCGTCGGCTTCTTGAAGCACCACGCCGATTTGCCCGACGCCGAGAAGTGGCGCTTCATCTTGCAGCTCTTGCGCATGGGCCAGTTGCCCCCCGCCGATACGCTGGCGCGCGCCAAGCAACATCCCGATTTCCATCTGCACGCGGGCTCCGGTTGGAAGGAGCTGTCCATGCAAGATCGCGAAGTGAAGATCGTGACTGATTCGGGTACGATCTTGGCTGATTTCGTGATCGTCGCCACGGGCTTCGTGACTGATTTGGCGGCGCGGCCGGAGCTCACGCAGCTAGAGTCGCAGATCGCGCGCTGGGCCGATCGCTTCACTCCCCCGCCCGAAGATCAGCAGGAAGATCTGATGCGCCACCCGTACCTGGGCAGCGGCTTCGAATTCACCGAACGCAATCCCGGCCAAGCGCCGTACTTGGCTCACCTGTTCAACTATACCTTCGGCGGCCTGCTCAGCATGGGCTTCGGCGGCGCGAGTATCTCGGGGCTCAAATACTCCGCACAGCGGCTGGTCTCGGGCATCACGCGCTCGCTGTTCGTGGAAGATAGCGAGAGTCACTTTCACGGTCTGCGTACGTTCTCGGAGCCCGAGTTCTAATGACCACGACTGCGTATCGCAGCACACGCGTCGTATTGCCGAGCGGGGTGCAGCCAGCCACAGTGCTGGTCGATGGCGAACGGATTGCCGAAGTCGTGCTCGGCGCGAGCGAGATCGCGGGCGCGATCGATTTCGGGGATCGCGTGCTCGGTCCGGGCCTCGTGGATTGTCACGTGCACGTGAACGAGCCCGGCCGCACGGAGTGGGAGGGCTTCGACACGGCCACTCGCGCGGCCGCCGCGGGCGGCGTGACCGCGCTCGTCGACATGCCGCTCAATTCCGTGCCCGTGACCACCACGCGCGAGGCGCTCGAGCTAAAAAAACTGAGCAGCGCGGGCAAATGTCGGGTCGACGTCGGCTTTTGGGGCGGCGTGGTGCCCGGAAACAGCGCTGATTTGAGCGCGCTGGCCGAGGGCGGCGCGCTCGGCTGCAAAGCCTTCCTGGTGCACTCGGGGATCGACGAATTTCCGAACACGACCGAAGACGATCTGCGCGAGGCCATGCCCGTATTGCGAGAGGCGGGCCTGCCGCTGCTCGCGCACGCCGAGCTGGACTTGGGCGCACAGCCCACGAGCGACGATCGGCGCACCTACCACCGTTACTTGGAGTCGCGCCCCCCCGCCTGGGAGGACGAAGCGATCCGGCTCTTGGTCAAGCTGTGCCGCGAGACGCGCTGTCCCGTGCACATCGTGCATTTGTCGTCTGCGTCCAGCGTGTCAACGTTGCGCGCCGCCAAAGCCGAAGGCTTGCCGATCACGGTCGAGACTTGTCCGCACTACCTGTGTCTCGAATCCGGGGCGATCCCCGACGGCGCGACGTTCTACAAGTGCGCGCCGCCCATCCGTAATGCTGCAAATCGTGACGCGCTCTGGCAAGCGCTCTTGGAGGGCGTGATCGACTTCGTGATCACCGATCACAGTCCGTGCCTGCCCGCGTTGAAGTTGGCCGAGAGCGGTGACTTCGACGCCGCTTGGGGCGGGATTGCCTCGCTGCAGCTCGGGCTGCCCGCGGTGTGGACCGAGGGCCGAACGCGCGGCGCCACGCTCGCGCAATTGTTCCGTTGGATGAGCGAAGCTCCCGCGGAGTTCGCCGGGCTCGGCGGCAAAAAGGGGCGCATCGAAGCCGGTTACGATGCGGACTTGCTGGTGCTCGACCCCGACGAAGCGCTCGTAGTCGCTCCCGAACGGCTGTTTTTCCGGCACAAAGTCTCCCCTTACCTGGGCCGGCGGCTGTTCGGCCGCGTGCACAGCACCGTGCTGCGCGGCGAGTGCGTGTACGATGGCGTGCAGCACCCGGGGGTTGCTCGGGGCGCACACCTTCTGCATCGTAGGACACGCACGTGAGTCAGGAGAATCGCGGTCTCGGTTTCAACGGCCTAGTCGATCTTGCTTCGTCGACCTTGGGTGGCGCGGCCCTCGCCACGAGCGATGATTTTTTCGCCAGCGCCTCGTGCATGCTCGCTCCCGGCCCGGCCGTGTTCATCCCCGGCAAGTACACCGAGCACGGTAAGTGGATGGATGGCTGGGAGAGTCGGCGCAAACGCGGCCCCGGCCACGACTATTGCCTCGTGCAGCTCGGCATTCCCGGTGAGGTGTTGGCGTTGGACATCGACACCGCGCATTTCAACGGCAACCAACCGGCGTTCGCTTCGGTCGAAGGCGCGCTGTTCGAAGCTGAGCTTTCGGCGCAACAGATCTTGGAGCAGCCCTTTCAAGAGCTGCTCGCGCAAGTGCCGCTCTTGCCTTCGTCACAGAATCTATTCGTGCCGAAGAAGCTGGGCGTAGTGAGCCACTTGCGGCTCAACATTTTTCCGGACGGCGGCGTGGCGCGCTTCCGAGCCTACGGCAAAGTCGCGCCCAGTTGGCGGGCTCCCGTGTTCGATGAGGCCACGCGCGCGCACGTCGCGCCCGGCGCGTTCGACTTGGCCGCGCTGGAAAACGGCGCGCTGGCACTGGCCTGCTCGGACGCGCATTTCGGCAATATGAATCAATTGCTGCTGCCGGGGCGAGCGCCCAACATGGGCTCGGGCTGGGAGACCCGCCGCCGGCGCGGCCCAGGCTTCGACTGGATCGTGATTCAGCTCGGCGCACGCGGGGTCCCGCGAGCGATCGAAGTCGACACCAACCACTTCAAAGGCAATTTCCCCGACCGCTGCGCGATCGACGGCATCGACGCACCGAATGCGCGGCCGAGTGAGCTCGTCGCAAGCGACGCTTGGCGGACGCTTTTGCCCGAGACACGGCTCGCGGCCGACACGCGCCACTTCTACGGCAGGGAGCTCCAGAGTAGCGCGCCCGTGACGCACCTGCGGATGCGCATCTTTCCTGATGGTGGGGTGAGCCGGCTCAGGGTCTGGGGCGACAAGAGTGACTGAGCCGGGCCGCCCCAGCAGCGAAGCGGTCGCCCACCTCGACGGCCTCGTCGAAAGCGAAGCGCGCCAACGGCTGCTGCGCTGCTGCGGTGCCTCGCGCTGGGTCGAAGCCATGCTCCGAGCCCGGCCGTTCGGCTCGCCCAGCGCGCTGCTGTCCGCGGCAGACGAAGTCTGGGGACACATGGAAGCGCGCGACTACCTCGAGGCCTTCGCTCATCATCCCGAAATCGGCTCGGACCTCGGCGAGCTGCGCAAGAAGTTCGCGAGCACGGCCGAGCTTTCGCTCGGCGAACAAGCCGGCGCAACGACGGCCAGCGAGGCCACGCTGCTCGCACTGCGCGCCGGGAACCGCGCGTATCGCGAGCGCTTCGGCTACTCGTTCATCGTCTGTGCCACCGGCAAAACGGCGCTCGAAATGCTCTCGTTGCTCGAACAGCGTTTGCCCAACCCCGCGGACGCCGAGCTGGGCGTGGCGGCGGCCGAGCAAGCCAAAATCACGCGCCTGCGTCTGGAGAAGCTCGAAGCGTCATGAGCAGCATCACCACCCACGTGCTCGATACTGCGCTAGGCAAGGCTGCGGCGGGGATCTCCGTGCAGCTCAGCGTGCGCGCAGGCGAGCAACTGCGCACCCTCGCCCTGAGCACGACCGACTCTGACGGGCGCGTACGGCAGTTCGCGACCGAAGCGCCACTCGGCGCGGGCATCTACCAATTGTCGTTCGACACTGCGGCTTATTTTCGAATCACGCAGCGGGCAACGTTCTTCGAGAAAGTCACGCTCGAGTTCAGCGTCGCTTCTGGCAATGAGCATTACCACGTGCCGCTTTTGTTGAGCCCGTTCGGTTACACCACTTACCGCGGAACCTGACCATGAGCCTTTTGACCGAAGCCAAGGACGTGCTCGACTCACTCGCCGACGCGAACCGCAAGTTCTTCGCCGTGTACCCGGGGGACCGCCCGGCTCGGCAGCCCGTGCACACGGTTTACGGCGGCGCCCAGCTGTACAAAGCCGAGACCACGAAGCGCCTCGGTGAGCTCGCGCTGGCGAACATGGACGTGTTCGCGCCCACGCCGGCAGAGCTCGCGGCAGGCATCGGATTTGCCCAGGAATTGGCCGAAACCGTGTACGGCCGGGTCAGGGCCAAGCTCGAACGCGAAGCCGTCGAGGACTTTCGAATCGACTTCGAGGACGGCTTCGGCGCGCGCCCCGACGCAGAAGAAGACGAAGTCGCGGTCCGCGCGGCCGGTGAGCTTGCCCGAGCCATGAAAGAGGGGCTGGCCCCACCCTTCATCGGCATCCGCATCAAGTCGTTCGGGGAAGAGTGGGCGCGCCGCGGCGCGCGCACGCTCGAGCTGTTCGTGGACGCGCTCTCGGCCGCAACGGGCGGCCGCTTGCCCGAGAACTTCGTCATCACCTTGCCGAAGGTCACCATCGCCGAGCAGCCGGCGGCCCTGGTGCGCCTGCTCGCGCTGCTCGAGCAACGGCATGGTCTCGCCACTGGCTCGTTGCGCATGGAGATCATGATCGAGACCACGCAGGCGCTGATCGGCCCTGATGGCTATTGCCCGATGCCGGCACTCTTGCGCGCCTGCTCGGGCCGCTGCGTGGGTGCGCACCTCGGCACTTATGACTTTACGGCATCGTGCAACATCACCGCGTCTTATCAGGTGATGGATCACCCGATGTGCGACCTAGCCAAGGGTCTGATGCTGCTCTCCTTCGGCGGCACCGGTATTTTTCTGTCGGACGGCGCGACCAACGTGATGCCCGTTCCCCCTCACCGCGGTCAAAGCCTGACCAAGGCCCAGATCGCCGAAAACCGCGCCACCGTGCACGGCGCTTGGCAGCTCTCGCACCGTCACATTCGTCACTCGCTCGAGGGTGGTTTCTATCAGGGCTGGGACTTGCACCCGGCACAGCTCCCCGTCCGCTACGCGGCTTGCTACGCGTTCTTCCTGGAAGGCCTCGCGCGTTCCGCGGAGCGGTTGAAGAACTTCATCGACAAGGCGGCCCAAGCCACGCTCGTGGGCGACGTGTTCGACGATGCGGCGACCGGGCAGGGCCTTCTCAACTATTTTTTACGGGCCTTGAACTGCGGCGCCATTGATCTGGCAGACATCGAGCAAACCGGGCTCACCACGGCCGAGGTCGAGCTGCGCTCGTTCGCGAAGATCTTGGCCGCGCGCCGCGCGCGCTTGGCTGGCTGACTCGGCCTGCGCGGAGCTGCGGCGGAAGGCCCGCGAGCTCATCGCGGCGCGCTGCGACTCCTCACATCACCGTCAGCGACTTTGCCAGGTTTCGCGGGCGATCGATGTTGAGCCCCTTGGCGAGCGCCACGTAGTACGAATAAAGCTGAAGCGGGATCACGCTCAGGATGGGCGAGACTGCGGGGTGGTGCGGCGGCATCGGCACGACTGCGTCGACCAGCGCTTTGACCTCCGCGTCATCGGCGGCCGCGACGGCCATGATGAACGCGCCGCGCGCCTTCAGCTCGCGCAAATTGCCGAGCATGCGCTCACGCGTTTCGTCGGGCGGAACCAGCGCCCACACCGGGCTGCCCGGCTCGATCAGGGCCAGCGGGCCGTGCTTCATCGCTGCACCAGACAAGCCATCCGCCGGCAAATAGGCGATCTCTTTGAGCTTTAGCGCGCCCTCGGCAGCGACGGCCACGTTCGCACCGCGGCCCACGAACATGGTGAAGCGTGCGTCGGCAAAGCGCTCGGCCAGCGTTCGGCAAAGGGCGGCCTGCTCGAGCATGATCCCGACCTGCTTCGATACTCCCTCCAACGCGCTGATCCAGGCTCGCCCTTCGCTGACAGACATGTCGCGCATGCGCGCAAAGCGCAAGACCAAGAGCTCGGCCGCCAGCACCTGCGCCGTGAACGCCTTGGTGGAGCAAACGCTGACCTCTGGTCCAGCGTGTACGTACACGCCGAAGTCGGTCTCGCGCGAGAGCGAGCTACCGACCACGTTGGTGATGCCCGCGACGAGCCCACCGCGCTGCCGGATCTCGCGCAAGGTGGACAGCACGTCCGCGGTCTCGCCGCTTTGTGAGATGGCGATGTACAGCGTGTGACGATCCACGATCGGATTTTTGATGGTCAGCTCCGCGGCATCTTCTGCACTGCAGGGCATGCGCGCGTAACGGCTCATCAGGAATGCGCCGACCTGCGCGCTGTACAAGCTCGTGCCACAGGCGCAAAACACGATTTGCCGCACATCGAACAGCCGCTGCTCGTGTTGCTGGAGGCCACCCAAGCGCGACGAGCCGAGCACGGGATCCAAGCGCCCGCGCATCGAGCGGTCGAGCGCGGCGGGCTGCTCGTGGATCTCTTTCAGCATGAAGTGCGGGAAATCCCCTAAATCCGCGTCGTCGGCGCGGTGCAAGATCTTCTCCACGCGCTTTTCGCGATCGCGCTGCTCGAGATCCACGATCTTGATCGAGCTCGCGCTCAGCTCGGCGACGTCGCCTTCCTCCAGCACGACCATGCGATCGGTGTGCGGCGCGAGCGCGATGGCGTCGGAGGCGACCCAAGTCGCGCCGTCGCCGAGGCCGACTACGACTGGGCTGCCGAGGCGCGCCACCACGAGCTTTTCGGGATCGAGGCGATCCAGCGCCAACAAGCCCGCGGTGCCTTCGACGCGCCGAATCGCCGCGACGACCGCGTCTTTGAGCGTGAGGCCGCCCTCCAAGCCGCGCCCGACGAGCTCCGCCAATACCTCGGTGTCGGTCTCGGAGCGAAACACCACGCCGTCCGCCAAGAGCTCGGCACGTAGTGCTTCGACGTTGTCGATGATGCCGTTGTGCACGACCGCGACGCGTTGCTTGCTGTCACAGTGCGGATGGCAGTTTTCTACCGTAACCCCGCCGTGAGTGGCCCAGCGGGTGTGTCCGATGCCGACGTGACCGGGTAAGCCATCGGGGTTGGCGTCGCGCAACGCGCTCAGGTGCCCGACCTTGCGCGCGACCAGCAAGCGGTCCGCCTCGACCGTGGCGATACCGGTCGAATCATAACCACGGTATTCGAGCCGCCTCAGGCCACCAATAACGATGTCCCAGGCGTCATCCGAGCCGACGTAACCCATGATTCCACACATCCGAGAGCTCCTTGCGCGCCGAGAACGGCCGCCTCGGAACGTGCCACGAGCGTGTCGATCCGGTCAACGAGCCTACTGGAGCTCGACCCACAGCGAGCCAAAGGTGCGCGCTTGGGTGCCCCCGCCGTCGGCGGAGTGAGTCATCGGAGCATCGGCAAAGCCGAAGCCCACGACGCTGCCGCCTTGCACGAGCAAATCGTGCAAGTTGAAGTGCCGGCTGCCGTCGCTGAGCGGCACCAAGCGCACCGCGCTGCTCGCTCCGTCTTGCGCGAAAAAGGCGAAAAACGGGTCCGAGCCGCGGCTGATGCTCATCCCGCCCTGCCAACGATCCCAGCCCGCCGCGCCCACCGCGAAGATACCCTGGTCGAGCCAACGCATGCCCGCGAGCACATCGCCGCGACCGAGATTGTAGTCGTGGTGCCGGAGCTGCGTGCCCTGCGCGTCGTACACCGAGACGTAGCCGTCGTAGTCGACGTAACCGCTGGGATCGGGATAAGTCCTTTTGGCGCCGTTCGGGAGCGTGCGAACGACGGCGCCGACCACCGCGAGCTCTCCCTCGCGCGCCGCGAGCGCAAACGCCACTTGCTCGCTCGCGTCTGGGTCCGGCCACACCACGCGCGTGCCACGCCGCCCCCCCGTCGCGCTGAAGCGAGTGACCGCGAGCGGCAGCAGCTCGTTCTCCTGAGCGCCCGGCGCTCGAGCGGTGCACTCCGCAGCCGAGAATTCCGCAAACGTTGCCACGTTGGCCTGACAGCGTGTCTGATTCCAAGCGCGCCCGACCAAGATGTCGCCCGACGACTCGTCGCGAGCCAAAAACGGCCGGATCGCTTGTTCTGTCCAGCGAAGCTCGTCGTACGCCCAAGCGGTGGGCTGAGCAAAGTGCTGGCCCTCGACCACGCGCGCCCAGCGCTCGACGTAGGCCTCGGATTTCCAGTCCAGGATCTCCAAGCCGAGCGCCAAGCGGTTCGATAGCGGGCCGGTGTTGCCTGGCGGCGCTGCGAAGGACAAGAACGCGACCACGACATTTTCGCCCTCTGGCAAGAGGCGGATCCACCCCGCACTGGTGGCATCGGCCATGGCGGACTTCATGGCAAAAAGAGGTTGAGGATCTTTCGGACCGTAGTCCGTCGCGGGCGCAGTGAGCGGCGAGGCGAGCGTCGTCGTGCTGATCACTTTGCCCTCGCGCGTCAGCCGCACCAGATCATCGGCGTTGGTTGCGGCCGCTCGGTGCTCGACCGAAAGTGTGACCTCACCCGAAGGATGCACGACCACATCGCCGATCAGGTCATCCGGCTCGGCCGCATAGGCCCAAGCCAGCGCGCCGTGATCGTACGCAGCCAGCCGAAAACGGCTGCGCCAGGGCAAGCCAAAGGGCCCAGGTTCGACGTCACGCCGAGATTCGACCACGTAAGCCCGGGCGCCGTCGCTCGTAGCGAGGAGCGCGCCGAACGACGAGCGCGAGGTCTGAGTCACGGTGGGCGTGCCGCGCTCGAGATCGACAGGCAGCGGTACACCGTCACTCGAGCCGCTGGCGCCGCCTTCACTCGCAACACCCCCGACACCCGCAGCACTGACATCGCCCGCGAGTCCCTCGCCCGCGCTACCAGCGCCGGTGCCTGCAGCACCGGCGCCATCGAGCTCTCCGCCAGACCCAGCGCGATCGCTCGCGCCCGCGCCTGCGTTGTCGCCTGCGCCCGCAGCCCCCGCGGGATCAACGACCTCGCTCCCCGAGCACGCTGGACTGAACGGCACGAGTAGGGCCGCACCGACCACCCATTTCGACCAACCTCCACTATGGCAAAGCCTCACGATGCGCCGAATGTGAAGCGACGCTGAAGCACGCGCCGCAAAAAAATCACCGCCGAGCTCGAGCTCGTCGATCTTACTAAGCCGCAGCGCCTCGACAGGCGCCATTGCTTACAATCGTAAGCACCAGCCACCCGCGCCGTCGCCCCGCAAACACGCCCGACCGATGACCTCGAGATCAAGCTCTATAACGGGAATTTGATGAGGCGCAGCCGTGCGCCAAAATTCTGCTAAAAAATTCTCGGCAAGGATTTGGGGGCAGCAGCCCCTGAGAAATCAAGCGCGAGGGCCGTTTATCGCCCCATTCGACGGGAACCGACACTTCGAACCCAGCCATTCACCGGCTTTACGCCCTCAGGTACGCTGAAGCGCAGCCGTACACCTGCGGAGCAAGCTCAGTCAGCCGTTCCGTTCGCCCGGGCGATCGATTCGAACGCGGTGAGCATGACTAGCACGCGATGTTTCCTGTATCTCGGCCGAGTGAGCGACACATGACTTCGAAACCTCCGCTCCGCAGCTTCCTGCTCGCGTGCGCCTTCGGTGCAGCGTCCGCTGCCGCAGCTTGCGGCTCATCGACCGATGACGGTCCTCACGCGGCTGCTGGCGCGGGCAATGCGTCCGCAGCAAGCGCCGGCGTTGCAGGCGGCTCACCGAGTGCCGGCGCGCCGACTGGCGGCGGTGGTACGTCGGGCTCATCGTTCGCGGGCTCATCGTTCGCGGGCTCATCGCCTGCGGGTGGGCCTGGCAGTGGCGGGGCAACAGCCGGTCAGGGTGGCGGCTCCGGCGCAACGAGCGCGGGCGCAACGAGCGCGGGCGCGGGCGGCGGATCGGCCGGCAGCAGCGGCGCAGCGGGCGGCTGCCCGGGTCCGGGTGGCGGCCCCGTCACCACGAGCACCACTCACCTGAACATCGGCGTGCACGACCCATCCGTGATCTGGAACGGCTCGCGTTACGACCTGTTCGCGACCGGTGGCCGGCTCAACATCCGCAGCTCCACGAACCTGCAGCAATGGACGAACGTCGGGAACGTGTTCAACACCCAACCCGCGTGGATAGCGACCACGCTCGGCTCGGCACCCGCCGATCTCTGGGCGCCCGACGTCTCGTACTTCAATTGCCGGTACCACGTGTATTACGCGGGCTCATCCTTCGGCAGCAACAACTCCGTGATCGGCCTAGCCACGAGCCCCACGCTCGATTCGACCAGCCCGGACTACAAGTGGACGGACCAAGGGCAAGTCGTGCGCAGCATGACGAGCGACAACTACAACGCGATCGATCCGAACCTCGCCTTCGACGACGCGGGCGACGCTTGGCTATCTTTCGGCTCGTTCTGGAGCGGCATCAAGCTGCGCAAGATCGACGTCGCCACGGGTAAGACCTCCACCACGGACACGACCCTCTATTCGATCGCTGGCCGCAAGCCCACCGACAACAACGGCGCCATCGAAGCCCCGTCGATCATCTCGCACAACGGGTTCTATTACCTGTTCGTTTCGTATGACAATTGCTGCAACAACGTAAACAGCACCTACCGAACCATGGTCGGCCGCGCGCCAAAGATTACAGGCCCGTACACGAACAAAGCCGGCGCTGCGATGACTACGGGGGCCGCCGAACAGCTGCTTGCAACGGCGGGGCGTTACATTGGCCCCGGCGGCGGCACCGCGTTCAAGAACGGCAGCACGTACCTGTACGCCTTTCACTACTACGACGGCATGGACAATGGCGCATCCAAGCTCCAAGTCCGCCCCATCAACTTCGACGCCAGTGACTGGCCAACGCTCGGCGATCCGCTTTTTCCCTGACGAGCGGCGATGCTTTTGGTTGGCGGGCGCGGCTCGTGCGGCGCGCCGCAAAGCTCGCGGCGCGCCGTGCGCGCAAGTCTCCGCGTGGAGCGTCAGCCGTTCGGTGCCGCGTCCGGCCCGCGTGGCGGAAGCTCGGCCTCGAATTTCTCGCCAGCAACGTACGTCGCGGCATCGTGAAGCGCCCAGCCGCCGTCTCCACTCAGCTCGAGCACGCTGTGGTGGTACTTCAGCAAGCCGGGATGGTGGGTCACGCTGACGATGGTGGTCTTGAGCGCGAGCAACGCTTCGTACAACTTCGCTTCGTTCGTTGCATCGAGGGCGCTGGTCGCTTCGTCCAAGACGGCGTACGTGGGCTGTCCGAGCAGCACGCGCGCCACCGCCAAGCGCTGCGCCTCGCCCCCCGAAAGCACGCGCGCGAAATCGAGCTCGTGATCGTAGCCGCCGCAGCGCTCGGCCAAATTGGGCAGATTCACGGCCGCGAGCGCCGCGGCCAGCTCGTCGTCCGTCACCTCCCGCTCCACGCGCGGGTAGAGCAGCTGGTGCCGCAAGCTGCCGATGATCATGTACGGGCGCTGGGGCAAGAACAGCATGTGATCGAGGTTCGGGTACACGATCTTACCCGTGCCGGCGCGCCATAAGCCAGCCACGGCGCGGAGCAGTGAGCTCTTGCCGCCGCCGCTCGCGCCGACGATGACCAGTCCCTCCCCCGCTTTGACGCTCAGCGACACGTCGCTCACCAAGGTGCGCTCGTGGTTGGGCGTTTGCACGGTCACCTGGTCGAGCGAGAGCTGCTCGCCCTCCACCCGCTCGATCCACGCTTTGCTCGGATCGGGCGCGCGATTCTCGGCGTCGAGCACCTTCTTGAAGCCATGCAGACGCTCGATGCCCGCCGCAAACGCGCTCAAGGTCTCGAAGTTGTCCACGAACACGGTGAGCGCGCTGAGCATGGCCGCGAACGCGCCGCCCGCCTCCACGGCGCGCCCTACCTCCAGCTCGCCGGACAGGATGCGCGGCGCGATGATGACGCTCGGCAAGGCGTATTGCAGGAAGCTGTACAGGTACTGGAACAGATTCAAACCGAACGTGCGCCGAATCAGCTTTTTGTAGTTCTCGAACAGCGCGTCGAAGCGGCTGAGCACGTGCGCGCTTTCGCGTTCTTCACCGCGATAGAACGCGATGCCCTCCGCGTTCTCGCGAATCCGAATCAAGCTGAACCGAAAATCTGCCTCTTTGCGGAGTTGCTGGAAATTCAGGCCGATCATCGGTCGTCCGAAGACCAAGAACGTGACGCTCGTGCCGAGCAGCGCGTAGCCCAGCAAGACCCAAACCATCGTCTTCGAGATCGCCCACAACACGCCGCTGAAGGCGACCAGCTGCAGGGTAGCGCTCACGATCTCGAGCAAGAAGGTGAGCGACTTCTGAGTGAACGCAGCGATGTCTTCTGCGATGCGCTGGTCCGGATTGTCGATCGCGTTGTTCGAGGTCAGGTCGTAAAAGGCGCGGTTGCTCAGGTACTTGTGCAAGAAGCGCTCGGTCAGGTAGCGGCGCCAAGTGATGCCCAGCCGGTCGCGCACGTAGTAGTAGCTGCCGTACACGGGCACGGCGACGACCAGCGCGGTACCGAACACGCGCATCGAATGCCAGAAGCGCACCGAGTCGCGCGCGGCCAGCGCCGAGGTGAACTCGCCCGATTGCCGATTGAACACCACGATGAACTCGGTGCGCCCGATGAGCAGCAGCACGAGCAGCGCCACCATGCCGCGTCCGATCCACTTCTGCTCCCCGAACCAGAAGGGTTTGGCGATTTGCCAGAACCTGCGCCAAAGCCTGCGATCGAAATCTTTGTGCCGCGCGTGCGTCTTGGACAAGCTGAAGGATCCTGAGCGAGGGCGCTTGGGTATCGGCGCGCCGCGCAGGATGGTGGAGCCGTCAGCGATGCACAAGCCCGGCCTCACCCGACCGATCCCGGTCGGAAATGAACCGCCACCTGAGACAATTTAGCTCAGTGTTTCGGCGGCGTTTGCGGGGGCTTCTGACGTTGCCCGGTCGCGATCGTGTACGCCAGCGCGTGGCCCGCCGCTTCGGCGGCATTGGCGGGATCGCCGCCGAACCCGCCGCCCGTGACCCAGCCGTACATCACGCCATCGACCCCGAATGCGGTTTGCACGCGGAGCAAGAGCTCGGCCTTACCCTCCCCGAACCCAATCAGCCAGCGCATGGTTCGTGATCCGGGATCCCACTTTACGACCGACAGGTCGGCGTCCGAGCCGATGCTCTCGTGAATGACGGTGGCTTTGATACCGTGATCATCGAGATCGCCAACCAACGCCGACCTCAATGCGTCGGACTCTTCCTTCATCGAGCGCGGGGCCTCGATCGCAATCGTCAGCTCCTTGGGAGGCTGATAGCCCGATTGCACATCGAGCTCCTTCCAGGAAGCGCCCGAGCATGCTGCAAGCAGCAAGCACGACAGCGCGCTTGCACCGCGCAACTCGAACCACCGCCCGCTGCCCCAGAGCCGAATCGCATCCAACATCGCTGACCGCCGCGCAGCTTGCCTGAGCAAGGCGCTCTCGCGCTACCAAAAAATGCCGGGCTTACGCCGCGAATCAACCAGGAAACATCGCCAGGTACGGTTGCGCCTCGGCCATGACACGTGCGAACGAGGGTCTAGCCCAAAGCCGCTCGAAGTAAGCCGCCAAGCGTCGTTGCGTGTCGGCAAAGGGTTGTACTTGCTTGGCGTAGAAGAGCGCGGGGGCAGCGGCGCAGTCAGCCACGCTGAACGTTTCGCCGGCCGCCCATGGGCCCGCCTGCAACCAGTCGTCGGCAACTGCGTACGCCTTCCCTAGTTGCTCTCGAGCCCGCTCGACACCGAACGAATCGTGATGGCCCTCGGGGCGTAACTTGTCCGTCACGATTTTTTGCATGGGCACGTTCACGTCCAGATCGAAAAAGCGATCGCGCAGTTGGCAATCGAGGGCTCGATCCGGATCGCGCGGCACGAGGCTTGTCCCTCGCGCGTAGTGCGCTTCGACGTAAGCCAAGATGATGCTGGTCTCCGGCACGTTCACGTCACGCGCGTCGTCGCGCAGGACGGGGAAACGGCACATCGGCCAGAGCTTGGAGAGCTCGTCGCGCTCGGCCTCGTCACTGAGATCGACCACGCGCTCGTGGAACGAGACCCCTAGCTCGTACAGCCCGACTAGCGCCTTTTGGCAGAAAGAAGACAGCGGATGATAGTAGAACGTGAGTGACATTTGGTAGACCTCTGAAGGATGGGGCAAGTAAGGGTCCAGCAAAATTTCACGCGCGCAGGCGGCACCAGTGATAACCGTTCGAGCGCGACGCAAGGCCGAGCTCGGCGCACACTTCGGCGATGAGCTCGGGGTTGTAAAAGTAATTGTGCAGCCCGGCTACGCGGTCGCCGACCGCATCCAGACGGGTGATGGCGCGCACGGCTTCGCCGTCTCGGTGCGCGTACCAATGCAGCAATAGCCAAGTGCCGCGGTGGCAACGGGCCTCGACGCGTGGCGGCTTCAGCACCACATCACCGTAGAAACGCGCGTCGAGCCCCTCGATCTGATCGGCGGTCACCATGCGCTCGACCCCGAACAGCATGCCCCAGAGCACGGTGCGCCGCGCAGCCTCGGGCCCGTACTGCGTGGTCACACCCACCACTTCCACGCTCGCGCTATCGAGCAAGAGCGCCGTCAAGCGCTCGAGATCGCCGGCGTTGAAGGCGGCGCAAAATGCGTCGAGCACGGCCGGTGCGGGCGGGCTCGGCTCTGCCGCCGCCGGCTCGACGAGCTTGCCGCGCGCGCGATGCAGCGCGGTCTTCACGGCGCCCACGGTCGTCGAAAGTGCCTCTGCGGTCTCTTCGAGCGACAGGTCGAACACGTCCTTGAGCACGACCGCGGCGCGCTCCTGCGGCGAGAGCTGGCCCAGCAAAGTGCCCGCAGCTTCGCGCGTGCCGCGCGGATCATGCTCGGCCTCGACCGGCGCCGATTCGTGCAGCAGCCGTTCGTCGCGCTGCCGTCGTACGCGATCGATCCACAAGTTCGAGGCGACCCGAAACAGCCAGGCCCGCGGGTTCGGTGGTGCTTCGCCCCACTGTGCCAGCGTGACGAAGGCGCGCGCCAACGTATCTTGGCTCAGGTCCTCGGCTTCCCAGGGGCTGCGGGTGAGGTGGCGACAGTAGCGATACAGCTCCGGGCGCAGCGGCTCGAAGGCTTCCAGAAAGCCGTACCAAGACGTTTGGACGGCACCGGGCAGCTCCTTTGGGGCGTTCATGCCCAATGAACGTAGACGATCGCCTGAAGGATACTGGGCGTGATGTTTTATTTTTCGAAAACTTCGACCCTCGGGGATGCGCGCTCGATGCGCAAGTCCTGCTGCGACAGCCAGATGTGAATGTACGCTTCTGCTCCATGTTCCGTATCTCGCGCGCTACACCCGAGCGCTCGCACCCCTGGTCGCCGTGAAATTCCCAAGGGTGAGCGTTTAGTTCGACGGCGCCCGAATTGCCGGCCATTACAGAGCGATGAAGCAGCTGAGCTCGGCAATTGCAGGCATTTGTTTCGTATTGAGTGGATGTTCGAGCGCTACAGACGCTGACGACACAACATTACCGATAGGCGGTTCGTCCGGCGCGAGCTCAGGCGTCGCGGGTGCACCGAGCGCCGGCGCAGCGAGTGCAGGCGCGCCCGGTTCGAGCGGCGCCGCCACATCCGGCGCGGGCGGTGACGCGGGCGGCGCGAGCACCGTCGCGGGCGCTGGTGGCAGCACGGCCAGCGCGGGTACCAGCGGCGCCGCGGCCACGGGCGGCAACGCGAACGGCGGCAGTGCCAATGGCGGCGCTGCGACTGGCGGCAGCGGCTCGGCTGGACAGAGCGGAACCGGCGAAGCCATCGACTACTCGATCTGGGTGCTGCAATTGCCGATCGGCCCGACCAATTCCCCCACCACCATCAGCTCCAAGCAGCTGCTCGCTGGCTTCGAGAACGAATACTTCTACCCCGCCGACGACGGCGGCCAAATCTTCATGGATCCCGAGACGGGCACCACCACCTCCGGCTCGCAGCATTGCCGTTCGGAGATGCGCGAATCGACCACGAGCGGCGGACAAGCGGCGTGGGCCTCGAGCGGCATCAACACCATGACCGTCACCGGCAAGGTGCTCAAAGTCGGCGGCGGGGCGAGCGGCAACGTCATCGTCGGCCAGCTCTTCAACGGGTCGGATTCCATCCCGCTGATCGAGCTCGAATACAACACCGGCAAAGCCGGCTTTCAGCTCTTGTACGAAGAAGCCAAAGGCGGCGGCAGCACCACCAACTTGAACACCAAGGTCGCGCTCAACACCCAGTACACCTTCACGCTCTCGCTCACCAAGGCCGTCGCCACCGTGAACATCAACGGCAAAGACGTGTACACGAAGATGCCCAGCGCCGGCATTTTGGCCAAAAAGTTCTATTTCAAGTTCGGCGCTTACGACCAAAGCGCGTCTTTGGGTCCAGAGAGCACCACGCCGTACACATTGGTCGAAGCGTACCAGGTCGACGTGGTGCACCAGTAACGCGCGCTCCCCGCTCGAGCTTGAAGAGCTGGGCGCTCGCGATCCAGCCACGCACCTCGCGCCGCCGCCGCGGTTACTGCTTGGCTCGCCTTCGGCCAAGAAGCTGCGCGCCAAACGCGCACCGAGTGCGGCTCACGCGCGGTCATGTCCTTGCGGTTTACCTGAGCGCTGGTCACCCCTCGCCCAAAGTCCGACCCTGCTCGACCTCTCCTCCGACTGTTACCTGCGGCTCACCGCCGACGGCGGCAAGATGCTACGTAAAGAGATCGCGCTCACGAATGCGCGTCCGACCTCCCCGATGTGAGCGGCGGGACGGACGCTAGCGGGCTCGCGTACGCGGCTCGCTCGGCTGCGCCTCGTCGTCGAACACAGCCAAGATTTTGCCGGCGATGCGCTCGAAGTCAGCCATGTCTCGTTCATCCAACGCGCCGACTAGGCGCTCGATGATGCCGCCGCGCACCTTCAGCACGCGCTCACGAGCGCGCTGCCCGGCGGCGGTGAGCTCGAGCACGTACTGACGGCGGTCCTCCTCGCTGCGCTTGCGGCGCACCCAGCCCCGCTGCACCAGCGGCTCGAGCGCGCGCCCGGTGAGCGTGGGCGCCGTGCCCGTGGCCCGCGCCAGATCAGCCTGGGAGATCCGGCTATCTTGACCGATGTGGCGCAGCAACTTGGCTTGCGCGGAACCCAGCTCCAAGGGCGCGTAGCCCTGCTCGGCCACGGAGCGCACGCGCCGAAAGACCGAGACGAAGGTCTCGTAGAATTGGTGCGGGTCGCGCCGAGCCACAGCCTCAGAGGTAACCGATGGCCGAGTGTCGCGCAACGTTTTCCGCCCCCCACTTGACGAATCATGCACCCGTGCATCATATTAGTGCACTGGTATATGACTTCGTTCGCGGCTTTCCGTTCGCTACGCGGGTTCAACTTCCGCACCTGGGCGCTGGGGGCCATCGTGTCCAACGTCGGCACCTGGATGCAGCGCACCGCGCAAGATTGGCTCGTGCTCACGCAGCTCACGCACCACAACGCGACCGCCGTGGGCGTGGTCATGGGCCTGCAATTCGGGCCACAAGCGCTGCTGCTGCCGATCACGGGCTACGCGGCGGACCATTTGGATCGCCGAAAGTTGCTGTTCGCCACGCAGGCGGCGATGGGTGCCTTGGCCCTGGGCCTCGGCGCCCTCACCGTGTGCGGTGTGGTGCAGCTGTGGCACGTGTACGTGTTCGCGTTCTTGCTCGGCTGCGTCGCCGCGTTCGACGCACCGGCGCGGCAGACGTTCGTGTCTGACTTGGTGGCAGAGAAAGACTTGTCGAACGCGGTGGCGCTGAACTCCACGTCCTTCAACGCGGCGCGCCTGGTCGGCCCCGCCGTTGCCGGCGTCTTGATCGGCAGCGTGGGCACGGGCTGGGTGTTCTTGATCAACGCCGCTTCGTTCGTGGCCGTGCTGTGCTCGCTCAGTCTGTTGCGCGTGGCTGAGCTTCGGGTTGCGCCGCGCGCGGTGCCCAGGCGCGGCAGTTTGGTGGAGGGCTTTCGCTACGTCTGGAGCCGCCCCGATCTCCGGGCGATCTTGACCATGCTGCTCCTGGTCGGCACTTTTGGGCTGAATTTCCCGATTTTCATCGCCACCATGTCGGTGCGCGTGTTCCACGCTGGCGCGGGCCAGTACGGGCTCTTGACGTCAATCATGGCCATTGGCTCGGTCGTCGGTGCGTTGCTCTCTGCGGCGCGGCCTGCGCCGCGCATCGCGGTGCTGCTCGTCGGCGCGACCGTGTTCGGCGTTGGCCTCGGCTTCGCCGCGCTGATGCCCAATTACGCGCTCTTCGGTTGCACCTTGGTGCTGATCGGCGTCGCCGCACAAACCTTCACCACGACCGTGAACGGCGCCGTTCAGCTTTCGACGGCGCCAGCCATGCGCGGCCGGGTCGTCGCTATTTTGCTGGCCATTGCTCTGGGCGGCACGCCGATCGGCGCGCCCATCGTGGGCTGGGTGGCGGACGTGTATGGGCCGCGTTGGGCGCTCGCCGTTGGCGCAGCGTCGGGCTTCGCGGCGGCCCTGGTCGGCCTGCACCACCTGGCCAAGCACCGCCGGCTGCGCCTGCTGCGTGATGGCCTGCGCTGGCCACGCCTGAGCTTCGACGAGGGCTTCGCGACCGCGCCCTCGGCTGATCCGTCCGTCGCCATCCCTGCCCAGAAAGGAACCTGAGTCATGCCCGCAACCGCGCTCGATCCCAAGACCGCCCTCGTCGTCATCGACCTGCAAAAGGCGCTAGCGGGCTACCCCACCGTGCATCCCTTCGCCGCGGTCGTTGCGAACACCGCGCGCCTCGCCGCGGCCTTTCGCGCGGGGAAGCTGCCCGTGGTGCTGGTCACGGTCAGCTTCGCCGCCGACGGCGCGGACCGCCTACAACCGCGCAGCGAGGTCCCGGCTCGCGTGATGTCCAACGATCCTGAAATGGCAGCGCTCGTCCCCGAGCTGGGCGCGCAGCCCGGGGATATTCGGATCACGAAGCACCAATGGAACGCCTTCTATGGCACCGAGCTGGATCTACAGCTGCGGCGCCGCCAGGTGACCGGCATCGTGCTCACCGGAGTGGCCACGAGCATTGGTGTCGACTCCACCGCTCGCGCCGCCTACGAGCGCGGGTACAACCTGACTTTCGCCACCGACGCCATGACCGACGTGGACCTCGCCGCTCATGACTTTGCCACGAAGAAGATCTTCCCGCGCATCGGTGAGCTCGACACCACCGACGCACTGCTTGCCCTGCTCCGCCGCTGACGGCTCAAGTGTCGGCCTTGAGCCGCCCAAGGTCCGCCACCGCCGAAACGCCGGGCTCGAAGTACGTTTCGTGAATCAGCTGGTATTCGCGCTGGGCGAAAAATGCTTGCCGCGGCTCGAGCGACACAAGCGGATCGTGAGCACCGGATTGAACGGTTGGGCCGTTGGCGAGAGCAACACCTCGGCCAGCCTGGCAGCGCTCTTGACGAGCATGACGAGTGTGCTAGGTATTGACGCGCTATGTGGACTTCGTTCGTCTAAGAACTACCGAATCGAGCTGCTCGAGGCGTGTTCGTCGCTCCGCGACCTGCCTCGAGCTCACGGCTCGTTGAGTACGGCTTGAGCGTCCCGCGCTGAGCCCGTATTGCCGGTGAATGCGCCCACGCTTACGTCATTGAGGCCGTAAGCGGGCGTAAGTCCGTTGCTCAGCGCGCAGTTCCGCGTCCCGAGCTCCCTAGGCCGCCGCAGCGTGAGAACACACGTGCCCCTGCATGTGTGTTTCGCGCCATGCGCGTCTTGCGCGGTGCTTCGTCTTCGAGCCGACGCGACGCGCACGTGTGAGGTCGCGGCAGCATCGCAGTCCGCAGATTGGAAGATTCATGCTCAAATTCAGCTCAAACCCCGTTTCCGAGCACTCCGAAGTCCCCCTGGCCGACGACGGCCGTTTGGAAAGCTTGGTCGAGCATTGGCAGGCTCGTGAGGAGCGGCGCTCCACGAGCAACGACGCCGAAGGCAGCAGTGTGTACGTTGCCTCGGTCGGCGCCGAGCGCGATCCGATGGTTCGCGCAGCACGACTCAATGAGATCGTCTCGCTCGTACAGAGCCAGGGCGGCAACATCGTCGGTCGGGAGCTTTGCCATTTGTCCGAGCCAAACCCGCGCACCGTGCTCGGTAAGGGCACGGCTCGTGATCTCGCGGACCGGGCGCGCGCGTGCGGCGCAACGATGCTGGTGTTGGACGCCGAGCTGTCTCCATCACAAACGCGCAATCTCGAAGACGTGGCGGGCATCCCTGTCTGCGATCGTGAGGGCATCATCCTGAACGTGTTTCTCCGTCACGCCAAGACGCGGCGCGCGCGCATCCAAGTCGAGGTCGCTCAGCTCGAGTACTTGAGGCCGCGGATCCGCGGCCTGGGGCTGGACATGGACCAGCAGGTGGGTGGCATCACGGGCGGTCGTGGTCCCGGCGAGACGGCCTCCGAGCTGCTGGCCCGCAAGCTCGACGGCCGCCTATCCGAGCTGAAAAAGGCTTTGGGCCGGCTCGAGGCCTCGGCGCGAACCCAGCGCCAGCAGCGCGACTCCTGTCATCGGCTAGTACTCGTCGGTTACACCAACGCCGGCAAGACTTCGTTGATGAACGCGCTCACCGAGGCAGAGCTGTCCGCGCGTGATCGCCCGTTCGAAACCCTCGACACGACCTCGCGTTGCCTGACGCGACACGGCGGTGAAGTGGTAGTGAGCGACACGGTCGGCTTCATTCGGCGTTTGCCGGATCGACTGTTGGCTAGCTTCGAGTCTACCTTGGCCGAGATCCATGACGCATCCTTGCTCGTGATCGTCGTCGATGCCGCCGACTACGAACGTGAAGAACAATTGCGAACGACCCAACAGCTGCTCGAACGCATGGGTGCCGCAGACGTGCCGCGCTTCTACGTCTTCAACAAGCTGGATCAGCTCGCTGTGCCGCCCGACCCCGAACAGCTCGAGCGCTGGAGCGGCGGGCAACCTTGGGTAGCGCTCAGCGCCCGCGACGCGGCGGCCGTCGCCACGCTCGGGCAAACATTGATCGGCCGAGTACGCCGCGACGAAGAGCCGCTCACTTGCTTCGTGCCGTATGCAGCAGCTCGAGTTCTGGCGCTGATTTACGGCAAATGTCGGGTCCTAGCGAGTGAAGCGAGCGAGCGGGGCCTGACGCTTCGAGTCCAAGGGCCGGCCAGCGTGCTGTCCAAGGTTCGGGCTGCACTGAAGGAGACACCATGACCAGCAGAGCCTCGATCGAAGTCAATCACGCCACCATCCGAGCCGCCGGTGGGCGCCCCTTGTTCGAAGGCCTGAGCTTGAGCCTTACCAATGAACGAGTGGCCCTGATCGGGCGCAACGGCGTCGGTAAGTCGACCCTGCTCGCGGTGCTTGCGGGTGAGCTCGATGTCGCCCAGGGCAACGTCGTGAGGCGCGGCACGCTGCACTACGTGCCGCAAGCGTTGCCTGAAGCCTCAGCCAGTGACCGCGGCGTTCGCTCGCTCAGTCACGGCGAGCAACGCAAGCTCGCGTTGAGCCGCGCCCAAACATCCGGCGCCGACGTCTTGCTGCTCGACGAACCGACCGATCACCTGGACGATGCGGGCGTCGCTTGGCTTCGCGGCTGGTTGGCTGGGTGGCCCGGCGGCCTCGTCGTTGTCTCGCACGATCGCCGGCTGCTCCAAGATTTCCAGCATTTCTTTCTCGCCAGTGAGGCGGGCTGTCGGTACTTCTCGGGCACCCTGAGCGAGCTCGACGCCGTGCTCGAAAGGGAGCACCACGAGCTGCAGCTGCGATACGTGAGCAATCTCAATCGGCTTGCGGCTCGGGAAGAGCACAGTGGGCGAGTGGCGCGCCGCAAAGCTCGTAAGAAGCGCGCCGGGCGCTGCGCCGAGCTCGACCGAGCCACCTCGCGCATGCGGCTCAATCTCAAGCGCTCGGCGGCCCAAGTCAGCCACGGTCGGCTCGGCAAGCTCCGCGAAGCACGGCTGAACTCACTCCGCCAATGGAGTCAGTCCGCGCGCCGCGCGCTGACCGTCGACCTGGCGCTCACGTTGCCCGTGCCGACTTTGCCCGACGAAGTGCGGGACGACCTTTTGGTCTTGAGGGACGTGTCCGCGCGCGTGGCCGAACGGACCCTGTTCCAGGCGCTCGACCTGCGCCTCGGACGACAACGCGTGGCGGTGGTCGGTCGGAACGGGGCTGGGAAAAGCACCCTGTTCGACATCGCGCTCGGTATGCGTGCTCCGGCTTCGGGTACCGCCCGGCGCGAGCTCGGAAAGATTGGCGCGATCGCGCAAGGCGGCGAGAACTGGATGCTCGAAGTCTCTTTGCACGACGCGCTGTCGGTCGAGCGCGCCACCGCCGATGAATCAGATCTGGCGCGCGTGCTCGTCGCGCACAAGTTTCCGCTGGCCCTAGCCCAACGCCCACTGTGCTCGCTCAGTCCCGGCGAGCGAGCGCGCGCCGCGTTGATTTGCCTTTTTCAGCGCAGGCCTGCGATCGAATTACTGATGCTGGACGAGCCGACCTTCAGCCTCGATCTCACCGCACAGCGCGCCATGACCGAGGCGCTGCGCGCGTGGCCCGGTGGGCTCGTCGTCGCAAGCCACGATCGCGAATTCTTGACTCAGCTCGGCGTCGACACCTGGCTCCGGTTGGGCACGTGAGCGCTCTCACTTCGGCGTGCGCGGACCGGCGGGGCGCGCTGGACGCGCCCCGCGGCTCGGCGGACCACGGCGTGCGGGGGGCGGGATGAGATTCGCGTCTCGCACTCGCTGCACGAGCGTGCGGAACACTCGCAAAAGCCCGGCTTCGATCTCTGGCGGCTCGCCGCACAAGGTGAGGGCCGCAGCGACGGATTCCAGCGTGGAGACGAACTCACGCCGCGGCTCGGCGCGCATGCGCCCGTAAATCGAGGGCTGACCCGGCTTGAGCGTCATGCGTTTGAGCTTGAGCAGCCACGGGTTCCGCCACCACAAGGTTTTGGCTTTGGACCAAGTGCCGTCGAGGACGACGAGCCCTTCCAGTGCCGCGGGTGCGCTGACCACGCCGCCGCGACCGGTGACCTGATCGCCCTCCGACTCGCTGTCGGGGAACAGCACGGCCCAACGCTGGACATCCACCCCCTCCTGGCCGAGGGCATGCGCCAAGTTCCGCCAGCTGAGGCCGACGACGATTTGTGCCTTCGGCAAGCTAGCGCCCAAGATCTGCGCGGAACCCAGAAGGGCATCTTGCTCCTGCGGGTGTTGCAAGATCAGGATCCGGCGCAGAGTCGAGTGCTGCACGATGCGGTCGCAAACACAGGCCGCACTCGGGCGGTGACAGGTGGCACAGGTGAAGTCGCTCAAAGCGACCGGAGCGTAGAACGCCGCTGGCGCCCGCGCACGCAAGATCCCTCCCGGGGCCGGGCACGGCCTCAGCTGCCAGCCGCGCAGCGCGTGACTTCGGGCACGAAAACCGAGCGTACCTCGCCGCACTGGCACGGCAAATACACGCTGCCCACGAACGCACGCAGATCCCGGCGCGATTCCAGCTCCTCACCATCCGCCAAGCGCACCACGAGCGTGCGCCCTCGGAAAGCGATCTCCAGCTCCTGATTTTGGTGCTTGCCGCTCAAGGAAGGATGGTCGAACGCGCCGAGCAGGGTGAACAACCCCTCGGCCCGCAAGCGCTTCCGCGACGGAGAGCGCAATCCGCGCGACAGCCGCAGGATCGGGTCGAGCTGCGGCACGTCCCCGCTCGTTGGCAGCTGCCTCAGCTCGCTCAGGGCTTCATTGCCGAAGTAGTGAATGCCCGGGCGCCCGTACAAGCGGAAGAAATACGGAATATCGCCACGCGCGAGCTGCTCGATTTCGGCTTCGAGCAGCGGGGGCCACAGCGACCGCGCATCCGCGTCCACGTATTCGGCGGTACTTCGCAGGCAAATGCGGATCGGAGCGCGCCGCAGATCAGGCAGCGCCTGAAACACCTCGGCAATGGCCGTCGCTTGGCGATCTAGGAAGCTCAGCGTGCTCAAATAAGCACCGGCCATCTCGACCAGATCGGCGGCAGCGATCGGCTTACCCAGGTGAGGCAGCACTCGACGCACCCCCGCGGCGTGCCGGCAAACCTCCGCGTACTCTCGGTCGGCGTCTGGGAGTAGCTTGGTCTCGGTCGGGCGCGCCAAGTCGGCCAAAATCAGCTCGACGTCTAACGGGCCGAACACGGTGCGCCCGCGGCGATCCACACCCAAGATCAAGTTTTCCCAGTGCAGATCCGCGACGCCGAGCCAGCTCCACAGGGCAAGCGAGCGCCCGACAATCCGCGCCAGGGCGCGCTTCCCTTCATTGTCCAGCAGAGGCAGTGGCTCGAGCTGAGCTCTTTCCACGTGCCCACCCGATACAGCATCGAGCTCGAAGAACTCGAGCGTCGGCAAGAAGCCAAACGCATCGGGGCCGAGCCCAGCGCTGGCCGAAGCTTCGTCGAGCAACTCGCGAAGGGGGCTTTCGGACGCCAACATCAGCCATTCCCAGAGCAGGGTACGCGGCTTGTGCACGCGACCTGCGCCGAGCGAAACCCGGCGCCCGAAGTTATGCGAATCACCGAGGCCCGTAGACGGCTTGCTCATACGCGAGCTCCGGCCGCTAGCGCGCGGCGCCTTTGACGAAGCGATACGCCTCGCGTGCTAGCCCGAGCCACGGCGGAGTGCGCCCAGCAAGCGACAGCCACTCTTTCATCAACCGCCCGTGGCCGGGATCGAAATGGTTCCCCTTGCCCGCATCCACCAGCTCTTCGACTCGCGCTTTGGGCAGCTTCAGCACGAGCTTGCCGCGCACCATCATCACGAAGATCTTGCCGTCGACGCTCAGCACCGACGGTGAGCTGAACATGCGCCGCCGGCTGACGTTCGAGTCGTCTGCGAACGCCTGGACAATCGGAGCGAACGTCGGGTCCACGGCACCTTCGCCCGTCACTGCTTTCGGCTTGGCTCGACCGGCCTTCGCGACCTTTTCCGCGACCTTTTTCCGAGCCTTGGGCATGGGTTGAGCGTCAGGATAGCCGCAAACCAAGGGCTTCGTCACTGCCGTGCGGCGCGCTGCCTCTGACGGTGCGCGGCACCCCCCTGTCCGGAAACACCCACAAAGTCCGCCTGCTACTGGCCGCGTTGCAGATCGCTTACGGAGCGGCCGGTCGAAGTCAGGACCGGCGCTCAAGAGCAGGCTCATTTTTTGCGCCTCAACCCGCGCGGACTGATCGACGGCGACGTCACGCTGTACGACGGGCAAGTTCTGGTGAGCTCGAGCGCACGCTCGGCCTGGCTAACCTCGCCGTCTACGATGCGCATCGCATTCCACACAAACCTCATTTGCTTACACCGGACCCTAAGCCACCCCAAGCTGCGCTCGCCCGACGCACTATATCGGCCCAGCGAAGCGCCGAACGGCGGGCGCGGGTGGTTTCTGCGCTGGCCGGCAATTGGGCTGGATCCCGCTCGCGAGGGGTCCTATCGTTTTCGGTCATGTTGAAGTTCAGCCAGGACGGGCCGACCGCGGACAAGCAAATGCGCGCGGTGATTTTCTACCTGACGACGTTCGGCTACATCGACGGGGATTTCGACGACTCCGAGAAAGAGTTCGTCCGGAGCTACGTCAGGAAGCTGATCGAGAGCCGTGTTCACGACGCGGTGGCCGAGTCCGAGCAGCAGCTGCGCGGCGAGCTGGTGGAGAAGTTCACCAAGCATTTCCACGAGGTGTTCGAAGGCATCGACCGGCAAGTGAAGGACTTGTTCACCGAAGCGGTGGCCGAGGGGGAAGCGCAAGATACCTTCGTGCACTCCAAGCTCAAGCTACGTTGCTTCGAGATTTTCAAGAGCTTCGACGCGAGCAATCAAGAGCAGCTGATGGACACCATCGATGAGCTCATCCGAGCGGATGGCCAAGTGCACCCAGCCGAGCTCAAGTTTCGCGGTGAGCTCGCCGCCCTGCTAGAGGCAGATCTAGGCGTCGAGCTGCTCGAGGACGAGTCGGAAGCGCGCACGAGCGCCGTCTCCAAGGGCGAGAAGCTCGTGCCGGCCTCGGAGAACCACCCGTTCTTCGACCAGTTCGAGCAGCACTACACGGCCAACCCCGCGCGCTTGCGGCAACAGGTCGAAGCCGATCGCAAGCTCATCGATCGCGTGATTGCGAAGCTCGACGAGCAGCGCCAAGCAGGGAACGGCAAGCTCAAGGGCAAGCATTCGGTCGCCGAGCTGAAAGGCTCGACCCCCTTCCTGGACGGGCACGTGCACATGCTGCAGCCCAAGCCCGGGCGCGAGTACGAGCTGATCGTGGTGGGAGATTTACACGGCTGTTACAGCTGCTTGAAAGCCGTGCTGATGCAGTCCGACTTTTTCGCCAAAGTGAACGCTTTCGTGGCCGATCCGGAGCACAACCCAGAGCCCAAGCTGGTTTTGCTCGGGGATTACATCGATCGCGGCATGTTCAGCTACCAAGGCGTGCTGCGCTCCGCCATGCAGCTCTTCCTGCGCGCGCCAGATCACGTTTACCTGCTGCGCGGAAACCACGAGTATTACATCGAGCACCAAGGGCGAGTGCTGGGCGCCGTGCGGCCCAGTGAGGCGATGAACACGCTCAAGCCGCACCTCTCGCAGGAGGTGTTCGCGCATTACATGCAGCTGTTCGACGCGCTGCCCAACATGCTGTTCTTCGAGCGCCTTTTGTTCGTGCACGGTGGCATCGCGCGCGATCTGTTGCTCAAAGAAAAGTATCAGGACCTATCGAGCCTGAACGATTGGGACATCCGTTTCCAAATGATGTGGAGCGACCCGAGCTCGGCCGACGTGATCCCGGCCGCGTTGCAGGAGCAATCCTCGCGCTTTCCGTTCGGCAGACTTCAGAGCCAAGCCTTTTTACATCGGGTCGGCTGTCACACACTCGTGCGCGGCCACGAAAAGGTGAACGAGGGCTTTCGCCGCGTGTACGACGACGCCAATCAGCTGCTCATCACCTTGTTCTCCGCCGGTGGCCAAGACAACAAAGACATCCCCGCCGACAGCAGCTATCGCTCGGTGACGCCGATGGCGATGACCGTCAAATACAAGGACGGGAAGAGCCAGATCACGCCCTGGGCGATCGACTACGCCCGCTACAATTCGGCCGACACCAACAAGTTCTTCGAGTCTCGCCCGGAAATCGAGCACCAGCCGGGTTGAGTCGCTTCGGGGCTGCGGCTTTTGCGCTGGCTCGGTTGTTTCCAGGTGCGGCTAACTGCTCAGGGCCGGCGAATGGCTAGGCTTGAGTGGAAGCGCCGCGCGGGGGCTGCGCGATTGCGTGCGCGGCGGCAGGGGCGCCGAAGGTTGAGTGCTCTGCGCCGTAACGCGGCCCCATCAATAAATCTCGATCACGGTTCACGTCGCTCGAGTTGCTCCCCGGATTGATACATCTTGCTTGAGGAGCCCCATCAACCCCCATCTTGCTCACGTGCGGCGCCGCAGAGCCATTTGCGTGCAGAAGATAGCGTTCGGCCCCGAACACCATTTTCGAGATGAAGCGGTGTCCCAGCGCATTGGGACGTCAGCCGTTCAGGGCGGCTGCCCCTCAACGCGAGTCACCCGGAGCCGCGCCAGGAGCGTCCGCGGTCCAGATGCATTGGCCGCGAGAGCGATCGACTTAGCCATTCGCGAGCCCTAAGCTCTCGGGCGTGCCCCGCCTTCGTCTGCTGTGTCTGCACGGGTTTCGCGGCAGCGGCGCCGCCCTGCGCACGCAGATGCAAGGGGCATTCGGGGAGCTGGAGCCCCAAGTCGAGCTCGTGTGCCCGGATGCGCCAAGTCTCGCCGATGGGCGTTCGGGGTGGTGGAACGCGGTCGCGATCGACGGGCAGGCGCCCCCCATCAAGCACTACGAGGGTTGGCAGCGGACGCGCGACGCGATCGTACAACTGTTCGCCACGAGCGGGCCCTTCGACGGAATTTTTGGCTTTAGTCAGGGGGCGGCGCTGGCTGGGCTCTTGGTCGGGATGCGCGCGGCCGATCGGCGCGTGACTACCGAGCAGCCACTCTGCTTCGGGTTTGCGATCTTGGTCAGCGGCTTCATGAGCAACGACCCGACCCACGACGCGTTGTACGCCGCAGCCGCGAGCTACGCGCTGCCCTCGCTACACCTGATCGGTGGCGCCGACCGCATTGTAGTGCCCGAGGCGTCGCGGGCGCTGGCCGAGCGCTTCGAAAAGCCGCAGCTCGTCGAGCACGACGGGGGACACGTGATCGCGAGCACGCTGGAGGTAAAACATGCATTGCGTCGGTTCCTAGCCGGCCAATCTGCATCACTCGCCGTCTAAGTTGGCCACAGTCTCTTACAGTGTAGCCCTGGCTCGCGAGCGAACATGGACACGAAACGTCTTCACTGAGGCTCGAATCACACGTGCAAAACCGCACGCTCTGAGCAGACACGAGCACAATCGATGAGCCGAATGGCCCACGCCGCTCGATAATGACGGCATGAAGCTCACCCTCGCTCGCTCGAAGACACTCGGCTTGCTCGGCTCGGCGCTGACCCTCGCGAGCGGGGCGCTCGTCGCGTGTAGCTCGTCGGACGGCGGGGGCGCAAGCGGCGGGGGCGCGAGCAACAACGGCGGCAACGTCGGCAATGCAGGTGCAGTGGGCAACGCCGGCGGTCCGAGCGGCGCAGGCAGTAGCGGAGCGAGCAACGCAGCCGGTGCCGGCGGAGTCGGTACGGCGGGCGGCAGCGCCACTGGCGGAGGGAGCACCGGTGGCGCCAACACCGGCGGTGCGAGCAACGCCGGCGCGAGCAACGGCATGGCCGGCTCGAACAGCGCGGGCAGCGGCGGCGCAGCCGCGACCTGCCCCACCGCTTGCGGCGCAAACTCGAAGTGTGAAGCTGCCACCAAGACGTGCGTGTGCAACCCGGGTTTCGTCTCCCAGGGCGGCACGTGCACGGCTGCACCCGTGGGTGATCCGACCACCCACACTCAAGCCGACGTCTGTAGCCAATGGAAGGCCGGGCACGTGGTGACCGAAGCCAAGCCAATGACCGCGACGGTGACCGAATGTACCGCGGGCTCCCTCAAGCCCGGAGCCATCACCGATACGCTCGTGCGCATCAACATGTTCCGCTGGCTCGAGGGGCTCGGCCCAGTCAGCGACGACGCGCAGTACGACGCCGATGCACAGGCGTGCGCCAACCTCGAGTCGTGGTGGGACTTCAAGAGCGCGGACAGCCCCCACAAACCGACGAGCGCCGCCAAATGCTACACGGCCAACGGTGCGGCCACGGCAGGCCAAAGCAACATCGCTTGGGGCTCGGGAACACCCGCCCAGTCGATCGATCAGTACATGGAAGACAACGGCAATGAAACGACGCTCGGGCACCGGCGTTGGGTGCTGAACCCGCCGCTCAATCCAATCGGCATCGGCTATTGGGAGAAGGGTGGCCAATACGGCAATGCCAGCTGCCTACGCGTATTCGCGAGCAAGGGCACTGGGCCGAAGCCGAATTGGAACGCGGTGCCGCCCGCGGGCTTCGCACCGATCGAGATGGCGAAATACAAGCAGTGGAGCTTCGAGGGCTCGCTCGCGGGCATCGCCAAAGCCACGGCCAGCGTGCTGCGTGTCGACGACAACATGAACTTGCCCGTGACGCAGCAGGCGCTGTCGCAAGGCTACGGGCAAGACACGATGAGCTTCGACCCCGACGGCTGGACCGCGGAAGCCGGCAAGACCTACCGCGTGACAATCAGCGGGCTCACGGCCGGAAACGTGGTGTACGACGTCAAGCCCGTCACTTGCAATTGAGCCGCAATTGCACGGCGCATCCCCACCTGAAGCCTGACGGTGCGCGGCGTGTCACACCCGCGACACAATGCGCGCTGCGGCGCCAAGGGCTCGAGCATTTTTCTCAAAAACGCGCGCGGCGTGGCGCGCGCCTCGAGTACAAAGGGGCATGAGCACAGAAGTAAAGGGGTCTGGGCGCGTCGGCCCTCGGTATCCACACTTGGTCGTGCTCGTCGGAGCCACGGGCGATTTGTCGCGCCGGAAGCTGCTGCCCGGGCTCTTTCATCTAGCGAACTCCGGTTTCATCCCCGGCTGCCGCATCATCGGCGTGTCGCTCGACGAAATGGATGCCGAAGGGTTTCGCACCTTCGCACGCGCCGCCTTGGCCGAGTTTTCGCATCGCCCGGTGACCGATGAGGCGTGGGCCGCGTTTGCCGCCACTCTGGACTATGTGCCGCTCAAGGCAGGGCCCGCGGCATTGAAAGCCGCCGCGGAGCGCGCCGAGCAAACTTTCACCGGGGAAAGCCGGCGCCTGCACTACTTGAGCGTGCCCCCGAGCGCGGCCTTGTCCGCGGCCCGCATGCTGGGCGAAGCCGGGCTCATCGAACGCTCACGCGTGGTCATGGAGAAGCCGTTCGGCACCGATCTGGCGAGCGCAGTCGCGTTGAACGCGAGCTTGCACGACGTGTTCACCGAACAGCAGATCTTTCGTATCGATCACTTCTTGGGCAAGGAGCCCGCGCAGAACATCCTCGCGTTTCGCTTCGCCAACGGTCTGTTCGAGCCGATTTGGAATCGTAACTTCATCGACCACGTGCAAATCGACGTGCCCGAGACGCTCGGGCTCGGGCAGCGCGTGGGCTTTTACGAGACCGTGGGTGCCTTCCGCGACATGGTGGTCACGCACTTGTTCCAAATCCTGGCCTTCATGGCCATGGAGCCGCCCACCTCGCTCGAGCCCAACCCGATCAGCGAGGAGAAGAACAAGGTCTTTCGCTGCCTTCTGCCGCTCGTACCCGATCACGTAGTGCGCGGGCAGTACATCGGTTACCGCCAGGAGCACGGCGTTCACGCGGAGTCTGACACCGAGACGTTCATCGCGCTCAAGTGCTTCATCGACAATTGGCGGTGGGCGGGCGTGCCGTTCTACTTGCGCACCGGCAAGCGCCTGGCCGAAGGGCAGCGCATCATCTCCATCGCCTTCCGCGAGCCGCCCAAGAGCATGTTCCCGCCGGGCTCTGGTGTTGGGTCGCAAGGCCCCGATCACTTGACGTTCGACTTGGCCGATGCATCGAAGATGTCTCTGTCGTTCTACGGCAAGCGCCCGGGGCCGGGCATGCGCTTGGATAAGCTGAGCCTGCAATTCGCGATGCATGACACTGGGCATGCGGGAGAAGTGCTGGAGGCGTACGAACGGCTGATCTTGGATGCCATGCGTGGTGATTACACGCTGTTCACCACTGCCGAGGGTATAGAGACGCTCTGGGAAAAAGCGCAACCGCTGCTCGACGCGCCGCCTCCGGTGCGCATGTATTCGCCGGGCAGCTGGGGTCCAAACGTCATCCACTCGCTGGTCGCCCCACACGCCTGGCGCTTGCCGTTCGAACGCGCCTGGCGAGCGCCCAATCCAACCGGAGACTGAACCGGTCCAAGCGGCTCGCCAACCGAGGGCTCGGCGATAGGCAAGCGGTCTTTATTAAACTCCGTACGGAAGGTTCCGCAGCGACTGTGTGTAACGGTCGAGCGCGGTTGCGACCAGTTCCAGATCGTGTGCGCGTGTGATTCGCGAGCACCTCGTTCATGCTAGACAAAGCAACCACTCGTAGGAGCTCTGTTCATGCCTATCGCCGCTCACGGGCGCTATTCGCTCGTCTCGTCTTGCGTGCTCGCGCTGTGCGCAGCCTTTTCTTCCGCTTGCAGCAGTACTGATGGTGGCGAGCCGCCGACCTCGGGCGCAGGCGCTAGCAGCGGAGGTAGCTCCGCCACTGGCGGTAACGCGCCCAGCGCGGGAACGCCGGGCGTGGCAGGTGCGGGAGCCACGGCGGGAACCCCCGCCGGCGGGGGTGGAGCCGGCGCAGGCGGCCTGCCGAGCGTGGGTGGAGCCGCGGGCGCGAGCGGTGCAGGTGGCGCCGTGCAAACGGGTGGCGCCGCGGGTGCGGCTGGCTCGGCCGCGGGCAGCGGCGGCAGCCCGGGCGGCGTGTGCCGGCCCAAGTTTGCGAGCGGCGTGAACGTGGCGTGGATCAACTTCGCCAACGACATCCCGAATCCGGACATCACCAAGTTCACCGCGCTGTTCAAGAACGTGAAGGCCGCCGGCGGCAGCGCCGTTCGCTGGTGGTTCCATACCACTGGCATGACCACGCCCGGCTACGACGCGAGCGGCAAGGCGAAGCCCATCTCCGCCGAGAACATCGCGGACGTGAAAAAGATACTCGATGCAGCTTCGGCCGAAGGGGTTGGCGTCGTGATCAGCATTTGGTCCTTCGGCATGCTGGACTCCGGCCAAACCAGCAATGCTGACGTGCTCGCCAACAACAAGCTCTTGCTGGAGAACGACACCAACCGCCAAGCGTACATCGACAACGTGCTCACTCCCCTGGTCACCGCGCTCAAGGGCTATCACGGCCTGTTCGCTTGGGAGATCTTCAATGAGCCCGAAGGCATGTCGAGCGACAATGGCGGGTGGACGAACCCGCAGGCCAGCCGCACCGCGGCCGTGAACCTGCAGAAGACCGTGAATTGGTTCACGAGCGCGATCCACAACGCCGATCCCACGGCGCTGGTCACGAACGGCGCCAATAACTTCAGCACGCTCTCGCCCAGCAAAGGCAAAAATCTCTGGTCCGATGCGGCATTGCTCGCCGCGGGCAGCAAAGCCAATGGCACGCTCGATTTCTACGAGGTCCACTATTACAACACCTGGAATGGCGCGAACGCATTCAGCCCCTTCCTGCACCCGGTGAGCTATTGGGGTCTCGACAAGAAGGTCGTGATTGGCGAATTCTGGACGGATCTCACGGACGGCGTGGCTGCCGCCGACCTGTACACGAACCTGTACGGCAACCAATATTCCGGCGCTTGGGCGTGGCAGTACGTGAGCCCGGACAATCCCGGCCCCACGTCGGGCGCAGTGACCATTTGGCCCGCGATGCAAGTGCCCATGAACAACCTCAAGACTGCTCACGCGGCGGACTTGACGTGCCCCTAGTCACTGCATGAGCCTGCCACGGCGGGCACTGCTGTTCGTAACTCCGGTTCTCGCACTAGCCGGAGTCGTCTTCGTCCTGGCCCGCAGCGATCCGAAGCCCGCCTCCCAAGCGTCACCGCCCGCGGCTGAGCCGACCGTGGCCGAGATCGCGCGCGCCGCGCCTGAGCCGAGCCTAGCGCTGGAGGCGGACGCGCCGCCGCACCCATCGGAGCCGCCGGCCTCGGCTGCCGCCGCAGTCCCGACCGAGGAATCAGTCGCGGCCGAAATGCACGCCTTGGAAGAGACGAGCCCCGAGCGCGCGCTCGACCTGGCCCGGCAAGGGCAGGCGCTCTGGCCGTCCGGGCCTCGCGCCGCGGAGTTCGCGGCCACCGAAGTAAAGTGCTTGTACCGCCTCGGCATGCCGAGCGAAGGCCGCGGTGCGGCCGAGGCCATGGTCAACAAGTACCTAGGCTCGCCCTGGGCCCTCGAGGTCGAGAGGCAGACCGGCGCCCACCCGTACGTCAATCACTGAGCTTGCCGCGCGGCGTCGCGTCTAGCGCTGGAATCGGCTTATTTCCGAGAAAATTCGCGATTGACCGCTCATCCAATATACTGGAACATGGATCCGGTATGAAGGATCGGGCGAGCGATGTGGACCAACGGATCGCAGCGCGAGTGCGTGAGCTCCGCGCGCAACGCGGGCTGTCTCTCGAGGGGCTCGCGAACGAGTGCGGCGTGAGCCGGTCGATGATTTCGCTCGTCGAGCGCGGCGAGACGAGCCCGACCGCGGCGTTGCTCCAAAAGCTCGCGACAGGCCTCGGCTCATCGCTGGCAGCGTTGTTCGATCGGCCCGCAGACGACAGCACGCCGCGTGGTCCGCTCGCGCGGCGCGCGGACCAAGTCGAATGGCAAGATCCGGCCTCGGGCTACGTGCGGCGCAACGTCTCTCCGCCTGGAGCGCCGCAACCAATGCGCATCGTCGAAGTACTCTTTCCGCCTCGCGAGAGCGTGGCGTTCGAAAATGGCGGTGACGGCGCGCGAGTTCACCAGCAAGTCTGGGTGCTGGAAGGGTCGATCGACGTGACCACGGGCCGCGAGCGCCATCGCTTGAAGACCGGGGATTGCTTGGCCATGACGCTGGATCAACCCACCATGTTTCACAATCCCACGCGTACGGCCGCGCGCTACGCCGTCGTCATCGCTTCCGAACCGCGGGGGCGACGATGAGCGCGGCGTTCACGGTGCGAAGAGTGCACTCACTGGACGAGTCAAGCGTCCAGGCGCTTGCCAACGTGCTGCTCGACTGCGTGGAAGGCGGCGCATCGGTGAGCTTCATGCTCCCATTGACACGCGAGCGCGCGGCGGCGTTCTGGCAGCGAGTCGCCCGAGGCGTCGCCGCAGGCGAACGCGCGTTGCTGATCGCGGAAGACGCGCAGGGCGTGTGCGGCACCGTCCAGCTCGTGCTCGATCTGCCCGAAAACCAACCGCACCGCGCGGACGTTGCCAAGATGCTGGTGCATCGGCGCGCGCGCCGACGAGGGCTCGGCGCGGCTTTGATGTCCGCCGCTGAGGCGACCGCCCTCGACTGCGGAAGAACGTTACTCGTGCTCGACTCAGTGACGGGGGGTGACGGCGCGCGCTTGTACGAGCGGCTCGGCTGGCACAAAGTCGGCGACATCCCGGACTACGCGCTCTACCCGCGCGGTGGCCTGTGCAGTACCACGGTCTATTACCGTGACCTGAGCCGAGACGACGCGCGCGGCTAAATGCCCATGGGGCCGAGCTCGTGCTCCACGTATATCTCCGCTCCAACCCGCGGCGGCACCAGGGCGCGCAAGCCGCCGCGCTTCCAGATCACGAACGCGAGCGAGGGATCGTCGAGCGAACGGTCGAACAGAACCGAGAAGCGCGTGGGGCGCCCCGCGTCTTCATCCAGCACGCGGACGGAGAAGGCGCCGAGCGACGAGACATCACCCACCCGGAGCGGCGAGCCGTGCCCGCGGAACAGGTATTCGAGTGCCTCGTCGAGCAGGGTGCCGCCGAGCAGCGAGATCTCCAAAGTCCTGTCGTCGATGCGGCGTACCCGGTGCCGGTGGGCAGACATCGACAGTAAGTAGACCGCCCGCGGCCGGGGCTCGGGGCGCGGTGCGAGGTACAGCGCGCCGCCCAGATACATACCAACCAGCGGATCGGCGAGCCCAATGCCAACCACGGTGAGGCCGGGGCGCACCGGGATCTCGGCCTGTGAGGCTGCGGCGAGCGCCGCGTGCGACGTCGTCGCCAGCTGCCAAGCACCGAACGCAAAGGACAACGGCGCGAGCACGACGTGCACCACACCGAACACGACAACGCCCAGGCGCGAAAGCCAAAGTCGGAATCCGCCTTCCGCCCTTGCCCAAGCATGGGTCAACACGACCGAAAGTGCCGCCGCGACACCGAGATTGCTCAAAAACAAAACCCGGTCACCTGGGATGCTGGCCAGGCCGGGCAACACCGCAAGCAGCGCCCCGAGCAGCAACCACGACACCGTGCGCGTGAGCTCGGCGCCGAGCGAACGCAGCGCGCGAGCCAAGAGCCACGCGAGCGTGAGTGCCGCGGCGACGCCCAGCCCGGCAAGCAGCGGCACACTACTCGGCGCGATCACGGTCAGCTCGGAAGGAACGCAGAGCAAAGCCGCGCTGGCGTACACCGCAAGCCGGCTGGGCACGACGCTCAGGTACGTGAGCGGCTGGGCGATGGGGTCGATGTACGCGCCCGCTCCGCGCACCCCGAAGCCGAGCCCTTTGTACATCAGCGCGTACGCGAACAAAAGCGCTGCCCACGGCGCCAGCGCGCGCAAGCGCGACGCGAGCGCATCGCGCCGCCCCACGAGCTCGTAGGCGGCAATATAGCCGAACACGCCGAGCGCGGTCTCACCGCCAGCGAGCGCGAACGCGCCTAACGGCAGCGCAAACAATGGCCAAGTGCGAGTGCCTTCGCGCCGCGTGCGCGCCTCGAGGTGCACGAGCAGCGCAGCGATGCCAAGCGCGCCCGAGATCGCGACGTGGCGGGCCGAGGGCCAGCTTGCGAGCATCCAATGCGCTGGCGCAATCGCGAACACTACCGCGGCCGTCGCCGCCTCGCGCTCGGGCAGCAGGCGTCGAAAGAGGGCTCCAGCGGCGACCACGGCAGCGGCGTACCAAGCCAGGGAATGCACGTGATACGGCAGCGGGTTGCGGCCCGCGAGCGCATGGTCGAGGGCGAGCAGCGCGCTGGACAGTGGTCGGCAAAATGCCAGCCGAATGCCGTCGACCGTCCACCACGGCACTTGGCTGTCGCGCACGAGCGCAGCGCGCTCGCCGGGCGCGCCGGTCATGAACGAGTACAAGTGAAACGGACCCGGAATCATCGGCGGCGCGACGCCCTCCAGCGCGAGCACCATCCCCTGATCGTCGGAGTAGAAGTCGGCAAACAAGGACGGAGACGAGACGAGCAGCGCCAACGCCGCCACCAGCCAGAGGACGTGGCGCCGTGCGCTCAGCCAGATCGAAGTGATACTCAACGCCGCAGCTCCCCCGATGAAGTCGAATTGAAGGCCCCCCTTCGCTAGCCAGGCGACGCAGGCGCGTCAAACGTCTAGAACAGAAATTTGCAGGCTGCGGGGACCGCCGCGAGGCGATCGCGGGTCCTCCTGCTCGGCCTGCGCGGAGCATCCGCTCGTGCCTCGGCTAGGTCAATCGCGGTCGCTCCCAGACGCTGGGGAGGGGGCGCTCGGAGGGCCCACGACGCACCTCGCACCACGTCCGAGGTACGCAGTCGGCGTTCAGCAATCGAGAGTCGCTTGCCTTTCCCAGGGCGAAATCTGCGCGTGGTGCTCGTGCCATTCACGCTCCTTCAGCTTGGTGTACGCCTCGATGAACGGAGCGCCCAGAGCACTACCGAGCACCTCATTTTTCTGCAGCGCACGGATGGCATCCAGCAAATTCAAGGGCAAGCGACGCACTTCGCTCGCTGGCAGCGGGTCGGTGTACATGTTGTTGTCCAAACGTGGGCCGGGGTCCCGACGTTGGCTCAAGCCATCGAGACCGGCGGCGATCACTGCGGCTTGCAACAAATAAGGATTGGTTGCGCCATCGGGCAGGCGCAGCTCGAAGCGATCCACGTCCGGAATGCGGATCATGTGCGTGCGATTGTTGCCGCAGTAACTGATGGTGTTGGGCGACCAGGTGGCGCCGGACAACGTGCTCGCACCGTTGATGCGCTTGAACGAATTCACGGTCGGGTTGGTGATGGCACACAGCGCCTCGGCGTGGTGCAACACGCCGCCGATGAACTCATAGGCAGAGCGCGAGAGCCCGAGCTCCCCCTGCCGATCGCGGAACACGTTCTCGCCCTTTTGATCCCAGAGCGAGAGGTGCATGTGGCAGCCGTTGCCCGAGAGGTTGGAGAACGGCTTGGGCATGAAGGTCGCGCGCAGCCCCTCGGCTTCGGCCAAGGTCTTGACCATGTATTTGAAGAAAGCGTGACGATCCGCGGTCACGAGCGCATCGTCATACGTCCAATTCATTTCGAATTGGCCATTGGCATCCTCGTGATCGTTTTGATACGGACCCCAGCCGAGAGCCAGCATGTTGTCGCAGATCTTCGAGATCAAATCGTAACGGCGCATCAGGGCGAGTTGGTCGTAGCAAGGCTTGCTCTGCAAGTCAGCCGAGTCGCCCACGGCGCTGCCGTCCGCGCTGAGCACGAAGAACTCACACTCCACTCCCGTGCGCACCGCGTAGCCGAGCTCGGCCGCGCGTTGCACTTGGCGCGCCAGCACGCGCCGCGGGGATTGCTCGACCGGTTTGCCGTTCATCGTGAGATCACCCGCCACCCAGGCGACCTCGGGCTTCCACGGAAGCTGAATGATGCTCTTGGGATCGGCCATAGCCAGTACATCCGGATCGGCGGGAGTCATGTCGAGCCAGGCGGCGAAGCCGGCGAAGCCCGCGCCCTCGGCCGCGATGCGATCGATGCTCTGCGCGGGAACGAGCTTCGCGCGCTGCACACCACGCAGGTCGCTGAAGGAGACCAAGAAGTAGCGGATGCCTTTTTCTGCCGCAATTTTCCCTAAGCTATTCACTTCGTGCCTCCTTCGGGGTGTCGTTGGCGGAAAGTGCCGGGCTCTTCCGAAAAGCTTTGAGTAGGCCGAAGTGCAACCCGGAGTAACCCTGGCGCTCGACCACCGAAAGGTAGGGCTCGAGGCGAACGTGGGCGCGCGCGAGCGAGAAGAACGGCAACGCCGGGAAGCGATGATGCTCGGCGTGATACGGCATCTCCCACATCAAGAAGCGCACCGGCCAAACCGTGTACGTGGTGCGCGTGTTGCCCAGCATGTCGGCGTCGTTGCTACAGCCCATGTGCTCGGCCAGCAGGATGGCGCGCAAGAGCGGTTGCGCGAGCGCCACCGGCAAGAGCCAGTACAGAAAGAAGTACGGATAGCCGAGCCACAGCGAAATGCCGGATGCGGTCGCGTAAGTCAGCAGTTGCAGGCGCACCGAGCGCACCGCTGCGGGCCCGCTCTTGTCATTCAAGAAGCGATACGAACCGAACTGCCCAACCACGAGCTTCAGATACAGCCGCAGCTTACCGATCCACCACGGCAGCGCGCTGAGCTCGAGAACGTAGCTGAAATAGCTGGTCGGCTTGGGATCTTCGAGCTCCGGATCTTGCCCGGGCAGCTGCGTATAACGGTGATGCCACACGTGATAGGGCCAATAGAAGGTGCTGTTGTAGAAGGACAAGAGCCCCGCCAACCAGCCCACCGCGGAGTTCAACCAGCGACTCTTGAACGCCGTCTTGTGCACGCACTCGTGCATGGTTGCGAACATGGTGACGAGCGGGAAGCCGAGCACGACGGCGCATGCGGCGTGGAGCAAGAGCGAAGGCGAACGTTGCAACGCGAGGGTGTACAGCAAGCCCGCTCCGGCGATTGCCGACAGGTGCCCCGCCAGGCGCAGGAGGCCGCGGGCGTCGGAACGCTGCTGCAACGAACCCAGCTCGTCTTTCGCGATTGGAGAGGAACGCCCCGGGTCGATGGCTGCACCGGCATCCATACTGTGAGCGCGAGCATGAACCGCGAGCTGACGTTTGTCACTCACGGCTTCTCGACCCTCCTCGGTCGCCTCCTTGGTCGCGGCACGCTGGCTCCATTGGCAATCAATTCGAAACCATCTCACGCACACTTCGAAACTCCGCCGCAGCCTTCGACAGAGCGCGAAACGAACCCGCAATCGACGTCGAAAGAATCAATGTCGTTTTGATTCGTTTGGTAGTGATGCGGAAACCGCTTGGCCACGGCGCAGCGCGCAGCGTGCTGGTGCAGGCCAGGGCTCATGGGGAGTCCGACCGTTGAGTCTCAGCCTCGATGCAGGAGTACACAATGGACGCGAGCACCGCACTGTCGGAAGTCAATCGCACGTCGGACGCGCCGACGAGCGGCTTCATTCGTTACGAGAACGTGGGCGCGGAGTACCTCGAGAAACGCACGCTGAAGAAGAAGGCCAGTTGGGTCTCGCTTTGGGCGTTGGGCGTCGGCGTAGTCATTTCCGGCGAGTATTTCGGCTGGAACTTCGGGCTCGCCGCGGGCGGCTTTTGGGGGCTGACCATCGCGACGCTGCTCATGGCAGCCATGTACGTGTGCATGGTCTTCTGCATTTCCGAGCTCACTTCTGCTCTGCCGCACGCGGGCGGCTTCTACTCCTTTACGCGCTCGGCGTTCGGCCCACTCGGCGGCTTCATCTGCGGCGTGACGGACACCATCGAGTACGTGCTGACGGTTTCCGTCACGGTCGTGGCGGTCGCCGGCTACTTGCAGCCGCTCGTCCCGTCGGTCCCGCTCTCGGTGTGGTGGATCGCCTGCTACGCCATCTTCCTCACCATCAACATCTTGGGCGTCGAGCTGACGCTGCGCTCTCAGCTCTGGCTCACGTTGCTCGCCATCGTGGTGCTGCTCGTGTTCGGCGCCGGCGTGCTGCAGTCCGGCGCCTTTCACGGGTCTGCGTTGTTCAACGTAGCTCCCGATCCGGGGCAAAGCGCGCATGGCTTACCCAAAGGCGTGTTCGGCATCTTCGCGGCGTTCCCCTTCGCGATCTGGTGGTACTTGGCCATCGAAAGCCTGCCGCTCGCCGCCGAAGAGACGCATGACGTCGTGCGCGACGTCCCGAAAGCGCTAATCACCGGCATTTTCACGCTCCTCGCGCTCTCCGTGCTGGTCCTGATTCTGAACAGCGGAGTCGGCGGTGGCGCCGATGCGATGGGTAAATCCGCCGCTCCGATGTCGGACGCGCTGGTCGCGGTGTTCGGCAAGGGTGCGCTATCGACCGCGCTGATCGTGCTCGCCCTGGCCGGTCTTCTGACCACGATCCACGGCTCGATCTATGCCTACGGACGGGTGATCTTCGCCTTGTCGCGGGCGGGCTACTTCCCGCGCGTACTGTCGATCACCGGTAAGAACAAGACGCCGTGGTTGGCGCTGCTGGCCGGTGGCGCGGTGGGCCTCGCGTGCGTGTTCTTGATCGACAGCTTCGGCGCCACGAGCAAGTTGGGCGCGGCCCTCCTGAACATGGCCGTGTTCGGAGCCGTGATCTCGTATTCGATCGTGATGCTCGCCTACATCAAGCTCAAGATCACACGCAAGGACTTGGCGCGGCCCTACAAGAGCCCGCTCGGGATTGGCGGCGCAATTCTGGGTACCGTGCTGGCGTTGGTCGCCCTCGGGGCCTGCTTCGCCAATCCGGATTTCCGTCCCGCGGTTTGGGCGACGGCCGCGTTCTTGTTCCTGGCCATCGCATATTTCGTCGTGTACAGCCGCACGCGGCTGGTCGCCCAGGCGCCCGAGGAGCAAGTGGCGCTGCAGCGCGCCGCTGAAACCGCGGCCGCGGCCGCGGCGGCAGCGGCCCTATAAGCGTCACGCCCTACCCAATCACCGGCGCGGCACGCGCTGCGCCGGTCGCGGCTCACTCACGAGCGCGTGCGATCGGCTACGCTGCACGGACATGGACGCCGTCGTGAACCTGGCCGCACGCGCATTGGCCGCCGGTGATCCGCTCGCCGCGCTCGAGCGGGTAGCGCTGCGGGACGACGCGCCGTCCCTCGCGCTGCGCGGCATCGCCATGGCTCAGCTCGGCGAGTGGCGTCCCGCTCGCCGGCTCTTGCAGCGCGCGGCGCGCGCGTTCGGGGCCGCAGCCGCGCTGGCCCAAGCGCGTTGCGTCGTGGCCGAAGCCGAGGTCGCGCTCGCAAGCCGCGATCTGCGCTACGACCCGCCGGAGCTGAAGCACGCGATCGCCTTGCTCGACGCGCAGAGCGACCGCGCGAACGCGGCGCTCGCGCGGCTCACCGCGGCAAGACGTGCGCTGCTGCTCGGCCGCTCGCACGAAGCCGAGCAACGCTTGACCGAGCTGGGCTTGCACGGGGCGCCCCCGCACTTGCTGGCGATCGCGGGGCTCGTTGCGGCCGAGCTCGCGTCCCGCAAGCTAGATACGGCTGCGGCGCGCGCCGCGCTCGGGCGTGCCGAAAACGCAGCCGGGCGCTCGAGAATCCCAGCCCTGCAGCAAGAAGTGCTGCTCGCACAGCGCCGCCTGCGCGCGCCGGTGGCACGGCTGCGCGGCCCTGATCTCGAACGGCTGGTTCGGCTCGATGAAGTCGAGGCCTTGTTTCAGTCGGGAAAGCTCGTGCTCGACGCGTGCCGCCGCGAGCTGCGCGCGAGCGGCACGGTCACAAGGCTCGTCGATCGCCCGGTGTTGTTCGAGCTACTGTGGGCGCTCTCGGACGCGCATCCCGGATCAGCGACGCGCGAAGACTTATTGTGGCGAGCATTCGGACTGCGGCGCAGCAACGAGTCGACGCGGGTTCGGCTTCGCGTCGAGATCGGCCGGCTGCGCAAGGTCGTCGAAAGCTCAACCGCGATCCGCGCCACTTCCGACGGCTTCCAACTCGAGCCGCGAGCCAACGCGGCCGTGTTCGTGCTCGCGCCTCCTTCGGAAGGAGAAGCCGACGCATTGCTCGCGTTGCTCCGCACTGGGGAGCCCTGGTCGACCGCCGATTTGGCTAGCGCGCTCGGCAAGAGCCAGCGCAGCGTGCAGCGCGAGCTCGGCGCGTTGGAGGCCGCAGCCAAGGTCTATTCCGTTGGCAAAGGCCGCACGCGGCGCTGGCACGGTCCACCCTTTTCAACCTTCGCGACAGCAATGTTACTCGTCGCCGCGCCCACGCCGCGCTAGGTCCCGAACATGCCCAGCCGAGCCGCAAAACGGAAGCTCCCCGAGGCGGCCGTCATCGAGCGCGAGTACGGACCGTTCCCCGATTTGCCGATGGTGCACGGCGTCACCTTCGATGGTGAATCGGGCTGGTTCGCCGCGGGGGACCGGATTCAGAGCTTCGATCCCAAGACGGGCGCGCTCGGCCGAGCCATCCCGGTCGCGGCCGATGCCGGCACGGCCTTCGACGGCAAGCACTTGTTCCAGATCGCGGCGGGCCGAATCCAGAAGATCGATCCGGAAAGCGGACGCGTGCTCTCGTCCATCGAAGCACCGGGCGGCGCGAGCGGCGCGTCCGGCCTGACCTGGGCCGAAGGCAGCTTGTGGATCGGCCAATACGGCGCGCGCAAGATCCTACGAATCGATCCCGAGTCAGGGCGCATCCTACGCACCATCGAATCGGATCGCTTCGTCACTGGCATCACCTTCGCGGTCGACGAGCTGTGGCACGGTACTTTGGAAGATGGCGAGAGCGAGCTTCGGCACGTGGACGTGAATTCCGGCGAAGTGCTCGAGCGCCTGCTCTTCCCCGAAGGTGTGGCGCTGAGTGGGCTGGAGGCAGGGCCCACCGAGCACGAGCAAGAAGCGCCGAGGTTCCTGTGTGGTGGCGAAAAGAGCGGCAAAATCCGGCTCGTGCGCCGGCGCGCCGCCCGCGCTAGTGATTGAATCAGTCCCGGATAATGTGTTAGGTTTTCGGGCTGTGCAATCGTCGGACGGTGGCGTGCCCGGCAGCGGTCACGGCTCGCTGGGGGCTCATTTGGTGTCTCGGCGTGTCGTGCTGAAGCTCTCGGCTTCGGCCCTGGCCGTGGTCGCCGGTTGCGAGGCAAGCGACGCGGCGGTTGGCGGCAGCGTGCCGGCACCTGGCCTCGATCCGGCTGCCCAAGGCGCGCTCGAAGGCGCTCACCGTTTGCACCGCATGGCCTTCCTGCTCGGCGACGCCGACTGGGGCGAGGCTTGCGCGCTCGATTGCACCGCGGCCTTCACCGACCACGAATACGGAGGAACAGTCACATGGCATTGAGCGCGTCCTTGACCCTCAAGGGTCAGAAGCAAGGGGTGATCAAAGGCGGCGTCATCCAAAAGGGGCGCGAGGGCTGCCCCCGCTGGAGCTAGATCCACAAGCAAGGGCGTTGCAGGCGAGCGCGACGGGGAGGCAAATGCGGGCGTGCATAGCGACATTGTAGGCTCATCATTGTCGACAAAGACACCGCGTTTTGCTCGCTGCCCAGCTTGCCGAAGGCAAGCGCCTCACGCAAAAGAAGGCTCAAAGAGATGAATGCCGACCAACTCCGCCAACTGCAAGCGCCGCTCAAAGCTCGCTACAAGGAGAACCCCCAAGCTGCGCTCGTGACCCTGCGCTCGGTGGGCCGCGTCGAGCAAGCGTCGCTCAGCTGCGTGCTCGAAACGGGCAAACTGGGCGTGCCGGCGGGCCCACACCCTGCGGTCGGCGGCGACGGAACGGCCGCGTGCTCGGGCGACATGCTGCTCGAGGCGCTGGTCGCGTGTACGGGCGTCACCTTGGCGTCGGTCGCAACGGCGATGGACATCGAGCTGAAGCGCGCGCGCGTCGTGGCCGAAGGCGAAATCGACTTTCGGGGCACGCTCGGTGTCTCCCGCGAAGTGCCGGTTGGCTTCATTGCCATTCGCTGTCACCTCGAGCTCGAGACGAACGCGGAGCCCGAAAAGGTCCGAAAGATGGTGCAACTGACCGAGCGCTACTGCGTCATCTTCCAGACGCTGCGCCACTCGCCCACGCTCACGGTCGACATCAAGTCCCCGTGACGCGGTAGCGCGCGCTTTGCTCACGTGCCGGCATTGTATCCACGCCACAACCAGATCCCGGCGGCCGGCAAGGTTTGGCGCAACGGCCCGACAAAGGTTGCACGCAATTTTCGTCGAGCTCGCTCTGGCGTCGCGTGCACGACGAGCACGACCGTCGGCGCATGTCAGAGAAGATGCGGTTCGTCACCTCCCTAGCCCTCTCCGAAATTCGCAAACCCGGTCAAGCAAACCCGAACCGGGCGGGCTAGATCAACGGGAGTGAAGCCGGAAACGCAGTCATTCTACGAGGCCGCCGTGCAGGCCGCGCTCGCGCGCATGGTCGCGAGCTTGGACGAGGCGCTCGACCTCGGGCGTCTCGCGCGGGCTGCGGCCCTGTCGCCATTTCATTTTCATCGCATCTTTCGCGGCATGGTCGGCGAGACGCCGCTCGAGCTGCAACGCCGCTTGCGCCTGGAACGCGCCGCGTTCCAGCTCTTCACGCCTGAAACGCCGGTAACGACGATCGCGTTTGCCGCGGGCTACGAGAGCCATGAGGCGTTCACGCGCGCATTTCGCGCGGCCTACGGCTGCCCGCCGACCGAATTCCGGCAAGCGCGCCTCGCCGAGCGAGCGAGCTGTGTGCGCCCACCGCAGATCGAAATTGCTGCCCGCTCGAGCATTCACTTTCAACCCGAGGGCTCAACACTGCCCTTCACCATTCACGGAGGAACCGCCATGAACGTCGAGATCAAACAGCTGCCCGAGCTGCGCACGGCTACCGCTCACCACGTCGGGCCGTACAATCGCATCTCGGACGCTTTTGGGCGTCTGGGCGAGCTGGCCGGGCGCGCCGGGCTCATCCAGGACAAGCCGACGATGCTCGCGATCTATCACGACGACCCAGAGACCACCCCGGAATCCGAGCTCAGCTCCGATGCGGCATTGGTCGTGAGCAAGGACAGCGACATCCCCGAAGGCCTCGGCGAGCAAACGCTGCCCGCGGGGCGCTACGCGTGCACCTTGCACGTGGGCCCGTACGAGCAGCTCGGGGACGCCTGGGCCCGCTTCATGGGCCAATGGCTACCGCAGAGCGGCGAGCGAATCGGCCAGGGCACGACCTTCGAAATCTACCTGAACACGCCGATGGACGTGCCAAAGGGCGAGCTTCGCACCGAGCTTTACATTCCGCTCGCCTGACCCGAAATCACTTCGAGCGCTTCGCCGTTTTCCTTGCGGGGGCTTTCTTCGCGGGGGCCTTCTTCGCCGCAGCTTTCTTCGCCGCCTTCTTCGCGGGCGGCTTTTTGCTCGGGCTCGAGCTCATCCCCGAGCCCGATTCTTTGGCGGCCTCTGCGAGCTTGGCCGCGAACTCTTTTGCCGGCATCAGCTCCGAGACGTCCGCCAGGTCTTGAAAGGCCGGCGTCTTGCCGATCCATACGCCGACCTTTACGTGCTTCTTGAACGCGGCAAGGCTAGCCAAGACCTTTCCATCGAGCAGGAAGAACGGCACGTTCCATTTGATGGTCTCTTCGATGGCCGGGTTGGCCTTGGCGACGCGCCTTCGCACTTCCGTAAGGATGGGCTGAGCGAACGGTGGTGCCTTGGCGAGATACGCTTCGACGCGCGGATCGGTCTTCATAGCGCTCGAAAATAACACCGGAAAACGTGAAAAGGCGAGAATTCCTTGGTGCCTTTGCGGGCTCGTTGCAGCATCCGGCGCGGTCATGACGGTCGAGTTCGCACTGCGCCCACGCATTCGGCTGCGCGAAGCTTCGCCGCGACCCAAACGCTCGCGTGTGCGCTTGCCGAGGTTCGCGTTGCCCGTTGCGCTGTACTGGGCCGTGGCCGGCGGAATCACGTACGCGTTCGTGCACGAGCACGACACGCACCCGTCCCTCGCGAGCGGCGCGCTCGATGAGCCAGCTCTAGCCGCCGAGCCCGCCGCCCGCGAGAGCCGTCCTTGGTGGCGCCTGGCTCCGAAAGCGCCTGCGCCGGAGCCCGCGCAGCCCAGCGCGGAACCCGCGCCCGAGCCAGCGCTCAGCCCCGGCAGCGCCAGCGCACCGCCCGAAGTGGCGGCGAACGACGCCCCCGTGCCGCGCTCGCCGGACGCCCTGGAAACGGCATCCGGACCGAGCACGCGCCCTGAACCGGAAGCGCCGCCGGACGCTGTCGACGCGCGGGCCATCTCTCGCGCGCTACTCGCGGAGCCGACTCGACCGACACGTTCGACGCGCACGCCGCTTCCGGCGCCTCCCAGCCGATCCTCATTCGACGATCTGCCCGCGTTCAGCGAAGCGCCGGCGTTCGTCGACGCGCCCGCGGCTCCGACGCCCGCTCCGCTGGCACGCGCCGAGGTCCGCAGCAGTCGGCTGCCCAGCTGCGAAGCTGCAATCGAAAGCGCACACCAAGACGTGGACTTCTCGCAAGGCAATGGCACGGCAGACTTGCCGACCTCGGCGATCGCGGCCGTGTTGGAGAACGGAGCTTGGCTTGCCAGCTGTGGCGTTCCCGCCAGCACCTCGCTCGACGTGTGCGTTGCAATCCGCGGCGGCAACGTGATCGGCGTGAGCGTCGCTTCCCGTCCGGCGAACGCCGAGCTGAGCGCGTGCGTGAGGCGCCGCGCGAGCTCACTGCAATTTCCCTACAGCTCTCACGTCGATATCGCGCGCACCCGCTTTTAGCCGGGCGCCGCGGCCGAGTCACGAACCGAGTTGATGCCAACTCGTTGCCGAGTCGGCGCGCGGCGTTCACGCGCCTCTGTTTAGCTGCGGGGGATGTCCCTCAGCCGTCGCCAGTTTTTGTACTACGTGGGTCCGCTCGCTGCCTTGCCGGTTTTGCCGAAAGAATGCAGCCACCTGAGTGACGACTACAAGAACGCGAGCACGCCGTTCCTGCACGGAGTGGCGAGCGGGGATCCGCTCACCAACCGCGTCGTGCTCTGGACGCGCGTCACGGGCGACGCCAAATCCCCTGCACGAGCGGTCGTGACCTGGTCCGTCGCCGAAGATGTCGGGTTTCGTCACATCGTGTGCGATGGCGTCACGGAGACTGACGGGCAGAGCGACTTCACGGTCAAGGTCGACCCGGACGGCCTCAAGCCCGACACCACCTACTACTATCGCTTTCACGCCTTCGGCTACGACTCGCCCATCGGGCGCACCAAGACGCTGCCCAAGAAGCACAGTGACCGGCTGCGGATCGCGTTCGTGTCTTGTTCGAATCTGCCCTACGGCTTCTTCAACGCCTATGCCGCGATTGCGCAGCGTCCCGACCTCGACGCGGTGTTGCACTTGGGCGACTACTTGTACGAATACGGCAACGGCACCTTCGGCGACGGCACGGCGATCGATCGCATCCCGCAACCGAACAAAGAAATCCTGAACTTGTCTGACTACCGAACGCGGCACGCTCAGTACAAAACCGACGTCGACTTGCAGTCGGTCCACCGCCAAAATCCGTTCATCTGCGTGTGGGACGACCACGAGGTCAGTAACGATGCCTGGAAGCACGGCGCCGAGAATCATCAGCCCGACGCCGAAGGCGACTTCGAGGCCCGCAAAGCCGCGGCGATTCAGGCGTATTTCGAATGGATGCCGATCCGCGCACAACAACGCGATCAGACGGGTCTAATTTATCGCACCTTCCGCTTCGGCGATCTCATGGATCTGATCATGCTCGACACGCGCTTGATCGGCCGCGATCAGCAAGTGGCAGATCCCTGCGACACCGTCGACATCAGTGATCCGAGCCGCCAACTGCTCGGCGAAACTCAAGAGCAGTGGTTCTTCGGGGAGCTCGAGGGCTCGGCGAAGCGTGGCACGCGCTGGCGCGTAGTCGGACAACAAGTGATGTTCGCACAGCTCGTGAACGTGCTTGCGCCCGGATCGTGCATTTTCAATCCGGACCAGTGGGACGGCTACGCGGCGGCGCGCAGCCGCGTGCTCGACGAGCTGGTGAACAAGAAGATCGGCAACGTCGCGATCCTGACTGGCGATATTCACTCGTCCTGGGGCAATGACATCGTGCCCAGCCCCTTCAACCCGGCGGCCTATGATCCTACGACCGGCAAGGGCAGCCTCGCGGTGGAGTTCGTGACGCCGGCCGTGACCTCGCCGGGCATCGGTGATCCGGCTCAAGCCGCCCTGCTCGCGGGAGCGCTTCGCCAAACCCACCCTCACGTGAAGTTCGTCGAGCTGAGCCGCCGCGGCTACGCGCTCTTGGACATCACCAGCGCGCGCATGCAGTGTGAGTGGTACCACGTCGCCACCATCGACTCGCGCTCGACCGCGGAGACCTTGGCCGCGACGCTGCAAGTCAAGGACGGGGAGAACCACCTGCGCCCGGCGAACGAGGCCAGCGTTCCGCGCAGCAATCCCCCGGCATTCGCGCCCGATCCGAGCCCGGGGTTGGCGGTCGTGCCGGCGCGCTCGGCTGGGCTTCGTGCTCCGGTCTGAGCTCGGCGCTCACTCAGGGCTTTTTTAGACCCAAGTAGTCGAGCTTACCGAGCACCACGCCGTTGTGGCGCAAGATGGCGTGGATGGTGCTCACATGAAAAAAGAAATTCGGCAGCGCGAATTGCAATAAGTAATCCTCGCGGCTGAACGTACCGAGCTGCACCGTGACAAGCTTTGACCATCTGCTCGAAGTGGGAGGGCTCGATGGTTCGCAAATAATCGATCGTGCCTTGCACGCGCGCGATCAGCTCGGGCACGGTTTGCTCTTTGTCCTCGAAGCGCGGCGAGGCCACCCCGGACAGGCGCTCGGCCGAGAACTTGGAGGTGTCGCTCGCGCGCTGTACCTGGCCCGAAAGCGGCAGCATGTCAGGGGACAAGCGCGCCGAGACCAGCACATCTGGTGAGAAGCCGCGCGTGGTGGCCGAAGCGCTGGCGATCGCGAGCTCGCTCGCAATCACCTCCAAACCACGCACGAAGACCGGAACCGACACCTGATAGAAAGACAGCTCGCTCATGGAGGAGCAAGGTACAGCAGGCACTAAGTGCTCGCCAGCGCTCATCGCGCGCTAAAACTGGTGATTGAAATTGACGTAGAACGCGCTGTCCTCGTCGCTGAACGCGTACTCTGTCGTCAAAATCGTAGCTTGATTCCAGGAGATGCGCAGGGCACCGCCTTGGCTGCGCTTCCAACCGCGCAAGCGCATGGCGGACACGCGATCGTAAGTTGCGCCGAGATCCAGGGTCGGCACGGCGATCAAGGCGAAGCGCTGCCGGAGCGTCTCGAAGCGCAGGAAGGTCCAACGCACCTCTGCGTTCAGCAGCCCCATCACCGGCCCCACGAAGCGATCTTGCTTGTAGCCGCGGAGCGTGCGGAGCCCGCCGAGCCCGGTGCGCGGATCCTCCGTGTAGGGCAAGAAGTTCATCGCGAAGAACGGGCTGCTCTGGCTCTGTACTTGGAACGTCGCGCGCCCCGCAAACACCAGATCCACCCAACGCCGGAAGGGGTCGAAGTACACGCGCGGTGCGAGCATGAACCGCGCCCACTCATAGCCCGAGCCCAGCACCCGGGAGCCGACATCGAGCGCAGCGTCGACGAACAGCCCTCGATTCGGGTCCGGCTCGTAATCCCGAGTGTCGAGCGCTACGCCCAAGCGAAAAAAGTTGTTCCAGCCACCATCGCAGCCGTGGATCACCCCCGCTGCGCAGTCCTCTTGCAAGCGCGTCGGGGCAATGTTCGGCCCCTTCGAGCGGTAGTCGTCGAACACGCCGGTGTTGCTGAAACCGAGACCCACGAGCGGCCAGACCAAGCCACCGAGAACCGAGCGCTGCAGGCTGAGCAGCAGCAGGGGCTGCACCATCAGGTATTGGTCGTAGCGATTCCGGGTCTGGCCGAGGCTGTCCGGGGCGTCGAGCGCAGCTTGATAGTCGTCGAAGTGCTTGAAGGTCCGCGGACTGCCAGTAAAGCCAAGCGGCTGCATCGCGCGGCTGCCGAGCCCGAAATAGTGCTGCTCGGTGTTGCGCTGAAAAATCAGTTGCGACCGAAGGCGGAACGGGCTGCCAAGGACGGTGGGCGCGTCGACGTCCAACCAATGAAACTGCAAGCCGCCGGTCGTGGCGAACAGCTGCAGGAATACGCGAAAGAAGTAGGGGGTGTACCCGAACAAGGGGTCTGAGCGGCGCCCATTGTAATAGTAGTAGCCGCGCACGCCGAACCCGAGGCCCGTGTTGGAGTCGTAGTTGGCGAGCGGCAGTCCCGTGAAATACCCGCCCTCGTTTTTTCGTTGATAGTCCTGCGGGTCGAGCGCTTGCCGGGAGCCAGAACCCGGTGGTGGCGGCGGTAACGGACGAGCCAAGAGGGGCGGCGCTGCGTCCACCGCGAGCGCGGGATGTGCCTGCTCGCTCGTGGTTGGCGCAATGCTCCTGTCCGTGCCGGGGCCGTCGCTCGAAGCGGGGCTGGGCTCAGCGGCGCCTGTATTGGAAACGAATGCGCAGCACGCCACGGCAAGCACCGCGAGACGTACGGAGAAACGAGAGCGATACGACACGGTGGGGCGACTAGCTCTTACTACGGAGCGAATGCTCGCTTCCAGCGCGGCACGCCACTAAAATGGCCTACCACGGTCGGTTCTGCGAGCACCATCGACCTTTTCGCCACGCGTCGGTCACGCGCTCGCCGCAAGGTTCGAAAAACAGCGGTCCGTTCGGCCGAGAGGGACTACCTGAGCAACTCTTCGAGCATGCAACGTTTGCCATCGCACTCGGCGAACAGGCTGCTGGGCGGCGGCTTGGGCGTGCACTTTCCGCATGGCTCTGGCCCATCGGGACAAAAGGTCGCCTGTGCGCTGACTGCGACGAAGCCCATGCCGTCGCACTCGGGACAGCAATTGACGCCATCACGCAATGTGCACCCTTCACCGCCGCTACAGTCGGTGTATGCGGATTGTCGCACGTCTAGCGCCGAGCATTGCCCAGCGACGCACACGGCACGGAAATACTTCCCCGTCGCCACGAGCTCCGAGGCCGGCGGGCAAGGCGCACATGCTCCGACACTCGCACAGGGTCGTGACGCAATTTGCTCGCTCAGATGCGAGGCGTTGAGCGCGAGCAAGTCTTGATTCCCGATTGGCTCACAGGCAGCGCAGCAACCCGTGCTGGTCAACGTACAGTCCGAGTCCACTTTGCAGGCGCCCCAATTGCTCCCGCCGCCGGGGCACGCTTTCAAGCAAGCCTCTCGAGTCACGTAGCGATTGGCATTGCCCCCGCACCCTCCGTAGACGAACGGCTCGCACAGCCCCGACTTCGGGTTGTGCCAGAAGGAAGGTTGGTAGGCGTCACAGGGGCCGGAGACAGCGGCTGCGGAGCAAGCATCGCCCGCAGCTCCTCCGGCAGGCGGCGCACCAGCAGCAGACGGCGCACCCGCAGCAGACGGCGCACCCGCGGAGCTCGCGCCTGCGGCGCTCGAACCTGCGAATGAGGCGCCCCCTGCGCCGGACCCCGCGCCGCCACTCGTGTCGCCAGCGGCGCCGGCCCTCGACGATCCGCCGTCCACGAGCGCCGTGCCACCGCAGGCCGCAAAGATCGCGACAAGCCCAGAAAACAGCGCAAATCCGGCGAATCGCTTGGGCATCCCCAGGAGTGTAGCAAATCACTGGCGACATGGGCCGCTCGGGCCGGCGCGCCCCGAGAGTTCCCCATTGACCTGACCGAATACCGTCATATGTACCGAGCACAGAAAGCGTAGGAATCAAGGATGAAGGTTGGCTTCGTGGGTCTCGGTTCGATGGGCTTGCCCATGGCAGAGGCGCTCGCCGCAAGCGGGCATCAGCTGTTCGTTTACAATCGTTCGCACGGGCGGGCTCAGCCGTTGCACGAAGCAGGCGCGCGCATCATGGTCACCCCGGCCGAGGCCGCGCGCGAGGCGGAGGTCGTGTTCTCGATGCTCTCGGACGACGCGGCCGTCGAGGCAGTTACCTTCGGTGAGTCGGGGATCTTCGCAGGGCTGCCAAGCGGCGCGGTGCACGTCTCGTCGAGCACCATCTCGGTTGCGCTCTCCGAGCGCTTGGCGCGAGAGCATGCCGCGCGTGGTCAAGGTTACGTTGCAGCGCCCGTGTTCGGGCGCCCTGAAGCCGCCGCTGCAAAGCAACTGTGGGTGCTCGCCGCCGGCAAAGCGAGTGATGTCAATCGTTGCCTCCCGCTCTTGCAGTGCATCGGTCGCGGCGTCACGCCTTTGGGTGATTTGCCAGCGCAGGCCAACGTGGTGAAGCTCGCCGGCAACTTCGTGATCGCCTCGATGCTCGAGACGTTGGGCGAAGCGTTTGCTCTCACCCGCAAAGCGGGGGTTTCTCCGCACACGTCCCTCGAGATTTTCAGCACCGTATTCGGCAAGGGTTCCGCTATTTTCGAGAACTACGCCAAAGTGATCGCCAACGAGTCGTACTCCAGCGCGGGCATGAAGATGCCTTACGGCTTGAAAGACGTGCGCCTCGCGCTCGATGCCGGGCACGCGCTGAACGTGCCGTTGCCGATCGCCGACGTCTTGCGCGAGCATTTTCAAGCTGCCATCGCCGAAGGCAAGGGTGATTTGGATTGGTCGGCGATCGCCCGGCTGGCCGCCGAGCGCGCGGGGCTCTGACGCTTTCGCGTCGCGATCTGACACGCCACACTCCCCTCGAAGTAAGCGCGGGCGCAGCCAGCGGCCTCGTGTCAATTTTCCGTATTTTTCGTCTGGCACGTGATTAGCAGAGCGAGGCGGCATGTCCGCCGCGGAAGCGAACGAGCCCGAACAACCACGCGCTACACCCGTCCCTGATTCGTCGCCTCGCAAGAAGCAGGACGGCGGCGAGGACAAGGCCAGGACCTCCTACGCTCCCGTCGCCAAGGACGAGCAGGGCTCCAACCCGCAGACGGCGAAAGCGAAAAAGCCGCTCAGCCCGCGCAAACGCGGCTTACTGATCGCTGGCGCCGCGCTGCTCGTGCTCGGCGGCACGGCCTATTGGTATCACGGCACGTACTTCGAAGACACGGACGACGCACAGATTGACGGCTACATCTCGAGCGTGTCCTCCCGAGTGGGCGGCACCGTCACCGCTGTCAACGTGGACGACAATCAGAAGGTTCAGGTTTGTGGGTCACGGCGAACTTTCGTGAGACTCAAGTGCGGCACATGCAGGTCGGGCAGCACGTCACCGTGCACGTCGATGCGGTGGGCCGTGACTTCGAGGGCAACGTGGAGAGCCTCGCCGCGGCCACCGGCTCGCGCTACAGCGTGCTGCCGCCCGAGAATGCCAGCGGCAATTACGTAAAGGTCGTGCAGCGCTTGCCGGTGCGCGTTCGCCTCGAACCGAAGCAAGCCGGGCTCGAGCTGCTCCGGCCCGGCATGTCGGTCGAGCCCAAGGTGCGCGTGAAATGAGCGATACCGCAGCCCAACGCCGAGCACAGATCGAAGCCGAAGGCTGGCACCCGGGCCACAACCCGTGGCTGATCGCGATCACGGTCACTATGGCCACGTTCATGGAGGTGCTGGACACCAGCATCGCCAATGTGGCCCTGCCGCACATGGCCGGCAGCCTCTCGGTCAGCCAAGACCAGAGCACTTGGGTGCTCACGTCCTACCTGGTCTCGAACGCCATCGTGCTGCCGATCAGCGGCTGGCTGTCGAACCGCATCGGGCGCAAGCGCTTCTACATGTCGTGCGTGGCGCTGTTCACGCTGAGCTCGTTCTTGTGCGGGATCGCTCCCAGCTTGGGCGCGTTGATCTTCTTCCGCGTGCTACAGGGCATTGGTGGCGGCGGCTTGGGCCCGAGCGAACAGTCGATCTTGGCCGACACGTTTCCGCCCGCAAAGCGCGGCATGGCATTCGCCATTTACGGCATGGCCGTGGTGCTCGCCCCTGCGCTCGGCCCAACGCTGGGCGGCTACATCACCGACAACTTCTCCTGGCGCTGGGTGTTCTTCATCAACGTGCCGGTCGGGCTGCTCTCGCTGTTTTTGGCCAACCGCATGGTCACCGATCCACCGTGGATCGACGAGCTGAAGAAGCGAGTCAGCTCGATCGACGTGGTGGGCCTCGGGCTGATCACGATCGGGCTCGGAAGCCTCGAGATGGTGCTGGACAAGGGACAAGAGGAGGATTGGTTTCACTCTTCCTTCGTGGTCGGCTTCTCGATCGTCGCGCTCGTTTCACTGGTCTCACTCGTGCTCTGGGAGCTGCACACCGAGCACCCGGTGATCGACGTGCGCTTGTTCAAGAACCGCACGTTCTCGATGGCCAACCTGATGATGTTCACGCTCGGGGTTACGCTGTTCGGCAGCACCGTTCTCTTGCCCCAATTCACCCAGCTTTTGCTGGGCTATTCGGCGAAGCAAGCGGGGATGGTGCTCTCCCCAGGCGGCGTGCTCATCATGTGCATGATGCCGTTCATCGGCAAATTCATGGGTAAGATCGACGCGCGCAAAATGATCGCCTTCGGCTTCGTCGCGCTCTCGGCGTCCATGTTCTACATGTCGCACCGGCTGTACCTGGGCATCGACTTCAAGCACGCCATCTTGCTCCGCATGTATCAAGCCTTCGGGCTAGCCTTCTTGTTCGTGCCCATCAACACCTTGGCCTACGTGGATGTACCAAAAGAACAGGGCAATTCGGTCGCCGGCATGATCAACCTCGCGCGCAACATGGGTGGGGACGTGGGGATCGCGCTCGTCACTACCTTACTTGCGCGCCGCGCGCAGCATCATCAAGTCGATCTCGTGTCCCACACCTCGCTCTTCGACGCCCCGTTCCGCGAGCGCTTCGAAGGCATCAGCCGCGCGCTACAGCACGCCGGCTCGAGCGCGAGCGAGGCCGCGAGCGAGGCCTATCGCGTGCTGTATCGCACCGTCCTGCAACAAGCACAGACGCTCGCGTACATCGATGTGCTGTACCTGCTCGCGTGGAGCACGGCGTTGATGGTACCGCTCGTCTTCTTCATGAAGCGCCCGCGACCGGACGGCCCTGCCATGGGCCACTGAGCAACTCGAGCCCGCTATCATTCGGGAACGCGAGCAGTGACGAGCCAGGTGCTCGAGATGGCCCACACCCCGTCCGCCCGGAGCAACGGTTGGAGCGCGCTGCGTAGCGCCATCTCGATCTCGGCTTGCAGGCTGCCCGCCTTTTGCCGAGCCAGACGCAGCGCTTCGCCGGCAGGCCCGATATCACGCGCAAAATCCAGGGCTTCGTCGAGCGACGCGCCGATGCACATGGGTGCGTCGAAGCGAGTGAATGTCGGGTCGACGAAGCCTGCCGCGAGCAATTGGTCGCTCACGCGGTCCGCACTGGCCCACGAGAACGGGCCCGGGCCACAAGTCACGTCGTCCTTGGATTTGTCGGAGTCAGCAATGAATTGCTCGACGACTTGCTGCGCCAAATAAAAGCACGGATTGTCTTCGCGCTTGCGCCACGCGGATGCGGCAAACCTGGCGCCAGGCCGCAATGATTTGCGGATGTTGCGCAACGCGGCAACCGGCGAGGCAAAGAACATCGTACCGAAGCGCGCGAACGCGGCGTCATACGGGCCGCCAAGGGCGTCGACTTCTACGTCGGCACAGACGAAGCGAGCGCGCTCCGCCCCCTTCGCTCGTTTGCGGGCCGCGTTCACGAAGTTCTCGGCGCAATCGACGCCCACGGCTTCACCGGCGTTGCCGACCAGCTGCGCTAAGCGAACGGTGCTGTCACCGAAGCCGGAGCCGACGTCGAGCACGCGCGCGCTTTGGGCGGGCGGAAAGCGTTCGAACAATTGAGAGCCGTGTTGGCCGAGCCCTTGCACCAGCAGATGCTCGTACCTCGAGAATTTGTCGAAAAGCACGGTATTCCAGGCCTCGATTGCGCCGGCGTTGCCACTCTTGGTCATCGTCTTTTTGCCTTCTTTGCAGGAGCTTTGACAGTTCTCAGTCCGCGACACAGCCAGCGAAGTTGCTCGCTGAAGCGCGCGATTGCGCGGTTAATCCGCTTCGGGTCGGCGTGCGCGCGGGACATCACGATCGCGCCCTCGACCACGACCAGCAATTGCTCGGCCAGCGCGGACGCGCTGAGCGACTCCGTTTCGATTGACGCCACGAAGGGCTCGAACAAAGGCTCGAGCGCTTTCGCCGTCTGCGTGAACAGCCGCGAAACTTCGGTCTGGAGCGCCGGGCTCGTGCCCGCCATCTCGCTCGCGACCGAACCGATGAGGCAACCACTCTTCCAGAAGTCCTGCCCCTGCTTCGAAAGCACGTCGAGAAAGGCGAACAGCCGCCGTTCGGGGGCGACGCCCTGAACGTCGATGCCGAGCAGCTTCTGCAAGCCGGCCTCGTAAAAGCTCGCCAAGGCCGCGATGGCGAGCTCTTCTTTACTCGTGAACTGGTGATAGAACGCGCCCTTGCTCAGCCCCGCGTCGCGGCAAATGTCGTCGACCCCGGTGGCCGAATAGCCTCGCGCCAACATCAAGACTTGCGTCGAGTGGATCAGTTTCACGCGCGAGCTGTTTTTCGTCACCCGCGAACACTAAACCGACCGGTCTGTTCGTGCAAGCAGACCGGTCGGTTTGTTTTGCGACCATCGAAAAACGGAGCTGCGATAACGGTATTACTCGCAAATCTGAGCCCTCGACATCGCAGCCAGCTGTCGCCTTAACTGCACTTCACCCTTTGCAGTTACAGAGCCGTGCTGTGTTTCAGGGCTGAGCGTTGTGTTTCGTGGGCTTGGCAGTTGGGCGTGTTGGCCGCTTACCTGTCGCCTTCTTCGACGCGGTTTTCGCCGCTCGCTTGCCGGGCGTCCCAGCAATCTTCGCGCGCGTCGCTTTGGCGACCTGCGGCACTTGCCGTTCCTCGAGCGCGGGACCCATGCTCAGCGCTTCGCGCAAACGGGCGGCGTCGAGAGAACACACACGGAGCTGACCCACCCGCTCCTTTTTGAGGATGCCCGCCTCCACCAACACTTCCCAATGATGACAGAGCAACGCCATGCTGACGCCGAGCGACTCGGCCAGCACGCTTCCGCACTGCGACCCCTGAGCCAGTAGCTCCACGATTTCGACACGCCGCGGATCGCCGAGCGCCTTGAACACCTTGGCGCGTTCTTCCGGACTCATCGGTTTCGAAACCATCTCGTTACACGCTGTAGCACGCCTCGGATGTTACCGCATGTATACTCAAATAGTTGATTGACTATCAATCTATCCCGCACCAGGTTCCCGCCCATGAACGGAAAGCTTGAAAGCGAGCTCGCTCGCATCGCAGCCTCTCTAGTATTCTGCACCGTAGGCACGTCGCTCGCCGCGGTCGGCTGCTCGAAGCACCTGGAGAACGAAGCCCACGCGGGCCCGGCCGACAGCCGCCCCCAGGTCACCGTGGCCCAGGTCACCGATGCCGTAGTCACCGAGTTCAGTGAGCACACCGGTCACACCGAATCACCGAGCACGGTCGAGATCCGCGCTCGCGCCACGGGCTACCTCACGCGCGCTGCCTTCCACGAAGGGGACCTCGTGAAGAAGGGAGACCTCTTGTTCGAGGTCGACGCCAAGCCCTACCAAGCAACCCTCGCCCGCGCCAAGGCCGAGCTGGAAAGCTCGCGCGTCGATCAGGAGCTCGCGCGCAAGAACGCGGCGCGCGGCGAACAGCTGTTCAAGGCCAACGTGATCTCCGAACAAGAGTGGGACACGCGCAGCGCGACCTTCCACCAGCTCGAAGCCCGCACCCAGGTCGCGAACGCAACCGTGAACTCGGCCCAGCTCGATTTGGAGTACGCCTACGTGCGTTCGCCGATTTCGGGGCGCATCGGCCGGTTCTTGGTCACGCCCGGCAACCTGGTCGGGCCGAGCTTACCTTCGCCGCTGACCACCGTCGTCTCGGTCGATCCACTGTATGTGTACATGGATGTGGACGAGACGCGCGCGCTGCGCTTGGGCCGGAAACCCGGCGCAACGGCGCGGGTCGGCTTCGCCGGTGAGGACGGCTACCCCCACGAAGTCTCGCTCGACTTCGTGGACAACCGCGTCGATCCCCAAACGGGCACCATCAAGGTGCGCGCCGTATTGCCGAACCCAGATGGGCGCTGGGTCCACGGCCTGTTCGCGCGTGTGCAATTGCCGGAAGAGGCGTCGCATCCCGCGGTCCTGATCGCTGATCTCGCGGTTGCCACCGACCAGGATCGGCGCTTCGTGTGGGTCGTCGCTGCCGACGGCAAGGTCGAGCACCGCACGGTCAAGCTGGGCCCTATGAACAGCGGGCTGCGTGTCGTCCGTGAAGGGCTGAGCACCGCGGACCGAATCGTGGTGCGCGGCCTGCAGCGGGTGCGCCCGGGCGCCATCGTCGCGGCCGAAGCCATCCCGATGCGTGACGCGGCCCAGCTCGAGAAGCTCGCCGAGGCCAAGCCATGAAGTTTGCGCACTTCTTCGTCGATCGTCCGATCTTCGCCGGCGTTCTGTCGGTGGTGATCTTCGTTCTGGGCGCTATTTCTGCCTTTCTATTGCCGATTTCGGAGTACCCGGAGGTCGTGCCGCCCACGGTCGTGGTGCGCGCGCAATTTCCGGGCGCCAGCCCGAAGACCATCGCCGAGACCGTGGCTGCGCCCCTCGAGCAAGAGATTAACGGCGTCGAGAACATGCTCTACATGTCCTCGTCGTCGAACGCCGACGGCACGATGACGCTCACAGCGACGTTCCGCATCGGCTCGGATCTCGACTTGGCGCAGGTGCAGGTGCAAAACCGCGTTGCGCAAGCCTTGCCGCGCTTGCCGGAGGACGTGCGCCGTTTCGGAGTGGTCACGCGCAAGAGCTCGCCCGACCTGACCATGGTCGTGCACTTGTTTTCGCCCGACAATCGTTACGACGAAACGTATATCCGCAACTACGCCGTGCTGCAGGTCAAGGACACTCTGGCCCGCATCCCCGGTATGGGTGACGTGCAGCTGTTCGGCTCGGGCGACTACAGCATGCGAGTATGGCTCGATCCCGACAAAGTAGCGGCGCGCAACATCACCGCTAGTGACGTCGTAGCGGCGCTGCGCGAACAGAACGTGCAGGTGGCCGCCGGCACGCTCGGCCAACAACCCGCACCGCGTGACGCGAGCTTCCAGCTCAGCATCAACGCCCGCGGTCGTTTGATCGACGAGGCCGAATTCGGCCAAGTCATCGTAAAGACCTCGCCCGACGGCGCAAACGTGCGTCTAGCGGACGTGGCCCGCATCGAGCTCGGCGCCAACCAGTACGCGCTCCGCAGCTTGCTCGACAACAAGAAGGCCGTGGCCATTCCGGTGTTTCAGGCCCCGGGCTCGAATGCGCTCGCGCTGTCCGATGCCGTGCGCAAAACCATGGCCGAGCTGTCCAAGAATTTCCCGGACGGCATCAAGTACGACATCGTCTACGATCCGACGCGCTTCGTCCGCTCTTCGATCGAAGAGGTCGTGCGCACCTTGTTCGAGGCCCTCGGGCTCGTGGTGCTCGTGGTGCTCCTGTTCTTGCAAACCTGGCGCGCGTCCATCATTCCCATCGTTGCCGTGCCGGTGTCGCTGGTCGGAACCTTGGCCGTAATGCACGTGCTCGGCTTCTCGATCAACGCCTTGTCGCTGTTCGGCCTCGTGCTGGCGATCGGCATCGTGGTCGACGACGCGATCGTCGTGGTCGAGAACGTGGAGCGCAACATCAGCCTCGGGCTCTCGCCGCACGATGCGACGCGGCGCGCGATGGATGAAGTGAGCGGCCCCATCATCGCCATCGCGCTCGTGCTGTGCGCGGTGTTCGTGCCGATCGGCTTCATCCCGGGCCTGACCGGCCAATTTTACCGACAATTCGCGCTCACGATCGCGATTTCCACCGTCATCTCGGCCTTCAATTCGCTCACCTTGAGCCCCGCCTTGGCCGCCGTGCTGCTGCGCGCTCATGACGTACCGAAGGACCTGCCCACGCGGGTCCTGGATCGCGCGTTCGGCTGGTTGTTCCGTCCCTTCAATCGCTTGTTCGACTCGGCCGCCAATGGTTACGTCGGCGTGGTGCGTAAGTTGGTACGGCGCTCGAGCCTGGCCCTCGTGGCCTACGGCGGGCTCCTCGCGCTGACCTACTTCGGCTTTTCTCACGTGCCGACCGGCTTCGTCCCCACGCAAGACAAACAATACCTGGTGAGCTTCGCTCAGCTGCCGGACGCCGCGTCTTTGGATCGCTCCGACGACGTGATCCGGCGTATGTCCAAGATCGCGCTCGAGACCGAGGGCGTCGAGCACGCCATTGCCTTCCCGGGTCTATCGATCGCGGGCCTGAACAACACGCCCAATGCGGGCATCGTGTTCGTCGGACTCAAGCCGTTCGAAGAGCGCAAAGCGAAGAGCCTATACGGCCCGGCCATCGCCGCGACCCTGAACCGCAAGTTCGCCGCGATCCAAGACGCCTTCGTGGCGGTGTTTCCCCCGCCCCCGGTACAGGGCCTCGGCACGATCGGCGGCTTCAAGCTGTACGTGGAGGACCGCGGGGACATCGGCCTGGAAGGTCTCTACGAAAACACACAAAAGCTGCTGTCCGCCGGCTACCAGTCGCCACAGCTCGCGGGCCTATTCACGGGCTACCAAGTCAACGTGCCGCAGCTGTTCGCCGATCTCGATCGAACAAAAGCCAAGTCGCGCGGCATCGCGGTCAACGACGTGTTCGACACCATGCAAGCCTACTTGGGCTCGCTATACGTGAACGACTTCAATCGCTTCGGTCGTACGTTCCAAGTGACCGTGCAAGCCGACGCCAGGCACCGCTTGACCCCGGAGGACGTGGGCACTCTGCAAACGCGCAATGCCGCGGGCGCGATGGTGCCGCTCGGCAGCGTGCTCACGGTCAAAGCCTCCAACGGCCCCGATCGCGTGACGCGCTACAACGGCTATCCCGCCGCCGAGGTCAACGGCGCGCCCTCCCCAGGCACGAGCTCGAACCAGGCCATGGTGGCGATCGACGACATCGCCACGCGCGAGCTTCCGTCCGGGATGAAATACGAATGGACGGATCTGACTTACCAACAGATCCTGGCCGGCAACACCGCCGTGTTCGTGTTCCCGCTCTGCGTATTGCTCGTGTTCTTGGTGCTGGCCGCTCAGTACGAGAGCTGGTCCCTACCGCTGAGCGTGATCTTGATCGTGCCCATGTGCTTGCTCGCCGCCATCGCGGGAGTTTGGATCGACGGCAGCGACAACAACATCTTCACGCAGATCGGGCTATTCGTCTTGGTCGGCTTGTCCTGCAAGAACGCGATTTTGATCGTGGAATTCGCAAAGGACAAGCAAGAGCAAGAGCACACCGATCCGGTGACGGCCGTGCTCGAGGCCTGTCGCCTACGGCTACGTCCCATCTTGATGACGTCGATCGCCTTCATCATGGGCGTCTGGCCCCTGGTCTCGTCGCACGGCGCCGGCGCGGAGATGCGCCACGCGATGGGTATCGCCGTGTTCTCTGGCATGATCGGCGTGACTTGCTTCGGTCTGCTACTCACGCCGGTGTTCTTCACCACCCTACGCAAGCTGAGCAAGTCGAAGAAGCCCGCCCTGACCGGCGAGCCCACGCCAGCTCCGGCCGAGTGAGCTTTCGAGTGAGCCCGCTGCGACTGGGCTCGGGCTCACTCCGCCTCGGCGCGGCTCGAGCGCTCGCGGCGGCGGGCGCGATGGGATTCGGGATCGCGAGCGGGGTGTTGGAACTGGCGCTCGACCATGTCTGCGTAAACACCGTCTCGCCGCAGCAGTGAATCGTGGTTGCCGACCTCTAGGATGCGGCCGGCGCCGAGCACCACGATCAAATCTGCTTGGCGAATCGTGCTCAAGCGGTGGGCGATGATGAAGGTCGTGCGACCCTGAAACAGGCGCTGCATCGAGGCTTGAATCAGCTGCTCGCTCTCGCTGTCGAGGTTGCTCGTGGCCTCGTCCAAGATCAAGATCTCGGGCGCAGCGAGCAACGCGCGCGCGATAGACAGCCGCTGGCGCTGCCCGCCCGAGAGCTTGACGCCGCGCTCTCCGACGAGGGTGTCGTACCCCTCGGGCAGGCGCGACACGAAGTCATGTGCGTGTGCGGCGCGCGCCGCAGCTTGCACCTCTTCGGCGCTCGCCTCGGGGCGACCGTAGGCGATGTTGTCGGTCACCGTGCCGTCGAACAAGAACGTCTCTTGCTGCACGATGCCCAGCAGCTTGCGGTAGCTGCGCAGCCGCATGTCGCGGATGTCCAAGCCGTTGACTCGGATCGCACCGGCGGTCGGGTCGTGAAAGCGCGCGACGAGATCGGTGAGCGTGGTCTTGCCCGCGCCGCTCTCGCCAACCAACGCCACGACCGAGCCGCCGGGAACGCGCAGCTCGAAATCCCGAATCACCGGGACGTCCTTGCGGTAGCCGAAGTGCACGTGGCTGAAGTGGATCTCGCGCACCCGAGCCGGCGCGTCGACCGCGCGCGGGCGGTCCGGCTTCTCTGCCGGCTTGTCCAAGACGTCACCGACCCGCTCCAATGCCGCGAGCCCGCGCTGCGTCTCACTCAGCGATTTCACGAGCTCGGTGATCGGATCGATCAGCCTCATCAGGAGGCCCTGAAACGCCATCAAGGTGCCGACCGTGGTTTGCCCGTGCAGCACCAGATAGCCGCCGAAACCAAGGATCGTGATTTGCGTCAGCGGCATCACCAGATCCCAAACCAAAGACACACTGCGCTGGGTGCTGGTCGCCAGGCTGTGCTTGCGCACGACCGTGTGCTGCCCAAGCAAGTAAGACGCCTCTTCGCTGCGCTCCTTGGCGAAGCCGCGCACCACTCGAAGCCCATTCAGCCCCTCGCTGACGCGCGCGTCGATCTCCGAGCGATCTTGACCCATCGACTTCCAGATCTGGCGGCTCTTGCGCAGCCACACGTTCTGAGCAATCACGATCGGCGGCACCGCGAGCACTACTGCGGCGGCGATCCGCCAATCTAGCGCGAAGATCACGCACAGGGTGGCGAGCAGCCGTATACTGGACAAGAGCGGGTTCAAGAGCGCGCTCTGCAGCAGCGCCGTCGTGTGGTCGACGTCGCCGGATAGGCGCGAGATCACGCCGCCCGTCTTGAGCTCCCCGATGTCGGCCATCGGCAGGCGCAGCACGCGCCGGAACAACCGCGCTCGAAGCGCCGTGGAAAACCGCGAATCGAGCAGCTGGGAGCGGAAGCTGCGCACCCAATCGAACAGCGAATTGGCCAGGAATAGCGCCGCAATTCCGGCCGCAATCAGCAGCAAGCGCCGCAGCTTGGCCGGCAACGGGAGCGCCGGCTCCAAAATCACGTGATCGATCAAGTAGCGTGAGGCGAGCGGCCAGACCAAGTCGATCGCGATGCTGGACAGACCGAGCGCCGACAACAGAAGCAAGGTCTGGCGATGCGGGCGGAGCCATTGCCAGCATTGCGCGAAGCGAGCTCGGCGCCGCGTAATGACCGCCAACGACGGACGACGCGCGCTCGAAGCGGCCGACTTGCGACTCGATTCGCGAAAGGCAATGAAGCGTTGCTTGGACGTCGTCGGCATCGGACAGGAGAGAGTGGCAGGTGCTGCATGCCCACTCTTGCCCACACTCTCGGTTCGTTCAAGTCTTCGGCGTGACTCGAAGCGCGTCGAAGAAAGGCGTGGACCTTCTCGCCACACACTCAGCGGCGAACAGAAACATCGCGGCCGACCAGCTCTGCCAATCTTGACCGCGCGGGGTTCCGTCCCGAGCGTCCAACCACTCGTTGAAGCCCCACGCTCGATTCACCACGCGCGTGGGACGCACGAGCTCGGTCAGCGCCAAGAGCTGCGCCGTGGCCAGCTCGTGACGCCCCGCCGCGACCAACGCGGCCACCCAAAACCCACCAATAAACGGCCAGATCCCACCATTGTGGTAGCAGCCGGGCGGGTTGTAGCGTGCGTAGCGCGGACGCCAATCCGGATCTTCCGGGCGAATGTACGGGAACAGCACCGGCGGCACGCTGACCGCGAGCTCACCGCGATCGCGGAGCGCTGCGCACTCTCGCCCCACCCAATCCACGATTCGGGCAGCGCGCTCCGTGGATGCCATGCCCGACAAGATGGCGAGGCTGTTACCGAGCAGATCGAAGCGCTCGCTGCACGCGATCTTGTACGACCAGAGCGCATAGTACGGCGCGTCGAGGCTGACCAAGCGCTCGTGAACGTAATCCTGATCGACCCGCTTGACGTCGAGCCTGGACAAGTGGCGGCCCATCTCGGCCACCCGCTCGTGATCACCACGCAGCTTGAGCGCGGTGTACCACAAGGCATTCACGAATAGCCCGGAGCCCTCGACCCACTGTTCGTCTCGCCAGTCGCTGGTCGGCTCTTGGGTGACGATGACCTTGTCTTCCGGGCTCTGATAACACATCCAAACGTGGGCTTTTTCGCCGGCCTCTGCCAGAAAACCGTGATCGTCGAGGTGCTCTCGGTACAGCGCGAGCGCGATCAGAAAAAGCGGCGTGGTGTCGCTGGCGCCGCGATCGCCAGGCGCGTCCACCAGCGACGGGATGTGGCCGTGCGGGCTCTGGTTCTCGGCCAGGACTTCGAGCACCCGGCGCAGCGAGGCGATGAGCTCTTCGTTGCCGCTGACCAAGGTGCCGAGCGCGCCGATCAACAGATCGCGAGTGTACGGCTCGGGGTAGCCCCAAGCCGCCGTTCGAGGCAGCCCGCCGCGGCCGTCTCGCGCGTTGTACAGCAGAACTTCGAGCGCCGCGCGCTTGGCATCGTCGATGGTGTCGGTGATGGCGGCCGGCATGAGCACCCTCCTCAGCCGAGCCCGAGCTTGGCTTGCACGAGCTCGACGAAGCGACGAGCCACGGTTCGGTAGTCGTAAAGCTCGCTGACGCGCGCGCGACCGGCAGCGCCCATGCGCTGGCGCAGGTCGGGGTCATTGAGCAGCCTGTGCAAGTGCGCCGCTAGGTCGGGCACGCTGGCGCGGTAATCGACGACACGCGGATTCGGGAACTGGACCCGGTGGCCCGGTGGAAAGCCGGCCTCTGGCCCCACCACGGCCTCCGTGGCGCGATTTTCCTGGGCGACGCCAGCAAGGAGGGCCGTCCGTTCGTGCACCAAGGTCTCGAGCATCGCCATCGCGGCAATGCCGACCACGGGTTTACCGCAGGCATTGGCCTCAACTTGGCCCATCCCGAAGCCCTCGAGCCGGGAGGGCGCGGCGTACACGTCACACGCGGACAACAAGAAGGGCATGAATTCGCGCGACACGCGCCCGCCGCAAAAGCTCACCTTGTCGGCGATGCCGAGGGACTGCGCGAGCTCCAAGTCGAGCGCGTTCTGCTTTTCGGTGCGCGCTTGCATCCACACTTTGCACACGTAGCGCCAATCAGGAATGCGGTTTTCGAGCGAGGCCAACGCCTCCATCACTTCTCGCCCACCCTTCGACGCTGCGTCGCCACCCACCGTCAAGACGAGCAACTGATCTTCGCGTACGCCCAGCGCTCGACGCGCCGCTTGCACGCGCGGATCGCTGCGCGGATAGGGCACGAAAGCGCCCGTATCGCAGCCCACCGGCAACACCTCGATGTGGCCGCCGGTGATGCCATCTCGCTCGTAGACTTGCTTCACCCACTCCGAGGTCACGAGCATCAGCGGCAGCTTGCTCAGCGTATCGCGGTAGTTGACCACGTACCCGTTGGCCACGAGCCAGGGGATGGCCAAGACGCCGTGCTTTTGGGCGTGCAACACCAAATGCGGCGTCATGCCCCAATAGCCGACGCCGACCACGGCATCGGGCTTGAACCAGTCATAGTTCCACTCTTTCTCGACCGCCGACTCGAGGTGCGCGGCGCGCGCCTCGACTCCGATTTCTCGCAGCCCGCGCAGCAGCAATTCGCCTTGCGTGGCGAGCCCCCCAGGCGGAGGTGGATAGTCGAACAACAACAAAATCTTCATGACTCGTGCTTTCGGTTCAACCAGGCCTCGGCCTCGGCAGGCGTGCTCAGGCAATGGAAGGCTTCCCGCTGGGGTGTGACGCGCGCCTCCCAGCTGTCGTTATCGAAGCCGTAGCGTTCGGTGATCAGCGCCCGCTTGCGTTGCCATACCTCGTGCGATAGCTCGCGCACCAAGCTCGCGTCCGCGCGCGCACGCGGCAGATGCGCACGGCCTCCGTCCTCGTAAGCGAATAACCAGAGCTCAGGTGCCAAAAGACGCTTGCTCAGCCAGAGCCGCAACACGGCGCGCCCGACTTCTTCGTGCCGCGAGTGGCGGGTGTATTCGCCCAGCGGCGAATGCGTCAGGATGCGAGCAAAGCGCCGCTCGGGCAGCGCGTCGAGCAGCGTTTGCTCGAGCAAGGCATCGGGCAGCGGTCGTTGCTCGGGCCCGTCGTCCAAATCTGCCATCATGCCCTCGGCCCCGAGCTCTCGGAGCACCGCGAAGAACTTGGGGGCGCGATCCGGATCGCTCTTCCTGCAAGCACTGACGACGAACGGTTGCCATGTCCGTTCTTCGAGCAACGTCCCGCCCGCCCACAGCGTCTCGTCATCCGGGTGCGCCACCAATACTGCTATCGATTCGCGCGACACCTCACTTGTCTTGCGTCAACGCAAGGCCCTCCTCAAGCGGCATTTTCGCCACGCTAATCGGTGACCGATATTGCGCGGCGAGCCCGAGGCAACTCCACTGCGAAATGGCCGGATACCGATGGTGTGGGGCACGGCTCGTAGCCCCGCGCCGTCGCGCGGCTAGCGACTCACAGCTTGTAGCCGCGCCACATCCAGCGGAGCGCTACGGATCTGCCAACACTTCTTGCAGGATGGGCGCGGCTTCGGCCGTAATGCGATCGAGGGCGTCCTCACGCAGGCCGAGCAACGTGCGGCTGTCCTCCACCGAATTGGCCGAGATCACACACGCTGGCAGCGGCACCCCATCGGCCCCGATTGGGCCCGTGATGTTGGCGTCGAAGCGCTCGCTCAAGTAGTCCGCAATGTTCACCACCGCGGCGACGCGCACCGAAGTCCCGGTGTGCTCGTGGTGGTGATTGGCGACGATCAACGACAGCTCGCTCGACAAGCCCCAGAGCTTGGTCACGGCCTTCGAAGCCTGTTCGTGCAAAGCATCGACCTCGGGCCAGAGCTCGATCAACGGCGGAGGGCTGGCTTCTTTTTTCCTGAGCACGGACAGGAGCACGGCGGCAAACCCCACATCGTGCAAGAGGGCGCCCAAGAATGCTTGGTCTTCCACCACGCGCGCGTGACGACAAACGATGCGCGATAGGTACGCCGTGGCCGTGCCGTGGCGCCCGACGCGCGCCAAAATCTCACCGTACTCACCCGTGGCAGTGAAGATGCCCTTTTTGAGCGCGGCAGCGAACACGCTGTCGCGCACCGTGCGAATGCCGAGCCGCATTACCGCATCGCCCAGGGAACGTACTGGACCGCGGCCCGCGTGAATCGGCGAGCCAACTAGGCGCATCACCGCACCCGCCATGAGTTGGTCCTTTTCCAGCACACGCACCACGTCGTCCACCTCCGTGTCGAGCTTCGCCGCGAGCGCCTGCAGCTCGAGCACCACGGTGGGCAGCGGCGGCGGCTTATAAGTGGGATCCTCGAATGTGCGGAACAGCTGCGCGCGCAGCGTCGAGGTGGACGGTTTTCCCATGCGCTTGAATCGACCCTCGACCAAAGGTAACGCAAACGCAACACCTCGGCAAAAAGCCGCCCCCGCGTCGGGTGGGTCGGATTCCGACACCGGCGCCAGCGACGCTTTGGGTCGCTCGCGGGCTTGCCACGTCGACGACAAAACTGAAACGGGCAAGGCCCGCTCGCAACCCGCGAGAGACCTTGCCCGAACCAACGCCCGCGTTCGCTCGAATGGCTCGAGCGGCTGGCCTCAGAACTCGAACTTGCCGAATGCGCCGAGATCCTTGAACGCCTCCACGAGGCGGGCCGTCTGGCCCTTCTCACCCAAGTGGAGCCAGCCACGGGGGTCGATGAACTTCTTGTTCGGCTTGGTGGGGCCTTCGGGATTGCCGAGCTGCGACTGCAGGTAGGCACTCTTCTCGTCCATGAACTTCTTGATCGGCTGGGTAAAAGCCCACTGCGTGTCGGTATCGATGTTCATCTTGACGACACCGTAGGACACCGCCTCGGTGATCTCTTCCGGGGTCGAGCCCGAACCACCGTGGAACACGAAATCCAGCGGCTTGGCAGCGGTCTTGCGCTCCTTCTGCACGAACTCTTGAGAGTCACGCAAGATGGTGGGCGTCAGCTTGACGTTGCCGGGGGCGTAGACGCCGTGCGTGTTGCCGAACGAAGCGGCGACCGTGAAGCTGCCAACGGGACTCAGCACATCGTAAGAACGGAGCACGTCTTGCGGGCTGGTGTAGAGCTTGGAGTGCTCGACACCGGAGTTATCGACGCCGTCTTCCTCGCCGCCAGTGACGCCCAGCTCGATCTCCAGCGTCATCTTCATCTTGTTCATGCGGGTCAGGTACTTGCGGCAGATCTCGAGGTTGTGCTCGAGCGGCTCTTCCGACAAATCCAACATGTGTGAGCTGAAGAGCGGCTCGCCGTTTTTGGCGAAGTATTCTTCACCCGCAGTCAGCACGCCATCCACCCAGGGCAGCAGCTTGGCGGCACAGTGATCGGTATGCAGCACGACCGGCACGCCGTACACGGCGGCCATGGTGCGGACGTGCAGCGCGCCCGCGATCGAGCCGGCGATCGACGCCTGCTGAGCCGAGTTATCCAGAGCCTTACCGCCGTAGAACTGGGCACCGCTCTGCGAGAGCTGAATGATGATCGGGGCCTTGGCCTCACGCGCGGCCTGCAGCGCGGCGTTGGCGGTGTGCGAGCCAATCACGTTGACGGCCGGCAACGCGGCCTTCACTTCCTTGCAGTAAGCAAACAGCTCCTGCAGCGCGTTTCCTGTGATGACTCCGGGCTTTAGCTTCAGTGTTGCCATGTGGGTAGCCGCGTCCGTAGCACACTTTTTCGGCCGCCGGGAGGGGGCAACCCGAACCCCGCATCACGGCGCAATGCGCCAAGAATCCGAAAGAAACGTCGGAAACGTGGCAGCCATATTCAGCCCGCGGGCGGCGTACTCGGTGCGTCGAGCACCTCCCGCACCTTGGCAGTGAGCGACGCGACCGTGATTGGCTTCTGGAGAAAGGACATCGTGGACTCGAGGACACCGTGCCGCACGATGCTGTCGTCGGTGTAGCCCGACATGCAAAGCACCTTCATCTCGGGCCGGCTATGGGCGAGCCGCTTGGCCAAAGCCGGCCCGCTGAGCTGCGGCATGATGACGTCCGTCACCATGAGGTCGATCGTGGCGTCGTGCCGTTCGGCTTGGAGCAGCGCTTCACCGGCGTTGCGCGCCTCGATCACCTCGTAACCGTTGCTGCGCAGGATCCCGCCCGTGACCACGCGCACTTGGTCGTCGTCCTCGACCAGGAGAATGGTCTCGCTGCCTCGGGAAGAGAGCGGCGCCTCCGCGGCGCTCAACGCCAACGGATCAGTGGGTAGGTCGACGCTGGGCAAGAAGATCTTGAAAGTCGTGCCCTGCCCGACTTCACTGTAGAGCCATACGCTGCCGCCGCTTTGCTTCACGATCCCGAACACCGTGGACAAGCCGAGCCCCGTGCCTTTGCCCTTTTCCTTGGTGGTGAAGAACGGTTCGAAGATGCGCGCTTGGGTAACACGGTCGATGCCTTTGCCGGTGTCTGTGACTGCGAGCATCACGTGCGGTCCGGGGCTGATGCCCAAGTGGAGTCTCGCGTACTCCTCGTCCAGCCAGACGTCCCCGGTCTCGAGCGTGAGCTTTCCGCCTTGCGGCATGGCATCGCGCGCGTTCACCACCAAGTTCATGATGACTTGCTCGAAGCTGCTCCGATCGACTTTGACGCGCGACAGCTTGGACGCCGGGCGCGACGTAAAGTCGATATCGGCACCGATGATGCGCTTCAGCATCTTCTCCATACCGACCAGCACGTCATTCAGATTGAGCACCTTGGGCTCGAGCACTTGCTGGCGGCTGAACATCAGGAGCTGGCGCGTCAAATCCGCGGCCCGCGCCGCAGCGCGGCTCATTTCCTCCAAGTCGGCATGGAGCGGGTCACTGATCGACAGCCTGGCCATCGCCAGGTCCGCGTAACATAGGATAACGGAGAGCAGATTGTTGAAATCGTGCGCGATTCCACCGGCGAGCGTGCCCACGGCTTCCATCTTTTGCGACTGACGCAGCTGCTCCTCGGTGCCCCGCAAGCGCGCTTTCGATTGCCGCTCCTGTGTGGTGTCGAGCGAGATGATGCAAATGCCATCGGGCACCGGCACGATCCGCAAGTCGAACCAGCCCGGCGTACCGTCAGGGAACAGGAACTCGATCTCGGTCACCTCACGGGTGCGTTCCAACATGGCGCGCCGGAGCACGGGGAAGAACGGCTGCGTGTCGAGCCCCGGGTAGCATTCGAGCATCGTACGGCCCAGCAGGTGCTCGCGCGCCAGCCGCCCCTGCCGCACCAGCGCGTCGTTGACGTACAGATACCGCCAGTCGAAGCCGATGACTTGGCAGCCTTCTTGAAGGTTGTCCAAGACGTCACGCGCGATCTTATCGAGCGATTGCATGGTACCTCTGGATTGAGCCGAAGCTCAGCATGCCTGGCAGGGGCGAACGCCGCAAGGCTCGCCGCGCGAACAAAATTGCATCACTGTCATCGGTTTCGATATTGCGATTTCGATTTTCGAATTTTGGCAATTGGCTCACGGAGCTCGTTCGGCGAGCGCGCGGTATTTGGGGCAATGATGAACGACGGACGCGATTGTTTCAGTGCCCGGCAACGTCGGCGTAGGTTGCATCTTCGGCGGTAGTGTCGGCGGTCATGCCCATACGCAACGCCGACAGCGTCCGGATTGTGCGTCGTCTGCCTCGAAGTATGGAGCCATGGCCACGTATTCGATCATCGTTTTCGGATCGCCGTATTTGTCCTCGATGATGCGCAGACCAACGTCGCTGTCGAGCGCGAGCAAGGCACGGAACGGCACGACCAGCACGCGGCGACGAGCCGAGGCGGAGTGCGCATCAGGAGATCGTAAGGTGTTTGTCTCGCCGCTACAAACCTCTGTTTCGAAAGTTCTACATCGAGGTTGCATGCGATGTGCGTCAGAAACTTCATACGCACTTCGACCGGTGCATTCGCGCACCCGCCGAGCCGTGTCACACCCCACATCTCGCGACACGAACCTACTCGAGGTGCTATACGCCTTCCAGGCATGGCCCGAGTGAGCGACTTCGTCTGGTCACGTTCGACGCGAGCGCAAGCTTCGCTCGTGCCGTTGCTCTTCGCCGTTGGTATCACGGCAGCGCCTGGCCCAGCGCATGCGAACGGCCGCTATCCGAAGGCCGATCAGCTGGTCATCGCCGCAGACCGGCCGGACTTCATGGTTGCACGCACGACGTTCGGCTTTTTGATCTCGAACGACGCCGGCAAGCGCTGGGACTGGGTGTGCGAGCGCGCCATTGGTTACACAGGGGTTCAAGATCCAACGCTCGGCTTGCTAGAGAACGGCGTGATCATCGCGAGCCTGTCCGAAGGCATCTCGCGTTCCACTGATTTGGGCTGCAATTGGGGCTTCGCAGAAGCCGACCTGAATGACTCGCCGGTGATTGATCTCACGGTGCGCAAAGACCAACCGAGCAGCGCGCTCGCCTTGGTCTGGGATGCGCAATCGGTGAGCTATAGCTCGCGCTTCTTGGCAACCGACGACAACGGCCGCACGTTCGTCCCGTACGGGAGCCCGATCGATCCCAGCGTGCTCGTCTCGACCTTGGACACCGCGCCGAGCGATCCCCATCGCGCGTATGCTTCGGGCACACGCAGCACGAACGGCGTCCGCTCGGGTCTGTTCTTCGCCTCCGCTGACGACGGCGAGCACTGGACCGAATACACGGTACCGTTCGACCCCAAGCTCGAGCAAGGCGTGTACATTGCGGCAGTCGATCCCAAACGCGCGGATACCGTATACGTGCGAACCAACAGCGCCACCGTGAGTCGGCTCTTGGTCAGCCACGACGCCGGGCAGCACTTCGACGTCGTCTATTCGGGCTCGTTGCTGGCGTTCGCGCTGTCGCCCGACGGCAGCCGCTTGTATTTTGGCGGCGAAGACGGCCTGCACGCGGGCCTCGCGAGTGACCTGATGTTCGAACAGCGCTCGAGCTTGCGCCTCCTGTGCTTGGCAGCCACGGACAGCACGGTGTACGCCTGCTCGGACGAGCTCAGCGGCTTCACGATCGGCGCATCCACCGACGACGGGGCGACGTTCACACCGCTCCTTCACCTGAAAACCGTCACAGGCCCGCTTGCGTGCGGCGCGACCGACGCGGTCGCGGATTGCGCGCTGGATTGGCCGCTGGTCAGCGCGCAGCTCGGGATCATGACGCCGAACGAAAGCTCGGACGCCGGAGCGGGCGGGGCGCCGGACGCCGACGCCGGAGCACCGACCGAAGCGGGCGGCGGGCTCAGCACGCAGGCCCCCGTCGAAGCGGACTCCTCATGCTCGATCCCTGCCGCAGGGGCGGTCAGTCAGTCGGGGGTTGCCCTGCTGGCTGCTGTTGCGGCTGCCCTCAGGTGGGGTCGACGGTGCAGGTCACGGTCGCGGTCTCGTCCTCGGGCCAGATAGCCGCGCTGTACAGCGCGTACTTGCCGCCGGGCTCCATGGCGTCGCGCAGTTTCGGGCAAGTGAAGGTGACCGCAACGCCGTCGGTCGTCGGCAAGGCCGAAGCAAGCGCATCCGCATCGACGCACGCCACACCCGCACCGAGCACTGCGCTTCCTTCGCAGATCCGCAATGCTTGCGGCTCGGCAGTCGAGGGAACCGAGCAATGCAGGTGCACGGCGGCGCCGGGCGTGCACGTGAGCAGCTCGCCGGCGTAAGTGTAGCCACAGTTGCGCTTGGGGCCGATCTGCCCGCGAGTGCATTCGCTCGTGACCATGCCCTCGCCCGGCACCGGCAGCGTCACCTTCTGCTCGGCGTGATTGTTGGAATCGTAGTCCTTGATGAAGTCGCACGACGGTCGATCGACGGTGTCCCCGGTGTCACTCTTGAACTTGGTGGGCTCCCATTCTTGATCGCCATTTTTGTCCAAGACGGGCGTGCCTTCACACAAGAAGCCATCGGGGTTCGAGGTCAAACCGAGTGGCTCGGTCACCGGACCCTTCGAGGTATCGATGGTGGTCACGTCGACCCACTGGCACTCGATGCCCGCGTTGTATTGATCCCCCCAGCCCTGGCTGATCCCCTGAAAAGCGCAGGTATTGTAGGGGGAATGGGTCGGGCTCGATTCGTGGTTCGAGTAGCGGGCCACGCTCTCTAGACAGAACGCGCGCTTCGAGCCGAGATCCGGATCACCGCCGTAGGTGAACGTGGCGAAGTGCTTGAAGTGATAGTGTTTGTGGCACGCGCTGTACTCGTAAAGGTGGTGGTTCGCGTTCGGGTTATCGTTGGCGGCGTCGTCCAAGTAGTAGTTCACGTCGCCGATGTTCACCGGCGTGGTGCCCACGTTCTTCTCGCTGGCGTTGAACTGCAGCA
>JBEQTH010000052.1:0-8930 GCA_040348785.1 Myxococcales bacterium | reverse complement strand
CTCGATCAGGTCTTGGAAAAGCTCACTTGCCGAACGGCCGTCCCCGGGTACCCAGTAGGCGTCGCGCTTCCAGAGGAACTTGCTGTTCTCGAGATCGGTGAAGGCGGCAAGCTTTGGATCGAGGGTGATGATTCTCAACGTGTCGGGCGTGTTCGATGCGATGAGGCTCGCGAGCATCATGCGCAGCCATTCGCTCTTTCCGCTGCCCGTGGTACCGGCCGCAAGCATGTGAGAGCGTCCGGCGCTCGCCAGGTCGGCAAAGCGCGCCTTTCGGGCCGCGTCGAGGCCGACCAGCACCTTCGCTGAGCCGTAGAGCGGATCGACGCTCGGCAGGTCACCGGCGATGGTCGAAAAGAGCACCGTTTCCGGATCGGGCCGCTCCAAGTCGACGAAAAGGCGCCCCGCTTCCTGCGTGATCATCGGTTCGGCCTTGAGCTCCAGGCGATGCTGAAGCTCGCGCGTCCGGCGTCGCACACCATCGACCTTCATGCCGGGCGTGAGGCGCACGTCGAATCGTAGGAAGCGCGGGCCCACGCCTGGCTCGCCGCGCACTTCGAGCCCGATACCGTGTTCGCGATAAGCGCGCACCAATCGCTTCCCCAGCTCCGCGTAAGGCGATGGTACGGGGTCAAGATTCGACGTCACGGGCCCTGCCGGCGGAGTGCGGACTGGCGGTGCTGCCGGCGAGAGGCGCGTGACGGCCGGTTGGGGCGCGCGGTCATCGATCACCCCAGCCAGGCGCCCAATCAGCTCGAGAAGACGTTGGGTCGCCTGCTCGAGCGCGGGTGCCTCGACGAGATGTTCTTCCAAATCGGGGCTGAAACGCATGAGCGCCAGCGCCGATTGCTCGGTGCTTGGTGCCGAGCGAGCCAGTATCAGATGATAAAGCGCGGCTTGGCCGAGGTCGACGACCGGGGTTGCCCGCCCAAGCTTCAGCTCGACCGCGCAAAAATTGCTCTTGGCCGGAACCCGCAGCACGGAGTCAGCGAAGCCGACCAACGTGACCCCTTCGGTCCAACCGGGCTCGAGCAGTTGGCAGCTGAGCGGCACCTCCGCCTGAAGCGCGCTTTCGAGCTGCTCCCACGCACCGCGCATGGCTGGTTGGTGCTCGATCAGTGCCGAGACGATGTCCGCGAGCCAGTCCGTCAAATTTCGGGTGGCACGCCACAGGGTGAGCACCTGCGCGCTCGAGCTCTGTAGCGATGCGGCATTCCGGCGCAAGCGAGGCGCAAGCAAGCGCTGCCAGGTGTGCTCGAGTAGTTGCTCGCGACATCGCTTGGTGTCAGGTCCACTCTCCGCCAAGACCTTCAACCCGCTGCGCAGCGGATCTACGCTCACCAGGTCGGCGAACACTTCGTGAAACAGTCGACCGAGGAGTAGAGTGGCTGGCTCTCCGATTCCCGCGCTATTCGAGCCCGCCGCACGAGTCAGGGCCCCGCGGACATTAGCTACCGATAGTTGAATGCTCATGACTCTGCTCCCGACTCGAATGCGACGCCCGACACACCGAGAAGCACACCAGGTGGCCCTTCGAGCACCAAGCAGTGACCTGATGCTTTGCGCCCGAGCTCCAATACGCGCTCGGGCGTCAGTCCCAAAATTTGAGCCGCGATTTCGACCTCGATGACGTGCTCATGGCTGAGCAGGTCGGCCAGATCCTGTTCTTCGCTGCTCCCGGACGTCGATGGTCCGCTCAATAGCTCGTCGACCAACTCTTGGATCGGCTCGAGCGCCAGTTGGTTGCGCAAGCCTTTGATCCAAGCGAGCACCGCTCCCGCCTCCAGCGGCGCATCTTGATTCGCGAGATCGCCCGACTTCGCATCGCTCAGGATCGACGATAGTGCGTCCAGGGCTGCCAATGCTTCGATACTGGGCTCGAGCAGAGACACCCCGCGCTCTTGCAGAGCCTTCAGGTGCTCTCGGGCTTTGACGGCGGTCTTCGCGATCGGCAGCCGCGCATCGCGTACGATAACGAGCCTGGCGCCATCTTTGCGCGGCGTCTGCGAGAGCAGCGCTTTGAGCTTCGGTGACAGCGTTCGCCCATCGGCCTCGTTGCGCAGGCTGACCGCGGCCCGCTGAGCTCCTCCGACAACGAAGTCTGCGCCCTCCGTGTCTTTCTCCGCTACATCGACGCTTTCGAGGTGTGCGATCAGTTGAGCACCTTGGGTGATGATGCGCTGAGTGTCGGAAGGTTCCAGTCGCGCGACCGCCTTTGCCTGGCGGCTTGCGAACTCATTGCTCAGAAACTGCGGGATGGTGGGCGTTGGCGTGCTGCGCCCGTGTTGTCGCGCCTCGAATTCGCGAGCCGCCAAGGCGAGCACACGTCGTGGCACACACGGGGACTCGAGCGCCAAGTCGCGTACGAAGTCATCACTGAACGGGTAGAAAATGCCGCCGCCATGCTCGGCTCGTAATTTCGAGAGCTCGGGAACGAGCTCGAGCCTCGAACGAACGAGCCCATCGACCTGCGACCGAGCGAGGGGCTGCAGAAGCGCGCTGCGTCGCGCAACTCGGTCGTAGTCGGCCGTTCGGACTGCCCGCTTGAACTGATCCAAGAAAGCTACCTGAAGGCAGGTGATCAGAAAGACGTTGGCGTCCGCATCGTGAAGATCCGCCGCCATGCGCGCGAAACGAAACAACGCCTCGTCGTCGTTGGCCGAGCGTTGCAATGATTCGACTTGGTCGAAACAGAAGACGATGGGCAGCGTTTCGCCCGCCAACCGGCAGAGGGCGGTGACGATGTGGCGTGCGGCTTCCTCGCGATCCTCCTCGACGTCTGCCCCCAGACCAAGGTCGGTAAGCACGCTCTCCGGAAGGCTGTCACCAGCGAGCCACGCGGAGGCATCATGCACGTTCCGGTTGAAGATCAGCTGCGCCAGAACCACGCGCAAATTGCGGGGCAAGTCGAGCTTTGTGGATAGTTCTGTCAGGTGTCGAGTGAGGGTTTCCTGATCCTCCGCACGCAGCACGCGCAGCTCCAAGATGCCAGCGCGGGCCGTACGGCCTCTCACGCTTCCCAATTGATGAGCTACCAGGCGCTGCAGTTGCGTGAGCCCCTGCTCCCGACGCATCAAATCGGTCACGAGGCGCCGTCTCACGTGCTGCCAGAGCAGCTGAGGGCTGGTTTGCAACCGAACGAAGCTGAACACGCACCGCAGCACGTTGTCGGGGGCGCTCCTCGCGGTCTCCGCCAGATGGCGCTGCAGGCGTGCCAACAGGTGGGTCTTGCCTGAACCGGCGGCCCCGTAGACGAGCAGAGAATCGGGTATCGCACGGGAGGCAGAGTCAATCCCCGCTTTGCACGCTTCGAAAGCGTCAGCGTGGATCTCCGTAATGTCCACGGTTGTTTGCCAAGCGTCCTGAACCACGTTGTCTCGAAATGGATTCGGAAGAACCGATAGCGCTGTCATCATGCTCTCCTGACTGCAATGCCGATGTAGTGAGTGCCGCGCGCGTCACGAACGAGCTGCTCCCGATCCAAATCCGAGAGCGAGGCCGGATGATCGTGATGGTGCAAGCTGATGACGCCTTGACGCGAGAGATCGAGCGCGAGCTTGTCGAACTGCTCCTTGCCGAGCCCGGTTCGCGCACGAAGGTCTCGCACAGAGAGCAGGGCTTGTCCCGGATTGTCCGTTGCCAATTGATTCAGCGCCTCGAGAAATCCATCTTGGGCTGGTGCTCCCGGGAGCGGCGACAAACCGAGCTCCGATAGAAGGGCATTGGCGACGACCTCCCTGGGGACGCCCTTGGCATCCGTACTTGTCAGCGCCTTACGCAGCTGGGTGAGCACGGACTTGAGGCTCGCACTCACATCCGGAACTGGACGATTCAGGCCGTAGCGCTTCTTCCTCGTTCCCGGGGAGGCGGGGTGCTCGAACAATCGTCCTTGCGCGATCGCTTCCTCGAGCCACGCTTTCAACAGCGTTTCATGTCCTGGAGCCTCTCTCGCTAGGTGTGCCTTGATGGTGGCCTCGTCGACCGGCGCGCTCGAGATGAGCGAGCGTACGACCTGATCAACCGTCAGCAACGGATCGCGTGCGAAAAAAATCTCCTGCTTTCCGGCCATCGCAACGAAAAGTTTGCCGGCAACAACGAACTGCCGTGCCACCGCAAGCGCCTGTTGCGCGAACGCCTGATACGGCGTCGGCAAAGCCTTCTTCATCTGACTAGCCTTGACGCTCGTGAGGCCCGCTACGGCCTCCAGCACGACTGCTTCGAGGTCGCCAGGTACCCCCAAGGGCGCCTTCGCACCGGCTCGACGTGAAGCCTTCGGCTTTGCGCTGGTCGCATCAGCCCTCGAGCTCACGTTCTTCTTCGGACTGGGTTGTCCCGCCATTCCTACGCTCCTGGAGTCCAGCCGCACTCGCGGCACAAGGGCGCCATAGCACACGAAGATCTCAGGCAGCACAAGGCCCGTCACCCTTGGTCAGAGCAATTCGTCGAGCGGGCTTGCTGCGCACGCGACGAGTGATTCCGAAACGTGTAAGTAACGAGCGGTGGTCCGAATGCTGCGATGACCGAGCATTACTTGGATGAGCCGCAAGTTCGTTCCGTGTTCGAGATGGTAGGTTGCAAAACTATGACGAAAGGCTCGAGGCGTTACGCCGTGGAGCCCGGCCTCGCGTGCCGCAAGCTTGACTGCGCGTCGGGCGACTTCGGCGTTCGCCGCGTTGCCGCGCGCTGATGCGAACAGCCAAGGAGCAGGAGGGCGCACCGATCGCCAGTAACTCCTCAGAATCGCGAGGAGTCCACCCGTCAGCGTGACCAACCGTTCACGTCGTCCCTTGCCATGCCGCACGCAGATGACGCCGCGCGCTGCTTGGATATCGCCTGTCTCCAAACGACATGCCTCGCCGAGACGGAGCCCTGTCGCGTAGAGAAGCTGGCAAAGGGTCCGATACTTCTCGCTTTTCATCGCCTGTAATAGGCGGCGGATTTCGCTGGCAGCGAGCACCCGCGGCACACGCACTCGATCTCGTGGCCAGGCCAGAAATGCAGTCACCTCGGGCCGGCCAAGGGTTCGCGCGAACAAGAACTTCATTGCGGCGAAGTGCTGACGCAAACGCGGGGCGCTGAGATTGCGAGTAGTCAAATGTCTGACCCAAGCCCGTGCTTCTTCTTGGCGAGCATCGTTCGGTGGAGCTCGATTGAAGGTCGCAAATTCGGCCACCGAGCATAGGTATATATTCACGGTGCGCATTGCGAGTCCTGCCAGCTCCAGATCGTGACGCATTCTGACGAACCATTGATCCATTCGATCCTCCTAGAAGCGACGCATGGGCGGAAAACGTGGACAGGTAGTGTGTCTGAATATGACGAGGGATCGGACTTCGATGTTCGTCGCTCACATCAACTTTGTTCAACCCGCGCGCCGAGCCAGGCATGGCGGAGATCGCCAGTTCGCAGCTACGATTCGCACATTCAGTATATGTCACCGATCGTCGGCTCGACTAACGTTGGAAGGTTCGAGGAGTACGTCTGAGTGGCAAATCAGAGGAAGTCGAGCACAACCAGAACGCCGAAGAAGAAGCGGCGCGGGCGCACGACGCCGTCGGAGATGCTGAGCGATCAATGGCGGCTCTTGCTGGCGATCCAAGGCAGCGTTCGCGGGCTCAGCGTGGTTCGGCTCCTCGAGAAGACCGAGCTCGCGCGGTCGACCGCCTATCGGTATTTGAAGTTTCTGCAGGAAGCCGGCGTGCCGCTCGCGGTCGAAACCCGCAACGGTGAGGCTCACTATCGGTTCTTGAGGCCTTCTGAGCTACCCGAGCTGGGATTCAGCGCGCTTCAGATTGCAGCGTTGCGCCTGGCGAGACAAGGCCTCGAGCCCCTTGCCGGCGCCGCGTTGGTCAACGAGCTCGATGCCTTCCTCGAAAAGCTCGGGCCCAACGAACCGCAGCAGACGCTGCGCTTCGCTCCTCGTAGCTCGGGCCAGCCTGACCTACTAAAGGCCGTCGATCGCGCACTGCACTATGGTCGCCGTGCCCGCATCGAGTACCGTGCCGCGTCGCGAAACGGTGCTTCGAGCTTCGTGCACATCGAGCCGCTGCTACTGAACGTCGCTGAGGGGGAGCCCTATCTTCGCGCGTATTGTGTGGAGCGCGGCGCGGAGCGCACCTACAAAGTGGCTCGAATCGCGCGGTTCGAGCTGACCGACGAGCGCGTGACCTATCGCCCAGCACAAGCACCCAAGGAAACTTTTGCCAACTCGGTGAAGGCCTGGTCCGGCGAGGTCGTGACCGTCAAGATCAAGCTCGACCCCGAAGTCGCCTGGCGCGCACGCGAGTACTCCCTCGTGCCCGACCAAACGCTAGAAACGATGCCCGACGGCAGCGTCGTCGTGGCTGCGCGTGTGTCCGGCATCGTCGAGGCCACTCACTGGGTACTGTCCTGGGGCGGCGCAGCAGAGGCTTTGGAGCCGCTAGCTCTGCGCCACGCGACACGCGCAGCGCTCGTACGAGCGCTCGGAAAGTACGACGGCCCTGGGCCCGCTAAGGCTTCTCGAAGAAAATCGACGGAGCCAGAAAGACGCCGTCTCGCCAATGGTGGGACTCGCGACGCGTAGAGTCGGGCAATGAGCGGTTCATCGAAGGCAAAGCGGTCGGACGCGCGGAGCGAGCGCTTTCGCGCGGTTCTTGGCGAATTCGCGGCATGGGAGAAACGTGGAGACCGAAGGAAGTCACTCGTCTGCGTAGAGTGGCACCGCCGACTCCGAGGCGAGTTAGGGGCTGAGGCGCGTGGGGTAGCTGGGGCGAAGCTCGGCTATGAGAGCGCGCGCTTCTTGCCACTCGGCGTGAATCGCAACTTGGTGATCGTAGTAATAGGCGAGCGCCGCATGGACATCCGCCAAGCTGAGGTGCGGGTGGGCTTCCACGATCTCGTCTGGCGACATGCCGAGCTGCTCGGCCTCACTCGCGATGAGGCTGACCTTGATGTCGGTGCCGGCGACCACTGGACGCCGGCCGGAGGCGTCAATGTGTGTCGGGATTTCTTGGGCGGCACTCATCATCACCAATCGAAGGTAGCACGCCCTCCGAGTGTCAGCTCGCATTTCCTCGAGGCTCGCCTCGAAGTGGTCAGTCGGGGGGCGCGAAAAATCAGAGGCAATCAAGAACGGCCAGCTCGACTTCGTTCACTTGCCCTAAGCCGGCTCGCCGCGGTGAGGGGCTGAGGTGCGAGCGCTCGTTGGGCTCGAGCTCGGTGGCGCCTGCCTCACCGCGCACGATGACTTGACGCTCGGTAGCGCGGCACTCGGTTCCGTGTGCTGGGGGCCGACCGAACTGCTCCGCGATCTGGAGCTGCGACTGGGCCTTGCGCTCCCTCGAGCACCTCATGCTGTGCGTGTGGCGCGGTTCGCGGCGCGCATGTCCAAGCTCGCCCCCCACGGGCGTTACTACTCTCGAGCCTTCGCGGTCGACGCGCTGGGCACCGCAGCGGCGATGCTCGCGCTGCGTGATGTATTGATTGAAGCTGGTTGGACGGGGCGCCAACTTGACGATGCGGGGGAGCGGCTCGACGCGCTGCAAGAGCTCGAGCGACTGGCGGAGCCGCAGCTGCCCGCAGGCGCAGCTGACCGCTTGACCGCGGTAGCAGCAGATCTCACGCGACGGAGTGTCCCCATTTATGACGAGCTGACACTCGTCGAATCAACGGAGGACTGGTCCGCCGCTTGGCGAGAGATCTTCTCAGCCCTGAACCGTGCCGGGACGGTCATCCGCGTCGAACAGCCTGTCGTGCCCGGCGCTCCTGCGGATACAGATCTTGGCCGGTTGCAGCGCGCATTGCACGGAGAAAGGTCCGCGGATCGGCCCCTCGAGCTTCGAGGAGACGGCTCTTTCGCGGTAATCGAGGCTGAGACCTCGTGGGAAGCCGCGCACGCGGCTGCCGCGATCCTCGCGGATGCGAGTGAAAGGGACACCGTCGTGATCCGAGAACATGACGCAGCCGCATTGGACAACGCGCTCGGGGCGTTGGGCGTCCGCACGCAGGGCCTGCGCACCCTCAGCGCTTGGCGTTCCGCGCTCCAAGTATTGCCGCTCGCGCTCGAGCTGTCGTTCGAGCCCAAAGATCCGTATCGAGTGCTTGAGCTACTCACTCTCCCCGTCGGGCCGTTCACCGGATTTGTCGGTCACGCGCTGGCCCGAGCGCTCGCGCAATCGCCAGGGATCGGCAGCCCCGCTTGGGAAGCCGTGAAGCTGCAATTGCCGAGCCGCGAGTCAACGTCGCAGCTTGCGGCCGAGCACCTAGTGCGGATCGCCCAATGGCTCGAGGCGCCGGGGGTCGAAGCCCGAGTCGGCGCGCCCATTTCGACCTTGCTTGGTGTGGTGCAGCGCGTGCGGGACTGGCTCTTGACTCGCATCGCGATCACGCCCGGGGATTCGCTGTTGCTCGCTGCCGCTCAGCAAGCAGCGGCGTTGCGGGCTGCGCTGGAGAGCGATCCGAGGCCGACTCTGACCTTGATTCAAGTGCGGCAATTGGCCGAATCGGTCCTTGCCAGTGGAACTTCCGCCGAGCTCATACCTGAGCCGGCCGGGCGGCTACCATGCGTCGATTCGCCGAGTCATCTGCGAACCCCTCGTGAGCGTGTGCTGTGGTGGTCGTTCACCGCATCGCCCAGCGCTCCGGGCCCCGCGCGTTGGCGTCGACAGGAAGCGGCAGCCCTGGCGAAGGCGGGCCTGAGCTTTCAGGAGCCGGGACAGCGGCTCAGTGCGCGCGCTGCCGCCGCGCGGGTCGCGTTTTGCTGCGCGAGCGAGCGGCTAGTGCTCGTGGTTCCGCGCGAGCAGGCGGGCCAGCAGTTAGCTCGTCACCCGCTTTGGGAAGAGCTACTGGCCGGTGGCGGTCTGGACGAGCCCGCAATGGCTCGAGTGACGGTGAGCGCTCGCCGGCTCAGCGAGCAAAGTACCAATGATCTGCTGAGTCCTCCGCCGCGGCTC
>JBEQTH010000048.1:0-111167 GCA_040348785.1 Myxococcales bacterium | reverse complement strand
CTGACCCGGGCGAGAGCGGCGGCGCTGCCGCGGGGCTCGGCGGGGGAGGTTCTGCGGGGATGAGCGGCGGCGGCACAGCCGGCTCGATTGCAGGACAAGGCGGCGGAGGCGCGGCAGGCGCGGGCGGGGCTTACGCAGGCGCAGGCGGCGGTGGTGCTGGTGCTGGTGCTGGTGGTGCTGGTGGTGCTGGTACGAGCGGCGGTGGTGCAGGTGCAGGTGCAAGTGCAGGTGCCGCAGGTGCCGGTGGCGCAGGTGCCGGTGGCGCAGGTGCCGGTGGTGCAGCTGCCGGTGGTGCAGCTGCCGGTGGTGCAGCTGCGGGCGGTGCTGCAGCGGGCGGTGCTGCAGCGGGCGGAACGTGCGGCAACGGAATCAAAGAGGCTGGCGAGCAATGCGACGACGCGGTCGCAGGCAGCACCAGCTCGAGCTCTCCAAAGTGCTCGAACACTTGCACCAGCGTCTCGACTCAAGCCTGTGTCGACTGCGAAAACGCGGGCGATTGCTTCGAGTCCGTCAACAACTGCTTGGGCGTCGCGCTGCCGTTCAACGCCGCTCAGCAAACGCAGTGCTATTCCGTAATCACGTGCATTCAGAAGAGCAACTGCTTCGACGGCACGGGCACGATCGGCAAGTGCTACTGCGGTTCGCTTTCCACCTCGGCGTGTAGCGCGGCCCCTTTCACCGGCGCGGGCGCTCCAGACGGCGCGTGCGCGGCTGAAATCAAGGCCGGGTTCCCGACCTTCGATACCAACGCTCAAGTGCTCGGTGGGCTCAGCGCCACGAACTTTCCTTCGGGTGCAGCAATGTCGCGCTTGAGCTGTCAAAAGGGCGCAAATCAATCGGCCTGCCTCGACACGTGCGGGTTCACTGCGGGGGGGCCGGCTTTTCCGTGAGGCCAGCGAAAGCATTGGAGCGATGGACCATGAAACGACGAGCAACGCCCAGGTTCGGGCTCATCGCACTACTACTGGCGGCGGCTGGCTCCAGCTGCAGCTCGCAAGACGCGCCCGCCGGGCCGAGCGCCGCGATCGTAACGGACAAGAGCCACGGCGGCTTGATGCTCGGGCTGGTCCCGGTTTCCGGCGTCACACTCACGTCGATCCACTACGTGGTCTCGACGCCTGCTTGCGTCGCTTGTGAAAACGCGGGCGACTGTTTCGAGTCGGTGAACAACTGCCTGGGCGTCGGGCCCGCGTTTGCCTAATCGCACCGAATCATCGGTGATTTGTCGTTGATTCGTTACTTGGCGCGATCGCTCGAGTGCTACACCCGCCGCCGGGCCTCAGCTTCACCTCGAGCTTTTCAACGCATGAAATCGCACTTCCTGAGCTCTGGGCGCTTCAAGGCTTGCGGCTCGATCTTGGCTGCGGCCGCTTGGCTCGCCGTTGGTTGCGGCAACGACGGCGGCAACGGTGACGGGGTGTACGACGACAGCATTCCTCCGGGCGGCGCGAGCGGCGCGGGGCGCAACGGGGCTAGCGCAGGGTCACCCAGCTCCAATGCCGGTGCGATCAATCGCGGTGGCGCGGCAGGCAGCCTCGGCGCGGCGGGCGGGCTCGGATCGGCGGGCGCTAGCGGCGGACCGGCAGGCAGCGCCGGGCAAAGCAGCGGCGCAGGTGGCACTGTCAGCATGAGTGGCGCGGGCGGCGCCGTCGGCACGAGTGGTAGCGCCGGGCTCGGTGCGGGCGGTTCCGCAGCGGGCGGCGGTAGCCTCAGCTGTGGCAATGGCATCGTCGACATGGGCGAAACGTGCGACAGCGGGATGCCGCCGGGAGCGGGCGGCACGGGCACAGCTGGTTCCGGAACCGCAGGCGGCGGTGGTGACGACCAGAGCCGCGCAGGCGCTCCGAGCGTCACCGCCAAATATGGGCAAATCTGCTCGAGCACTTGCTACAAAGTCGGGACCCAAGCGTGTCTGGATTGTGAGTACGCGGGGGTGGACTGCTACGAATTCATCGATGCTTGCCTAGGCCCGAGCGAGGCGCCCTTCACCCCTGCTCAGCAGGCGGCGTGTTACGCGGTAGTGCACTGCATTCAGTCGAGCAACTGCCTGGACGGGGCAGGCACGCTCGGGAAGTGTTACTGCGGTTCGCTGTCTACCGCAGCGTGCGGAGCCGCCCCCTATGATTTGACCAAAGCCGGGGCCCCGGACGGTGCGTGCGCGAAGGTGCTTCAGGCGGGGTTCCCAACCCTCGTCAGCAACTCCGCGATCATCGCGAACATGGCAGCCAAGCAACTTCCGTCGGGCGCTGCAACGAATCACCTCAGCTGTCAGAAGGGCGCAAACTCGGGAGCTTGTGCCGACGTCTGCGGGTTCACGGCCGGCGGCCCCGCGTTCCCCTGATCGAGTCGGAGTAAGTATGAACCCAGTATCGCGATGCAAACGGATTTCCGTGGCGCGAGGCCTTCGGCAAGTGAGCTTCGCGGGAGTCGCAGTGGCGCTCCTCGTAGCGGCCTGCACGGACGACGCGATCGTCTATCCGAACCGCAATCTGCGCCCCGCGGCTGGCGAATCGAATGACGCTGGTGAGGCGGGAGAAGCAACGGCCGGCGCGCCCAGCGCCGGTGCGTCGCAGGGCGGAAACGGCGGGGCGAAAGCGGGCGGCGGGAGCATGCTCGGCGATGCAGGAACCGCTGACGGTGCAGGCGCCCCGCCGACAGGCCCGGTCTGTGGAGATGGCAAGCTCGAGCCGCCCGAACAGTGCGACGATGGCAACGCGATCAGCGGCGATGGTTGCTCGGCGAATTGTCAGAGCTCCTGCGAGAAGTGCGAGAAGAACGTCTGTCCGCTCTACGATCGTTTCTTCGACACCGAGGCTGACCTCGCTTTCGGCGCCTGTTACACGCCGAGCGGCAAAATATTGAAGGGCTCGGCCGCTGGCTACGAGCGAGCGGAAGTCTGCCGTGAGCTGGTCGACTGTATTCGGCAGGAGTCATGTGGACAGGTCAAAAATGGCATCCTCAAAGTGTACCGTTGTTGGTGCGATGTAGATTGGTACAAGGCGGGAGCCGCGGTCGCTTGCAAGACGGAACCGGATCCGGCCAACCCCCAGGACCCTACGCGCTTCGTTCCAGGACCATGCGCGAGCCTCTTCCAGGACGCCGCCGAGAGTCCGGGGCTTTCGAGCGTGGAGAGTGCATTTAGCGCGGTCAACCTGGCCGAAGGCCGCGCGCTCCGGCTAATCGGCAACTGCGACAACAGGGTTTGCACGGAAGAGTGCGTGCCGGGCTACTTCAACGCGGGAGCTGTGGCGACCATTACGGCAGACATCACGGCGACGCGCAATGCGGCGGGCGAGTCCCAGCTGGGAGACCTCGTGGCGGACTCCCAACGCGCGATTGCACAAACTGACTTTGCCTTCGCCAACTTCATCAACGACGACGTACCGGTGGACCTTCTCGTCGCGCCGATCCCGAACCGTGATTCGGATGCGCCTGGCCGTGTACTTTGGAGCGAGGCCTTCGCCGTGATCTTCGGCTGGGTAGCTCTGACCGACGGTAGCCCCGCGCACGCCGCATCGACCGCCGACCTCAAAAAGGTCACGCTTTCAGGTCAGCAAATTCACGACGCCCTGAGCCAACAATTCAGTCCGGGTGCCGGCGGAGTCCTGTTCGTATCGGGGCTCAAATACTCTTACACTTTCAACAGCTCGGACCCGACCGCATCGGTCGTGAGTGACGTTCGCAAAACTAGTGATGGCTCTCTGATCGACCCAGCAGCCTCGTATTCCGTTGCTCTGAGCGCGCAGCTCGCAGACGGCTCGATTCCTGCTCTTGGCCAAGGAACCAACGCCGCAATCGTGCCCGGATCGATCGCCGAAGTACTCGGCGAATACCTCAAGCAATTTGCGCAACCCGTCGTGCCCCCCGAGCTCGACCGCATCACGCGGCTGAACTAAGCGCGCCGCCTCACTCCGCAGCGGGAGCAGCAGGCGCGCTCGGAGCCACCGGAGCGCTACGGAGCTGCGCGCGCTTGCGAAACACGAGCAGCGCACCCAACCCGGTCAACGCTAGCAGACCAAACCCGTATCGCGGGTCAGTGAAGGGGCGCTTCCACCACTTGGCCGCTTCGTCCGTCGCGGCTTGCAATCGAGAGATCGCTTCCGGAGTCATGGCCGACTTGGCCATGGCAGCGAGCAAGACACGCGCCCCCGAGTAGTCATGCCGTTTCATGGCCAAAGACCACTGAAACGTCAGGGTATGCGGATCGTTGGGCGCGCTTTTGGCGAGCACGGAGGTGCAATGCGCCAGGCGCTTCTCGTCTTCCAACTTCACGCCCAGTTGACACTCGACGACGGCAGCAGCCGCCTGAGCATCCGGCTGCGCGTCGAGGTGCTTCACCGCTGCGTCCAAGTCCTGCGCCTCCGCATCGGTGAGCGCGAGGGGCGAAGATACGACCAGCTCGGAGAAGCGTAGGAAATCTTCGACCGTGCTGCCGTGCAAGCCCAAGGCCTTGCCGCAATACTCCATGCCGTGCTCGCGCTCTTCCAAGATTTGATAGTCACGGCACGCGCGCGAGAACGCGATCGCCTCGTCCGGAACGGCTTTGGCCGATGCGCGCCAGAACTTCACCGCGGTTCGGTAGTCCTTCTTGCGCTCTGCCTTGAGCGCTTCAGCCGACAGATCCTGTAAGAAATAGCCAAACTCCAGGGCATTCGCGTTGCGCTCTTGGGTGGTCGGGATCTTGGCCTCCGGGTCGTCGTAATTGATTGCAAACTGACTGAGCTGAAAGTGCGGCTTTTCGTTCGTGGGTGGCGACGATTCGTCGGCATGTGCCGCGGGCGAGAACGCCGCGCCGATCGCGAGCACGAGCGCCGCAGCGGTGCCTGCTTTGCGGCCACGCGGCGCGGGCGCACGAAACCAGCGCCAGAAGGCCTGAGCTAGCATCGATACCGCGACTAGGCCGAGCAACGACCAACCAAGCCAATACAACCAAAGCGGCGTGCCAGCGTGCGCATTCCGCCAACGCGTCGTTTCGAAGTAGGTCGGCGCATTTTTCTCGAGAGCGGCAAGACAGGCGGTGAACATGGCATCGTCTCCAATGTGGTGCGCGATCTCGCAAAACGCGACGTCACCAAAATATTGACCGGCCAGGCGTCGCGCATTGGCCGCTTCGCGCATCGCGTCGGCAATCTCTTTCGGTTTGGCGAGCGCATTGCCCGACATCAAGGCACCGACCAAGGCGCGCGAATCCATGGCCGTCATCCCGGTCATCGCGGCAGTGCAGGCCTTGATCGCTTCGTCCCGTTTGCCGAGCTCGGTCAACACTTGGCAATGGCGGCGCGCAAACAAGGAGCTCAGCGGGCGCAGCTGGCACGCCCGAGCCAGCTCCTTCTCGGCGCCCTCCAGATCTGCGGTGCGCAGGAGCGCTTCGGCTTTGACGTAGGCGTCCGCCGCAGCTGGCTGCTCCTTCTGCGCGTCGGCGAGCTCTCGATCATCGAGAGGATGACGCACGAACGCATGTGCTGAGCGCTGCCACCCGAGCACGACCACGAGCGCCGCGACGACCCAAGCCAAACCGCTGATTCGCACCGGGCGCAGCGTAGGGAGGGGATGTTCCGCAGCAGCGGCGTTTCAATGACATTTTGAGCACGGAGCAGTGTCCCCACCCGAGAAGCCTACGTCGACCCGCGCTCACACCAACGACGCCAAGCGTCACGATACAGCGACTCGAGGTTGCGGGCGAAGCGCTCTGCATCCATCAACGGGGAGCGCTCCATGCGGGTACGCAGACCGAAGCGCAGCTCAGCCAAAGCATCGAGATTTTCGGCGGACCGCGCCGCGGCAGCGACGAATTCTTCCGGCGTGTGCGCAATCAGCTCGGGGAGCCCGAGGTTCGACGCCTGGCACAACCCCGCCCGCCCCACTATCGTCTTCCCCACGAGTGTCACGACCGGTACGCCCATCCAAAACGAATCCAGGCTCGTGGTGTGACCGTTGTACGGCAACGCATCCAAACAAATGTCGATACGTTGGTAATACTTCAAATACTCCGCACGTGGCCGGCGCGCGACGAATTCGATGCGCCGTGACTCGACGCCAGCAGCTCTGAAAATCTCTAGCACGCGTGCTCGAGCGCTGCCTTCCGGCGCAAGCAAGACGAGGCGCGAGCCTGCGACTCGCCGCAAAACCATTGCCCAAAGCCGATATGTGGGCTCGTTCAGCTTCCAAAACGAATTCAAGCAGCCAAAAGTCACGTGCCCGTTGCTGCGCGCCGGCAGCGCGCTCACCGCGGGCCCGGTAGCTCCAGGGTCGTAACACCAGAACGCGTCGGGCAACACGAGCGGTTGCTCGCTACAGGGCTCGGCGGGAAGCTCTTCAGAGTCCAAATAGCGATCGGTGACCCGATAATCCATTGCTGGCAGACCCGTGGTTCCGGGATACGCAAGCCACGCGATCTGCACGGGCGCTGGCTTGCACGCGAATACGCTCAGCTTGCTGACCGACATGTGCATCGTCAAGTCGACGAGCACATCGATACCGTGCGAGCGAATCAAATCGGCCGCGGCGACTGCCGCAAGCTGCGAGATGTCCGACCAATGATCGAAATGCGAACGCAGCGCCTCCGTGGTCGAGTCCAAGCGCGCGGTGGCCGAGTAGCCGTACAGCTCGAACTGAGCTCGATCGTGTTTTGCGAGGAGCGGAAGCGTGAACAGCGCCTGGCAGTGGTCGTTGAAGTTGGAGGACACATATCCGATGCGTAGCGTTCGCCCCGGCTCGCGCCGATTCGGGTGCGGCCGAACCTGCGCCGCGTCCGTTGCCGCGTGTCGTTCGGCCCAGCGCCGGGCCTCGGCCAGAATCGACGGTGCACTTTCGCTTGCACTGAACGCGAGCAAGAAGATCAAGTTGCCGTGAACGAGCTCGTCCTGGGGATCGAGCTCGACCGCGCGTCGGTACGCGGCAAGCCCTTCCTCGAGCCGGCCGCTGAAGGTCAACGCCGACGCGAGGCCCGCGTGAGCTGCCGCAAAATCGGGCTGCAACCGGATCGTCTGCTCCGAGCACTTCACTGCCTCGTCGAAGCGCCCGAGCTCGACCAGGGTCGCTGCGCGTTCGTGATGAGCAAGCACACTCCGTGGCGAAAGCTCGAGCGCGCGATCCACCGCGCGTAGCGAAGCCTCATTGCGCTTCAACATGCGCAAACAGACCGCGTAGTGCGTAAACACCTCCGGTGTGCGCGGGTCTATCGTCAACGCACATTGAAAATGTCCGACGGCTCGCGCGTACTCGCCATGATCGAGCAGAGCCCTGGCCAAGGCGTGTTGAATTTGGGCGCTCTCTGGTTTCAGCTCAGCAGCTCGCTCGAAGGCTTGAATCCCCGCGGTCAGCTCCCCCAACTGGCGCGTGACCAGGCCCAGGTTGAAGTGCGCTTGCACCAAATCCGGATTCAACGTGGCAGCGCGGACCAGGGCGCTCGCCGCCTCTTCGTAATGGCCCAGCCGGCGATGCGCTTCGCCCAAGTTGGTGAAATAGAGCGCATTGCCCGGCTGAGCCGCGATCAAGCGCTGCAAGATCCCCACCGCTTCGGGCGAACGGTCGGTCTCGATCGCGATCGCCGCCACGAGAAACGACGCTTGCTCGTGGCTCGCGTCGCGCTCGAGCACTTGCCGGTACAAGCGCTCCGCGGCGGCAATCTGGCCCGCACGGTGTTGAGCCAGCCCTTGTTCGAAAGTCCGTTGCACTTGCAGAGAGGTGGACATGGCGCGCCCTCGACGCCGCGTATAAGCGAGCGCGCGCGCCGGAACACGCAGAAATGACGCTCGCCATCAAAGCGTCACCAACCACCCCGGTTACCCCAGACAAAGAAAGAAGGCGGCGAGCCTTTCGGGCGCGCCGCCTTCCCTACCGTACAGCTAAGCCTGAAGTCTCAGCTGGATCGGCGTTCGTGACTCACTGGCAGTGATGCGTCGTGGTGTTGCAGGTCGTGCCCGATTGGCAGACGTCCACGCCGGTTTCCGCGCCGTCCTTCAGACCGTTGTCGCAGAGCGAGCTCGGGATCGTGCCACCGCTGATGGCGTCGTTGCCGAGGCAAGCGTCGGTGTTCGCAGCGTCCGAGCAGAGCGAGGTGGACGCACCGTTGAAGTCTTCGCACAGCGGTTTCTCGACCGTGGCACCCGTGGCCGGGGGCAACTTCACGAAACCGATGCTCGGGGACTCCACGTTGATCGTGCCGTTGAAGAGCAGGGTCGAGTAGCACTTGGCCATCTCTTCCTCGGCATCCGTGCCCGCCACGGTGGCCGAGCTGTTGTGGAGGACCTCGAAGCCCTGAACCGTGTTCAGGTACAGCTTACGAGCGATCGGGTAGGTGAGACCACCGGAGACGAGCGCGCGAACGGTGGCAGTGTTGTTCGGGATGCCGTTGACCAGCGCGGCGGTCGTGCCCGCATTGTTCGTGACGGCGCCCTTTCCGGCGTAGCCGATGCTGCACGGGCTGGCGAGCGTCAGACAACCGATTTCGTCGGTCGCGTCGTCTTGCGTCGCGCACGTGCTGGTGGCGTGGTTCGGGGGCAGGAGCAGCGAACGGGTGGTGTGAATGCGGTAGTAAGCGGCCGCGACGGGCGTCTGAATCACGCCGACCTTGGACGGGTCGTTACGGGTGACGTTCACGATCGAGCCGTCGGCCTTGCGCAGCACCAAGTTGTACACGCGACCGTCGACGTCGGTACGACCATCGGTGGCCGGTGCGTCCGTGAACTGCGAGCCGTCGCCGTCAGTGTCGAAGATGGCGAGCGGAACGTTGTTCGGCGGATTGATGCAGTCGAAGGCCACGCCGTTCGGCTGGGTGGCATCGGTGCGCACCGGCAGGAGGCATTGGCCGTCCTGCGTTGCGTCGCCGTTCGGGCAGCGCATCGGGGCGGTGGTCGGACGGGTGAGCGAGGGGCCGAACGCGAAGCCCAAGCCCGGCTCGCACGGCAGCGACGGGTAGCGTTGTGCGGTGGTGAGCTCGGCCGGGATGGTGATCGGCAACACGACGCCGAGAGTACCGTCGGCAGAGCAGACCTGCTCCATCGGCAGCGCCGCGTTGGCGTTGTTACCGCGACCGACGCACTTGCGACGGATCGGGTCTTGGTCGGTGTACTCGTTCAAGTACGGGGCGAGGTTCTTGGCGTTCGCCGAGCCCGCCAGCTGCGTCGAGAAGCCGAGGCCAGTGCCAGCGCCAGCGGGCACGCCGACGTTGGTCATTTCGGGGATTTGCGAGGCATTGAAGCCGAGCGTGGTGTTCGCCGGCAGCGTGACCGGCGCCCACTTGTCCTCGGGGCGCTTGTTGTTGCAGAACGGGCTGCCCGCGAGCGCGCGATAGACGGCAGCTTGCACGGTGTTCGAGCCGGCCGGTGCGGCCTGGGCGAAGTTCACGCCCGTGAGGCTGAGCTGACCGAGGAACACGTCCGTGGTGCCGGACTCGTCGTCGCGACGGAAGGCGTGACGAACGCCCGGCTCGACGATGGCATTGTTCGCATCGTAACCGGCGGCGCCGGAGCCCGGCACGCTCGGGTGCGAATCCGTGCAGGAAGTCACGGTGCCATGGAACACGTTGTCCCAGTTGTTCACGATGGCTTTGCGCGCGGCGCTATTGCAATCGCGAAGAAACACATTGTTACCAGACGCGATGTCGATACCCGTGTAGATCAAACGGAGCACGGTGCGCCACTGGTTCGCCGGGTCTTGAGCCGTACCAGGGTAGTCGATGCCCTCGGTGCCGACGTTGGCGGCGTTACCGACGATGGCCAGACCGTCGAGCGCGACGATCATGCCTTCCGCACCGGCACGCTGAGCCGGCGTGGGACCCGTACAGATCGCGTTGCCGAGCGCGCGCGACATGGGGGCGATGAGCTGCGTGGCGCCCGTGATGATCTTCAGCGCGTTCTCGCCGGCGCCGGAGCCGCCGCCATCGTACTTGATGGGGTCGCCGAGCGTGTGCAAGGCGGTGCAGTTGTTCAAGACCTGGATGGTCAGGTTCTTCAGGGTGTCAGAGCCGACCATGCTCGGTACGGCATCGAGGGCGCCGGCGCCCACGGTTCCGGCCCCGAGGGCCATGAACGTTGCAATCGCAATGCTGCTTCTCATCTTGAAATCCTCCAGTGTGTGTCACGCAAGCACCGAGACTTCCCTGATGGGAGCGGCGCTACCGTGACTCCCTTTACAAGGACCGCGCCAACGTTTCGCGAACTGGGCCGGGCCTGAAAAAGATCACTATTTCTGGGAATAACCGGCTCTCGACGTGGGTGTGTCACGCATTGGGAAGGTGTCGATTCGGGAGCAATCTCCGATAATCAGAGAGTGGTCTACGATTTCTGTAAGCGAAGCTCGGCGTACCGTTCCGAATCCCAATTTGAGCCGTGACACGCGGCGTTCCCACAGGTGTGTGGGAGGTGACAGCACAGCGACGAAACGCGTCTAGAAACGCTCAGTCGAGCTCCGTGCGACGACCCGCCCAGCCGGCGGGAAAGCACACCAACTGGCCCTCACCCGAGAAGTCCAAACAGTCGAAGTGATACTCGCAGTCGCCTGGCACGTTGCAGCGTGGATAACAAGTCGCTGCGAGCTTGGCCGAACGAACGCAAACTTCGTTCAAGCCGCAGTCCAAGTCAGTCTCACAATTGGCGACGCACACCGTCGGCGCAAAGGAGGGCGGCGCATAGCAGGCCAGGCCGAAGCAGTACTCGGCAGATTCGCAATTGCGAGTCCCCGACCCGATGTGTGGCGCGTAGCTCGCTGCGCCCGCTCCGGCGGCGGAGCCAGCAACCTCCGGATCGGATTCGGATGGTGCACCGCCCGTTTCGAGCATGCTCGCGCCTGCGCTCTCCTCTGGAGGCTCTTGGTTCGGCGGCTCTTGGCTCGTCGCGGAGGAATGCCCGCCGCAGGCAGCACACGACAGCGGCACGGCCAGCAGCCAACGAAATCGCATCAAGGGTTCGTGGGGTTGACGAAGTCGTCGAACACGATGGGCGCACGGATGCCCGGGCGTGGCGGCGGAGCCCACTCTTTCGTCGGCCAAAATGCCAACGCCGCGAGCGCGACGACCACGAGCACGGTCAAGAACAACGCCGAGCCCAGACTGACCGCGTTGTCACGTCGAGCGCCCGCGGCAAAGGTTTGCTCTGCGATGCGTTGAGTCACGGGCGCGCCTCGAAGGAAGCGCTCGCGGTGGGCGGGGGCGCCACTGAAGCGCCCGCTTCAGTGACGGGTGGCGGCAAGGTATCCTTGGGGCGCTCCCGCAGGCACTTGGCGATCCCGTCGCGCAACGCGCTGATGTCTACACCGTCCATGAACAGCCGAGGAGAAAGACGACTGAGCACACGCCTGGCGTCGATCTCGCCATTGCGATGCACGGGAAAGACATAACGGTCGACCCGCCCGTTGATTTCCGCGAAGGGCAGGCCGCCCCCCTTGCCGTTGTTCCAGGCGCGCGAGTCGCTGCTGTTGTTTCGGTTGTCACCGAGCACGAACGCTTCGCCGGGCTCGACGGTGTAGTCGGGGCGTGGCTGCTGATCCCAGGGCCCATGCACCGTGAGGTACGCCGCATCCCCGATGAATTCCATGCGTAAGCGGCCCTCCAACATGCCCGAGCCGGTAGCGTAGGCGTACTCGCCGATGTCACAGTCGGGCACACGCCAACCGTTGATGAACGGGTGACCACCGTACATGTGGATGTGGTCGCCAGGCAAACCGATCACGCGTTTTACGAGCTGGTCGGGATATCGAGGACCCAGCTGATGGTGAAACACGATCACTTCCCCGCGCTTCGGTGCGACGGCGCGCCCATGCGCGCCGGGCCATTTGAACCCGTAGGCGAAACGCGAAGCGAGCAGCAGATCATTGGGGCGCAGGTTCGGCAGCATCGACGCGCTGAGCACGCGGTACGTTTGAAAAAGCGATGCCCGCGCTAGCAGCGCTGCGCCCGCCGCGAGCAACACCAACGCCATCCACGGCGCGGTGCTGCGCGGGCTGGACACGGGCCGAGCCGGGGCGTCGGACCAGCGTTCCGCTGCTGGCAGGTAGCCGCGTACGTTGCGCACCGCATACGAGAAAAACAGGAACAAACCGGGCCAAACCAAGGCCATGTGCTGATCGCAGAACAGCGCCCAATCGTGCAGCGCGCCCTCCGGCAACGTCACCGGCGAAGGCACCAAGTAGCGCCAAGTGATCGCGGTCAGCAGCAACGGCACGACGCCAAACCACAGCACGCGCAGTGCCACTGCCGCAGGGCTGGCTGCGTTCTCGCGAGCCGCGTCGCGACCGCTGATGGCTTCACTTGTCAAGGCTCTCACACTCGTCGTAACGCAGGTCGCGCCCCTTGCCCTGGGAGATCATCTGATCGAGATAGACGAACACGCTTTGACCCGCGGTGATCGCGCCGCGCGCCGACCAATCGTCGATGTCGCCGTACAAGTACTTGGAGTTGGTATCGGTGTAGCCGCCTTTGAAGCGATTCGCATCGACCACGAAGTCAACCGGGCAGGCCGGCAACTTGGGGCTCGCGTCCCCCGCCTTGGCGGGATTGGCGACTTGCATATCGAACCAGGCCTTGGCAGCCGGGTCGTCCGGCACTTGTACGCACCAAGGCGTATCGTTGTTTGGCGCGAAGGCGCTCTGCACGCGGCCTTGGCCATCGCCGATCGCGGCGCTCGCCGGGTATTTGTTGGCAAAGTAGTTGTCGAGGGGGCTGAAATTCAGCGTAAAGCTCGTGTCCGTCGGCCGCACCTTGACCACGTGCACGGGGGCTAGGTTTTCGAACGTGCAAATGTGAGCCCACAGCTCGGCGTCGCCAATGTCGCTGAGCAACTCGCCGAACTTACTGTGCAGCTTCGTCTGTGCGGTGATGTCTTTCAAGCCAACGGGGTCGAAGTTACCGCCCAACATCTCGCCGGACAGCCGGCACAACGCTTGTGCGGTTTGCAGCATGTTGGCCGAGTTGACGTCGATGCCGCGCCGCGCCTCGCCAAGCACCGGGGTGTTGGCGACCAAGTTCAGGATCGGCGTCGGGATTTTCACCTTCGTGCCTCCCAGAGCCATCCAAGGCAGGTAGCGCGCGGCGATTTCGTCCGTACCGAAGATGCGCATCCGGTTCTCGCCGCCCTTGCCGAAGGGCCCGAATAGGCCCTCGCGAAAGTTGGCTACGCGCGCGGTGCCGCCGGTCATCTCGGCCAGGGTCTGAGCTTGGCGGCCACCAGAATCTGCGTCCGGTCCGTGACAGTTCACGCAGATCATGTTGAAGACGAGCGAGCCAGGGATCGCCGAGTACACCGGGCTGTCCGGGGTGACCGAGCTGCCGTCGGGCGCTTTTTTGGCGATGTCCATCCAGCGCGCGCGCTCGCTGCCCTGATACGCGCCTAGCTTCTTCACCTCGTCGAACTTGCAGGCGGGCTTTTGTTGCCAGATGCCGAAAGGCACCGGCGTCGTGGCGAAAGTCTTGAATGTCCCCGACAGCGTGACGCCCTGAAGCAGGGCAACGACTCGTTTTTGCGCGTCGAGCGCCGCTTGGTTCTGCGCGCTCAACGGCACGGGCGGGGTCTGTGAGAAGTCCATCTCCTCGTTGCTGAAGTTCTGGTCGACGATGATGTCCTTCCAGTCACCGCGACGCGGATTCCAGTCGCCGGGTGGATTCGTCAGGTCGACGGTGACCCAATGCGAACGGTCCGGCACGTTCTCACGTGGCATACCAGCGACCTCGCCATCGGTAGGAATCAACAGCTGACCGTTGCTGCGCTCGACGTTCAAGTCGACGATATCGCTCGTGTCGGGACAATAGTTATCGTCGCGAAGCCCTGCGCGGAACGTCGCAAGCCGCTTGAGGGCTTGAGCTTGGCCGTTCTGGTAGTCCGGATCGCCGTCCTTCACCTCCCGGTACGGCTGGGGGTCGAGCTCGGTCAGCGGGGGCGCGGTGGCGCCCGTTACGTCGGGCGGAACGTCTTCAGTCAGGTCCGGGTGCTTGGCGATAGCCGGGATGCTCACCATCCACTCGCCGATGATGCGCGGCGCTCGGCAGTCGAAGCCAGGCGAATTCAGCGGCATGTGCGGATAAATCGCCGAATCATCCACATACGTGAACGGCGTATCGACGTTGCGATAGATCAGGCTCCGCCAAGGCGCGTCGATCAAGCCCTTCCCTTGAGCCGCTTTCGGCCGCCAGCCATGCGCAGAATCACCGAAGCGATCACGCAGCGACGGCGTAATGTAGGCGATCGGTCCATCACCGCTGGTGTTGCGGAAGATACGCGGACTGTAGCGCTCGAGCGGGAAGCCGAAGATGCCACCTTCGGCGCTGGGCAAGAAGTTGAGCAGCGGCTTGAGCTCGGGGTGCTCGACCGATGGATAGCCATTCGGATTGTGGCAGTGCGAGCAATTGCCCAGCATGTAGCCCTGAGCAACCAGCTCTTGCTCGGTGCGTAGCATGCGCGGAGCTTTGCTCGTGCCCTGCGGATCTTCGAGCTTTACCAGGTCCGAGTCGTCGTAGTTGCTGATCACGCCATACGACGCCAGGCGCTGAACCTGCGTCACTTCGTCGCCACTCGCCGGCTCGACTTGGCCCGCGTCACAGTGACCATTCTTGGCGATCGTACTTGGGTCGCACGGACGCACATTCAGCTGCAACGGCGTGAAGCCGAGAACGAAGCTCTCGCTGGGGCTGCCCATGTGGCACTGAATGCAGCGCTGCAAGCTCGGGAACGCGTAGCGGCGCGTGGCGTGGCGTGAATCCATCTCGTACGTGAAGTTGCGCACCCGGAATTTCTTCACCTGGTCCGCGACTTCGGCAGCAATGCCTTCGTCCGTGATCAAGGTCTTCACCTTGTCCACGAACGGCTCGCCGTTATTTTGCGGCGTGATCAGCAGATTGGCTTGCGATTCGTCGTCTTCCCAAACGTACGTGCCGAACAGCGACTGATCGACGCCATCGGCATCGCGCGGCCGCGACACGATCACGCGCGTTTCGACCTTGTGGTAGCGCACCACGCCGTCCACACCCTTCACTTTTTTCATGAAGGTCTTGTAAAAACGGGTGTTCGCCGGGATGTCGAACTGCTTGGTCTTCTTGTTGTACTTGATCGATTGACCGATCGGGACGCGCACGTAGCGCAGCTTGCCGGCGTCGTCGGTCCACAGCGGGTACGCGGGTCGGTAAGCGATGACGCCGTTCTTGGCCAACTCCGCCGAGTCGAAAGTCGTGAGGTCGGTCGCATCCAGCGTCAGCGGCAAGCCCAAGCGCTGATCGGCCGTCCCCGTCGGATTCTTGCTCATCGCCGCGAAGCGCTGATCCATATCGCAGGCCGCAGGCTCGGTCCCCACCATGCCAGCATCTGGAATGCAGGTGCCGAGGTTCGTGAAGGCTGAGGCGAGGTCACTCGACACGGCGTACAACGCTTTCGCCCCGGGAGCGGCCTTGTCAGTGAACGTGTCGTGGCTGCCTTGATCCAGCCATTCGCCGAGCAAGCGGGCGAGGGGCGCGATGCGATCGTTCGGGTCCGCTTGCCGCTCCGACCACTTCTTGCCGCCGAGCTCGGCGGGAGGCATGAAGTTGAAGCATTTCGGATCGACCTTGTTGCCGCTCGCATCCCGCTCGCAGGTCTGTACGTTGGACGTGATCGCGTCGATCACTTTCTGATCGACGACGGTCGCAAAGTTGCCGGAAGAAAAGCTAAACCCGCCTAGGTTTGCCGGCGCCTTGTGGCAAACGCCACAGTAGGAATCCATCGTCTTGTACAGGTCGTCGCGGAACATGGTGCGGTCCCGAGCGACGCCGTCGACGGTGCGAGCGAGCAATGGCTCGGCAGTTTGCGCCGGGTGGCACTGCGCGCCGTCTTGAGCCGCGCGAGGCACGCACATCACCGCCGCTCCCGCGGCTCCACCCGAGTCGACCGCGCCGCCGGTCGTCATCGCCGGCTCGCCGCCAGCGCCAGCACTGATTGCAATGGACCCGAGCCCGGAGCCCTCTGGGAAACAACTGGCGACGCTCAACGCAATCGCACAGACAGCGCCGAGGCAACGAACGACGAACAGTGAATGCTTCATGGCAGCTCTAAAGGTCACGAACACGAGAGCACGCGCTCGTCCAACTCGCGATGCTCTACCACAGCGATTCGCGGGCCCAAGTTACATTTGGGCGCGCGCGGCGTTGGTTTGGGCGGCGTCCAACAATCGATTTCGAATACGACTCCGCGCGTTGATGCGAGCAGAAACGGTCCACGAGTTCGGGGCCAAAACTTCACGGAAAAGTCTCCTAGAGGATGCCGGCGCTGTGCACACTGCGCGCCCATGCGCCTCCGCCGGCCCTCCGTATCCGCGCTCTGCTTTCCTCTTGCCGCGTTGTCCGCACTCGCCTGCAACGACAGCAATCCGAGCTACCCCGCGATCATCATCTACGGAAACCCGGACGGCGTTGGCGCTGGGAACGACACCGGGAGTGGTAATTCACCAGGCAGCGGCAACTCGCCAGGCAGCGGCAATTCTTCCTCGTCGGGTGGCTCGGGCAACCCGAACGCGGGCAACGGCGGTACCACGGGCAATGATCTGTACGCGCACTGCAGCGAGTTCTTGAGCGGCCAAGATCCTCCTTTTCAGACCGTGAAGGAATGCGACATCGATACCTTGCCGGACGCGGGCGAGCTGAGCGGCGATGTCACCGCCGATAAAACGCTGAAGAGCGGCAACGCTTATCGGTTGAAAGGCAGCGTGCGCGTGATGCCCGGCGTGACGCTCACGATCGAGCCCTGCGTCAAAATCGTCGGGGAGGCACCCGACTCCGTTTTGGCCGTGATGCCCGGTGAAAAGGGCACACCAGGGAAGCAATGCCATTTCGACAGCGGAAAGCCGGGCCCCGGAGGAAAACTCATGGCCGTCGGTGAGCCGATGGCACCGATCGTGTTCACCAGCGCCAAACCCAAGGGGACGCGCGCTGCGAGCGACTGGGGCGGCGTGATCTTGATGGGCAACGGCTTCAACAACTTGGCCGTCTCGGACGACGGGGTGTCGGGCACTCGCCCGTTCATCGAAGGCCTGAGCAATCGCGAATGTTTCGGCTGGTTTACCGACGAGTTCAACGGCGAGAGCAGCGGCAAGCTCGAGTACGTCCGGATCGAGTACGCGAGCCGCAAGTTGTCCGCAGACAACGAGACCAACGGGCTCACGCTCGGCGCCCTCGGCAGCGGTACCGAGCTGCACTACGTGGAAGTCTCCAATTCTGGCGATGACTGCTTCGAGTGGTTCGGCGGCGCAGTAAATGGCGACCACCTGATCGCGCTCAATTGCGACGACGATGGGTTCGACGGCGACAACGGCTTCTCGGGCAAGCTTCAGTTCTTGTTTGGCCGCCAGGCTCCGACCACCACCGAGATAGACTCGCGCGGGTTCGAGATCGACGGCTCTCCGTCGGACTTCACGACCCCCTTTACCTCCGAGCAAGTTTCGAATTTCACCGTCTGCGGCGGCGGCGCGACCGACTCGAACAAGAGTCGTGATGGCGTGATCCTCAGAAAAGATGCTTCCGTGACCATGAAGAACGGCATCGTCACCGGTTTCGCAGGAGCCGGCATGATGGTTCAGGCGCCGCCGCAAGCCGCGTCCGACAAGTCCTCGATGAGTTACGTGAACGTGTTCGGCAACGTGGGCGGTTTGAGCACGGACGTCGACGCGTCGAATGGCAGCTCCGTGGGCGTTCCGTCGAGCTGGTTCTTGAGCCAGACGGGCAACTCTGCGGCCGAGCCGGACCGTTTCTGCAATTGTTGGTCGAATCCCCCTGCCCCCGTGGCCGCAACTGCCGCCACCGGAGACACCCCGTCGGGCTTCGCGGACGAGACGGCCAACTACGTGGGTGCATTCAAGGATCCAAGCCCAGCGAGCAACTGGATGCGCGGCGCGTGGGTCGACTGGTCCGCGAACTGAGAGTCGCCCGCCCGCGTGATTCGGAGCTGATTCAGTCGGCAGATGACCGTACCCACGGAAGCCGAGCCGCCTCGGAATTTCAGTAGGTGTACGTCGCGGTCGCCGAAATGGTCGTGCCGGGGTTGAACCGCTTCGTCTCGGGCTCGCGACCCAGAGACTGGAAGCGCCCATCGCCCAAGCGACGAAAACCTTGCTGATCGCGGTACGCGAACACTACCGGTGCGGCCAAGATGTTCAGGACCTGCAGCTTGATTTCTAGGTGCTTGTTGGCCAAGCGCTTTGCGGCGCTGAAATCGAGCGAATGCCGCGGAAGCTCGTAGGTATCCGGGAGCTGCAGGGCACCGACGACCGTGATGCGCGGACCGAGCACGTTGTACAACAAGCGAACGTCGAAGCCGTTTTCCTCGTTCGAGTAGTCGGCTGAGCAGTTGATGACGTACGGCGATTGGTAAGCCAGAGGCCGATCATCGTTCGTCACGTTACCCCTGAGCGAACCGAGGTGCACTCGCGAGTAGACCAGAGTGAGGTTACCGATCACCGAGAAGTCTTTGAGCGGTGCGGCCAAAGCCGCCAATGACTTTCGAGCTTCGAGCTCGGCGCCGATCAGGTCTGCCTTGGGCGCATTGAGGAAGCTGAGCACGCCCGTGCCGCCGATGACCTCTTCGATCGGATTCTCGAAATGCTTGTAGAACACGCTGGCGGCGAGCACCTCACGCAAGGTCGGAAAGTACTCGTAGCGCAAGTCGAGATTGGTGATGTTGGTGATCGTCAGCGCGGTGTTGCCTTGCACGGACAGATCACCCGCCGAGTTCGTAGAAGGCGCCGGCGAGAGCTCTCGTAGCTGAGGCCGCGCCAAGGTTTGGCTCGCGCCGAAACGCAAGTTGCTCTTGGGTGAAACCTCGTACACGAGGGACAGCGCGGGGAGCCAATTGGTCTTGTAGATGTTGGCGCGTTGCGCGTTGGAACGATCGAAGGGATTGAAGCCCGAGAATTCTTGGAAGGTGATCTCGACTCGCCCGCCCACCACGGCGCGTAGCTTGGGCGCCAATTTGGCGTCGACCATGGCGTAGGCCGAGTAGACGTCGAGCCCAGTCTCGTACTGGTCGTAGTCGAGCGTGCGATCCTGAAAAACCAAGCCGTCAGGTCGGATCAACTCGGGCCGGAACAAATAGTTGGGGCAGCCGCCACTCCAGCTCGCACCGGGGCAGAAGGACAATTGGTCGTACAGAAAACCGGGCGCCGACGAGGGCACGAATTGGAACCGCCGCGCGAGGAAGTCACGACGCCGCGAAGTGATCAACGTGCCGACCTTCAACTTGGTCTCGTGGGCCTCGTTCTGCACCAGCGGCTGGGTCAGGTCGAGGCCGCCGACCACGGTGGTGTCGGACTGTGTGAGGAACTGATGTTGGCCGCTCAAGTCCGAGATGAAGCTAAACCCCGGAACTCCGGAGGCATCGACGTCGCGCTGGTAGCGGACATCGCGCGTGTCGGGCTGGTCTCGGTCGGCCTTCGCGACCGAGCCGTGCCAACCGATCTCGAGATCCGAGAGCTGATGGAAGTGGTGCTCGCCGCGCACCTGGACGAAGTTCAGGGCGCGACTGACGTACTCGAGATGCGTCGCGTGAATACCGAGGGAGCCCGGTGACTCCAGCTCCGTCGTGGAGTCATCGGCACTTTGGCTTCGAAAGCCAACCAAGGTGATCGTGTGTCTACGAGACAGCTCGAGCGAAGCACTGCCGAACGCGCCCCAACGAACGCTGTCGATCGCGCTGCGACCGTAATATTCAGAACGTACGAAGACGGATGTCGGACTGTTGGGTGCAGTGCCCGGCAACGCCCCGGGGTCGAAGAGGCGTTGCGTGAGATCGGTCATTTGATAGGAACGACCGTAAGTGAGCGCCATCACCGCGCCCAGCTTGGTATCTGCGCCGACTTTGTACGAGTTACCCGCTACCAGCGTCACGCCGAAGTTCGGAGGCGTGGACTTCATGAACGTGATCATCGGCGTGTTGAAGCGATGGCCGTACGAGATTTGCTCCTGCTGCGTCGTCCCCAAGCGCTGGAACGGGATGCCTGACGGGAAGCTACGTCGGCCACCGTCGAAGCCGAGCCAATCAGTGCTGCTGCCCTGGTAGCTCGGTCGCTTCTGAAACGTGGTCTCGGTGTTGTAGGCACCGGTCACCGAAAGCTGGAACAGCGGCTGCTTGGGAAACGCACGGGTCGTGATACGCACGGAGCCACCGGCGAAGTCCGCGGGCATGTCGGGCAGGAACTGCTTGTTGATCGTCAAGCTGTCCAGCACGAGCGAGGGAAATAGGTCGAGCGGCACCGTATTGCGATCGGGCTCCGTGCTGGGCAACGGGGCACCGTTGAGCAAAGCATTCGTGTAGCGCTCACCGAGACCGCGGACGAACACGAAGCGATTGTTGACGATAGTCGCACCGACGATGCGTTTGGCGGCTTCAGCTGCATTTCGGTCGGGAGTGCGGGCGATTTCGGCGCGCCCTACGCCGTCCCCGACGGCAGAAGAGCGCTTGCGCTCCAGCGCTTGGCCCTCGGCCGTGTAGTGATCCGCCTCTTCTTCGATCACCACCTCTTGCACCGAAGACTCGTCGGGGACGAGCTGGAAATCCACGCGCGTCAGCTCGCCGGATTTGACGGTGACTTCGACGCGGCTCGGGCGATGCAGCTCGAAGCTAACGCGCAGCGAGTAAGTGCCGGGTAAGAGCTCCAGACGGTAGCGACCGTCGACGTCGGCGAAGGTCTTTTGTTTTTGCCCCTGAACTTGAACTTGAGCTTCGACGATGGCTTCGTTGAACTTGGTGTCGGTGACCGTGCCCCAGACGACACCTTTGCCTTGGGGTGCCGGCTTCTGAGACTTGGCGAGGCTCGCCTTCTCTTCGGCGGCCATCTCGGCTTCGGCGGCGGCGGCTTCGTCTGCGTCGGAGGGCGCAGCTTCGGCGTCGGCTTCGGCCTCCGGCGCGGCTGCTGGCGGAGCGGCTTTCTCGTTGGGTTCCGTGGGCGCGGGCGTGGGATCGGGCGCGGTCTGCGCATACGCTGCGCGCGGCGCAAGCAGAGCCACACACACACCGAGGGCGGACCAGCGCGCCCGCGCGCTGCGCCATAGCAAAAGCGAATCCTTCATTAGCGAAGCTCTTCGGCGCGCACCCTACACTAACGACAGCTCAGCTGTGCGCACGACAGCGAGTGTTCGCGAACTCGACACATGACACGCGCGGAGCACGAACATCATGTCTCGTTCGACACGATGTTACAGATTCGGCACGCGCGGCGAGCGCGCGAGCGTGCGTGCGTGACTCAGCCGCTGGCCGCTTTTTGATACTTCTTCAGCTTCTCGTACAGCGTCGAGGGAGCGATGCCGAGCACCTCGGCGGCGCGGGCTTTGTTGCCCGCGGTCTGGCGCAAGGTCTGCTCGATCGCAGCTCGTTCGATGGCCGCGAGCTTGATGCCACCGAGCGGCAACTGCTCCACCGGTGCTTGGCCGGTGCTCTCGCACGGCGCGGGGACGGCCAAGTGGCGCGCTTCGAGCACCGTGCCGTCGAGAAACGCGATCGCACAGGCCAGCGTGTTCTTGAGCTCGCGCACGTTGCCATGCCAAGGGCGAGTCACGAGCGCGCGCAAGGCGTCGGGCGCAATGCGAACTTCGGGGTGGCCCAGGTCGTCGAGCAAGCGCGCGGCGAGGGCCGGAATGTCCTCACTGCGCTTGCGCAGCGGTGGGACCTGGATGACCGCAGCCGCCAAGCGAAAATACAAATCCCGCCGAAAGCGGCTGGCGCTCACCTCGGCTTGCAGATCGCGATTGGTGGCGGCCACGATGCGCACGTCGAAGGCGCGATCCTGGGTGCCGCCCACGCGGCGCACCGAGCTGTTGCCCAAAAGGCGCAATAGGCGCGTCTGAAGCTCCAGGGGCAGCTCGCCGATTTCGTCCAAAAACAAGGTACCACCGTGGGCGCGTTCGAATGCGCCCACGTGGGCGCCGACCGCACCCGTGAACGCTCCGCGCTCGTGGCCGAGCAGCTCGCTCTCGGCCAGATTCGCCGCGACCGCACCACAGTCGAACACCACGAACGGCCCGTTCTTGCGCGGGCTCTGCTGATGAATGGTGCGCGCTAGTACGTCCTTGCCCGTGCCGGTCTCACCGATCAGCGTCACGGTGACTTCGGCGCGGGCCAGCGGCTCGAGCAGCTCGAGCACGCTGCGCATCGAGCTCGACTCGGCGACGACCCGGCGCGGCGCCTTGGGTACCAATTGCAACGCATCCGCCGTCTCGACTTCGGTAGGCGCGGGTTCTTTTCGGAGGCGACTGGCCCGGGTGCCCCAGAACCCGCTCTCCGTGATTGCTACCTCGGTACGTCCAGTCGGGGGCTCATCCACGCCGAAACCGACGCCGCCTCCCTCAGTGACCGCCAGGGTGCCTGTGTTCATTGCAGTGCCTTATAACAGCAGTCGGCAAACGGTCGCTGTTACGATTCGAAGGAGTCTAAAAGGCGAAGCGCACCCCGGCGCACGCTCAATGTCGAGTGCCAGTCGCCCGAACCTCGCGTGATCGCGAATGAACGCGGAACGCGCGCGTGAATGCCATGGCGTCGTCACACAATCCAGGCAGGCTGCGCGCCGCGTTCACTGCTCTTCGCGATGCCCTTCTCCCACATTGCGCCCACGGCTACGCGAGGCCGAAGAGCCGCGATGCGCGCTTATGCGATCGCATTGCTCGTCGCGCTCGCGGCGAACACGGGCTGCTCGATCGACAATCGAACGCTCGTCCTCGAGGCCGGGTTTTCCGGAGCCGCCAATTCAGCCAACACGCCGGGCGCAGGCGGCCGCGCCGGATCCCATGCCGGCGGCGCGAGTGGCGCGAGCTCGCCCAGCGCTGGCTCGGACAACGCGGGACAAGCGGTTGAAGCGGGACAAGCGGGCGAGCCAGGCGATGCCGATGGCGGCGAACCTTCTTTCGCGGACGGCTGCACGGATCTGAATCGCAACGGCATCTCCGACTGCACGGAAACCTTGCTAGGCAATCCGACCTTCACCACGGATGTCACCCATTGGACGCCGGAATACGGGCTGACTCTGGCCTGGGATCCGCTCGATCTGCACGGCGCCGTGGGTTCCGGCTCGGCGCTGATCACCTCGTCTGGCCCCGTGGATGGTCAAGGCAACGTCTTGGCCGCGGCGTTTCAATGCATTCCGGTGCACGAGGGCAGGAGCGTGAGCGTGTGGGCCAATGCGCAAATCGCGCCGGGCACGGTAAGCGGCGGCGCCGAGCTGAACTTTTGGTTCTTTGCCAACCCGGGTTGCCCGGGCGAGAGCCCTGCCGTCGCCGCCAGTGTGGCCACCGAGACCCGCGTTGGGCAGACCGTGATCCTGAAAGGCACGCAGACGGTGCCGAACTACATGGTGTCTTTGCGCGTGCGGCTCGGGGTCGTCAAGCCATTCATGGCTCAGAGCTTCAGCGTGCGTTACGATGACGTGCTGGTCGTCGAGCGCTGAGCAGCAACAGCCCGACCACGAGCAGCAAGCTCATCGAGAACGCGAGCGAGCCCGTGCCGAGCGCCGGTGTGCTCACCGCATCCACGCTCGGCAACTTCACCACGAACGCATCCTGCGAACCGACGAGGCCGTCGATGATCGGCGTGACTTTGGGAAAGTCCGACGAGCGGGTGATGCCGGCGACGTGCGTCCGACCGGGGCTGACGGCGATCCCGACGCCGCGATCTGCGGCTCGACAACCCGGGCAACAGGTTGTGGGTGGGCACGAAGAGCGGCGGCATCCTCGCCTACGCGGTGAGCGGGAGCAGCGTGAGCATCGTGCCCGGCGCGCCGTTTGCGTCGAGTGTCTCGGATTTGAGCGGCCTCAGCTACGACTTTTACGGCCGCTTCTTGTTCGCGTTCTCGCCGATCGGGCCGCGCTTGTTCAGCGCGCGCAGCGCAGCGAACGGCAGCCTCGCGCCCGCGCCCAACTCGCCGCTCACGCCGCTGTTCGTGCCCACTGCCGGCGCCCTCGCGCCCGATGGCAGCGCGCTGCTGCTCGTCGATGCGGGCGGGCAACTCGACGCTTGGTTGCCGGACGACAATGGCGCTTTGTTTCACGCCGATGGCTACCCGATCGCGACCGGCGCGCCGCCGGGCTACGCCGCAGTCGCGACGTTTCCGGACAAGAGCCCGATGCCCGCACCAGCCAATCCCTACTGGCTCACGCTCGTGCTCGCCGCGGCGTTGTCGCTGCTCGCCGCACGGCCGCTCATTGCCCGAACCCGCCATTGACAGGGCCGCAGCCTTCGCCGACTGTCGGGCCGACGTCGGGAGCTGACTCTCCCCTGGCTCGGAGGATTTCAGGCGATGCGTTCTTGGTTTGCGGTCTCATTCTTGGCTCTGTCAGTAGTTGGTTGCGGGTACAACGAGAGCGAGTGGCAAGCGCAGCTCGCGAAGTACAACCAGCTCTCGCAACAGAACGATAAAGAAAAAGCGGACCACGCCGCAGCCCAGAAGGAGCTCGACGAACAGAAGCAAGTCGTCGCCCAGCTCAAAGAACAGCTCGAGAAGCTCGGGGTGAACGTGTCCTCGCTCAGTCAACAGCTGGAGCAGACGGGCTCGCAGAACAAGACGCTGGCCAAGAACCTAGAAGAGGTGAACACGGCGCTCAAGGAATACCAGGAGCGCGCAGCCCAGCTCGAGCGCATCAAGCAACGCTTCGAGGTGCTGCGCGGCAAGCTGCAGAAGCTGACCGATCTCGGATTGAAGGTGGAGATCCGACGCAACCGGATGGTCATCCGCTTGCCGGGGGATGTGCTGTTCAGCTCCGGCGACGACAAGCTACGACCGAGTGGCGAGAAGGTGCTCGATGCGGTGGCGGACGTGATCCGCAACGACAAGCAGCTCGCGGGTCGTTACTTTCAGATCGCGGGCCACACCGACAACAAGCCGCTCAAAGGCGGTCGCTTCGGTGACAATTGGGGCCTCTCCGCGATGCGCGCGCGCCAAGTGCTCTTGTACCTGATCGCGCCCGTGGCTCCGAAGGACCTGAAGCCCAAGGACGTCAAACCGGGCACGGAGTTCGGCGGCGGCCTCGACCCGTTGCGCCTACACGCCGCGGGCTACGGCGACACGGACCCCGTCGGCAAGAACGACACCGACGCCGAGCGCCAACAGAACCGACGCGTCGAGCTGGTGCTCATGCCGGACGTCGAAGAGATGCTGGACCTGAAGTCGCTGATTTGACCCGCGCACGGGCGTGCTCGTTGCTCGGGCGGCGCCACATGCGGTCGCCTTTGACGCCGCGCGCCAGGCGTGCCTGCGGCCGGGCTTAATGCTCCGCAACCGGGTTACCCTTCATTAATTCGAAATCTTCGGCCCAGAAACCTTAGACGGCCGGCGTCCGTAGTCCGGTCTGTGGATAGGCCGTGACCAGCTATAGCGTCAGCATCTGGCCCGCGTTAGAAGCGGAGCGCTTGACGTCGGAGCTCCGCCCCAGCCTCGCCGAGAGCCCCTCGGAGCTGCTCATGGAGCGCTACGTCGACGGCGAGCCAGAGGCGTTCGAGTTCCTGTATCGGCGCGTGTCCCCGAATCTGATGGGGTATTTGCTGCGCCTCACGCGTAACCGCGAGCGCGCGGAAGATCTGCTGCAGATCACATTTTCCAAGATCCACCGGGCACGCGGGAGTTACCTGAGGGGCGCGCCTGTCCTACCTTGGATCCTCGCCATCGCTCGCCGCTCCTTTTTGGACGAGCGCCGTTCCGCAAACGTGCGTACTGAAGACTTGTCACCGGACGGTGCGCTGCCCGAGCCGCAGAACGAAGAGCGCCCGCTGCCGACCGAGCTGTCGGACGCCCTGGAAGTAGCCCTCGACCGCCTCCCCGAGTCATACCGGGAAGCGATCGTGCTCACGAAGATCACCGGCCTCAGCGTGGCCGAGGCCGCCTCCGTTTTGGGCGCGACCGAAACTGCCGTAAAGCTCAGAGTCCACCGCGGTTACAACCAGTTGCGCAAAGAACTCGAGCAGTACTCGCGTGCCCCATGACGATGCACAAGCCCGACCCGCTCGCTGATCTGCCCTGGCCCAAGCCGGAGCAACCGAGCGCGCAAGTGTCCGCAAAGATCTGCGGGGCGTGCACCAAGAACCTGTGTGCCAAACGTGGGCTGTCAGCGCTGTCTCGGCTGGCCATGTGCGTGGCTGCGTCGGGCCTGGTGGCGAGCGTCGGTTACTGGTTCGGGCTGCGCCATCATCGCTCGGAGCTCGGGCTGCGCGTGGGCCTGTACGGGGCGATCGGTTGGGCCGTGGTGCAGTCGGCGGTGTTGTTTTTGGGCATCGCGCCGCGGCGCGGCGTGCTGGGCTCGCGCAGCGTGCGCATCGCCCTGGCCGCGCTCGTGCCGCTCTTGTTCCTCGGTTACCTGTCGTACTCGGCGTGGAGCTACGTGCCGTTCGAGCAGTTCTCGCAGGGCGCGCGCGCGCACCATGCGTTCACTTGCGGCTTGGTGGCGCTCGGCTTCGGCGCCTTGGTCGGCGGCAGTGTGCTCTTGGCTTGGCGCGGTACGGATCCGGTCACGCCGCGGCTGTCGGGCACGCTGGCGGGCTTCGTGGGCGGCGTGGGGGGCGCGCTCGCGGTCGGCATTGGTTGTCCCAGCCACGAGGCGTGGCACTTGTGGACGGCGCACGGGCTGATCGTGCTGGCGTTGGGGTTCATGGGCTTTGCGGCGGGTAGGCGGCTTTTGTCGCCGTGAGCTGGCCAAGCGCCGGTCTCGTCAGAGTCATCCGAGCCAAAGCATTCGATTTGCTTCGTTACGGCGCGCTGGGGGGCGCGGTCTACGTGCTCGCACACCAGTTCATGCGCCGCTCGTCCGGGCCGAAAGAAGGCAGCGCTGCTGCCGCGTTCGATTTGCCGCTCGCCGGCCAGCCTGGGCGCGTGAGCTTGGCCGCGCAAAAGGGTAAGCCTGTGTTGATGGAGGTGTTCGCGAGCTGGTGCAGCGCCTGCAAGCGCACCGCGCCGAACATGGCCGAGGCCTGGCGCGCTCACCACGGCGAGAACGTGACCTTCCTGGCCGTCAGCGTCGATGAAGATCCGGCGGCCGCGGGGCGGATCAAGCAAGACTGGCAGCTGCCCTTCGACGTCGCGCTGGACGACGGCAGCGTGTCCCGTGGCTACGACATCAGCATGCTGCCTACGCTGATCTACATCGATGCGCAGGGCACGGTGCGTCACTCGGCCGCCGGCGTTGCTTCTCGATCCGATCTCGAAGACTGGCTCGCTGAGCGCTGAGCGCTCAGCGAATGGGCGCTCGCGGGTGCGGCCACGCACCTCGGAGCGCGGCGCGCGTGCTCGGACAGCGGCTGGTACGGCACGGACGACGTGTGGGCACCTGTGACGTGAGGCGAGGTGCGTGGTGCGCCCAGTGAGCGCCCCCAAAATCGATTACCGGGAGCCCGTTCGCGCACGAAATCGTAGCGTGAATTCACACTACGATTTTCGTTTCGCGGGCCGCTCCCGCTGGCGTCGGTGACGCGCCGGCCTGCGGCCGTTCAGCGACTCACTTGGAGGTTGCGGGGGCCGGCGCCGGAGTGGGGTGCAGCATGTGCGGCAGCAGCGAATGCGGCGCGCCCGAGCCTGCGGGGGCCGCAGAGCCTGCAGGGACCGCGGAGCTCGAGCTCATCGCGCCGGCGGGCGGCATCAGGATCTCGTGGGGCGAAAGCGTGGGCGTGGGCAGGGGCGGCAGCGGTTGGCCGTCGTCGGCTTTGCGCATCGTGGCTTTCCAGATCGACTCAGCGCGTTCCATGCGCATCAAGTAGACCTTCGGGCCCCCGGGCAGGCCGACGCTCGTGACGCGCGCAGTGGCACCCATCATGTTGGCGTCGAGGATGACCGCCGAGGTGAGCACCTTCTCGGACAGCGCTTTCTTTTGTCCGAGGCAGGCGGCGTCGCACGCGGCTTGCTCGGTCTGAACCTGCTTGGCAACGTCGCCGGTCGCGAGCTCGAGCGCGCCCGTGAAGTCGTGGGTGAGCCAACGCTGCTGCAGCTCGATGGCCGCGTTCTTCGGATCGCGTGACAGCTCTTCCGTGGTCACGACGCGGGGCGTCCTTGTCTCTTTGGGCGGGTGGTAGTTGCAACCACCGCGCGCGAGCGCCCACATCACGACCGTCATGATGCCCAGGATGCCGAGCATGCCGACGGTTTGTTTCGACGGCGAGTCGATCTCTTCTTCGGTCTTGGGGATGGGCGGGCGCGGCCGCTTGGCCCTCTTCTTTCTGGGACGGTCACTGGTCGAGGCCGGGGCGCTCTTCACAGAAGCCTGCTTCTCGTCCTGATCGCGTAGCGCGCCACTTTCGGGCTCGGAATCCGTTGCCATGGGCGCATTCGGGTAACCCGAATGTCGTTCGCACGCAACCGCCCCAGCGCCCGGCCGACCCTGGGGGATGAAGCTCATCGCCGCTATTTCCCTGGCCCTGTCCCTTTTCGGTTGGGGTTGCGCTGGTACGGCCCCTTTACCGCCCAAGGCCCTCGAGCTGAACCGAGCCGGGATCGAGGCGCTGGCCGCCGGGGACCTGGAGACGGCCGACGCCCGTTTCAGCCTGGCCCTCGAGTACAACCCGAGCTTCGTGGACGCCCTGACCAACCAGGGTCTGGTCGAGCTCCAGCGCGGGAACTTCGAGCGCGCCCGCCAGCTCCTGACCCGAGCCCGGCGGCTGAACCCGGACGTCGCGCAGCCCCACCACGCGCTCGGCGTGCTGGCCGAACGCGAACGGCGCCCGGATCTGGCGTCTCGTGATTACTACGAGGCCCTCAAGGTGGACCCGGGCTTCGCCCCCGCGCGCGCCAACCTCGCTCACCTCTTGTACGACGGGGGGCGGTACGAAGATGCGTTGCTCCAATTCAAGCGGCTGGTTGAAATCGCTCCCGACGCGGTCGAGGCGCACGCAGGGCTCGCGGCCACCCTGCTGCACCTGGAGCGGGTGAGCGAAGCGAGCGCGGTCATCAACGGCGCGCTGCGCGTGTTCCCGAGCTCGCCGGAGCTCGCCATCTTGGCTGCTCGCCTGGAGATCCGGCGCGGCGCTTATGAAGAAGCCATCGCGCGCTTGTTGCCCCTGACCCAAGAGCGGACGGATCTCGCCGTGCACGCGCTGTCCTGGCTCGCCGCGGCGCAGCTCGCCCAAGGTCACCTGGAAGAAGCGGTGCACAGCGCCGAACGCGCCATCGCCCTCGCACCCGACGATGCCCTGGCCAGCTACGCGCTGGGCGTTGGCCTGAAAAAGCTTGGCGATCCGGGCGCCGAGCGCTGGCTCGAGCGCGCTTCGGCGCTATCGCCGGGCGTGCGAGTCGCTCTAGACTCCGTGCGGTGAGCCTCGCACTCCACGGCGCCAAGCGTTCCCCCTGGGCCGAGCTCCGGCGGGGCCTCGCGCGCGAGCGCGCGCTGATCGCGCTCTTCGACCTGGGTCGCAGGAAAGCATTCCTCCTGCGCGCGGCTCGGCTGTACGCGATCGGCGTCTTCATCGGCTACTCCGTCGCCATCCTGCTCGCGCGTGGCGGCGATCGACGCGCGCTGATTCATGGCTTCGTGCACGCGGCGCTGGGCTCGTTGTCTTGGGCCGTGGGCAGCCTGGCCGCGCTCGGCGCGGCGCAGTCCTTGGCCGCGCCTGCCTCGCCCAGCACCGATCCGTTGACCGCTCTCGCCGTTGGCCGTGGCTATTCGACGAGCGCGTTGCTCCGCGCACGCACGCTGAGCACGGCCGTGCGCGTCGCGCGCTGGGTCGGGCTGCCCGGCGTGCTGCTCGTCGTCGTTGGCCTCGGGCGTGGAGCCACGCTGCTCTGGGCGCTCGCCGTCGCACCCGCGGTGATCGTGTATGCAAGCGCGCTCGGGCTCACGGTGGCGCTGCTCGCGCTATTCGCCGCGCAGCTCTCGCCGCGCAGGCCGCGCTGGGTGCTGATCGCGCTCGTGCTCGTGCCGCACTTGGTCGCGCAGTCGTTCCATGGCTTCCCGAGCCCGGTCGCACTTTTGTCATCCCTGCTCGACCATCTGTTGGACAGCGGAGCGCGCCTCACATGAGCACGCTCGCGTTCGAGGCCGTGACGCACGGCGAGCTCCGCGGGGTCAGCGCGGCGTTCGGCGCGCAGCGCCAAGTCGTGCTCGGCACGGAGTCGGACGGCACGAGCACGCTGCTCACGTTGGCCGCGGGCTTCGCGCTGCCCGCGGGCGGTCGCGTGCGGCTGAACGGCAGCGCGCCAAGCTCGAGCGCCGCTGTCCGTCGTCAGATCGCGGCGCTGTTTGCCGAAGAAGCGCTGCCCCCCGCGCGCACGCTCAGCGCCGCGCTCGAGCTCGCGCTGCGGGCGCGCAGCGACGCGCGTTCGGCGCACAGCGTGCTCGACGCGGCGGGCCTCGCGCCGTGGGCCCCGCGGCGCCCGAGCAGCCTCACGCGGCGTGATGCGCGAGCCGTGGCCCTGGCCTTCGCGCTGTCTCACCCACGCCCGGCGCTGCTCGCGCTGCACGAGCCCTTGGCCTTGGTCGGCGTCTTGAGCGAGGCGTTCATCATAGAATCGCTGGCCCGCTTCGAGACCGCGATCGTGCTGTGCACGGCGAGCCGTGTCGAAGACGCCGCTCGCTTGGGCCGCATCGTCGGCGCCTTGGAGCGCGGCAAATGGCTCGACCCGCAGCACGCCACGCCGCAGCTGGCGTCGGTCACGCTGCGCGTGCGCACGCCCGAACCGCGGCGCTTGGCGGCGCGGCTCTCGGAGGCGCCGGACATCACGGCCGTGGAGTGGGCAGGCGGGCAAGAGCTGCTCGTGCGTGGCACGGAGCTCGAGCGCGTCGCGCACAGCGTCGTAGCCAACGCTCGCGCCGAAGCCATCCGCATCGACACGTTGAAGCAAGCCGCGCCGGCCCTGGAAGAGCTCGCTGCAGCGCGCGCAGGGCTCGCCCAAGCCGCCTTCGAACGCGCGCGCAGTGCGACGGAGCGCGCTGCACCATGAACGGCTTCGGCCTTGGCGTGCTGCTCGCGCGCGAACGGTTGCGCGGCTATGGCGTGTGGTTCGTGCTGTTGCTGAGCTGCGGTGCGGTGTACGCGCTCGGCATGATCGAGCGGCGCCGTGACTCCGCGAACGCAGCGGACACCGTGCTCATGGGCGCCGTGTTCGGCGTCGCGCTGCCGATCTTCGCCTACCTGCTGAGCGATCGCGTGTGCGCGGGCCAGCAGTTGTCGCGCAGCGTGGATGTCTTGGCGCGCCACGGGACGGATCGCCGGGCGCTCGTGCTCGGCCTCCTCCTCGGCTCTGCGCTGTGCGTCGCGCTCGCCAGCGCGTTGCTCACCACTGCCGCGCTGCTCGGCGCGCGGGCCCCGAGCAGCAGCGTTTTCCTGCATGACTTCCGAATCAGCGTCGGCATCTCGCTGCTCGCGGGCGAGGTGTACGCTTTGTGGTTCGGCGTGGCTTCGCTGTTCGGCAAACGCGGCGGCGGTCGCAAGTGCGCGCTGATCGTGGACTTCCTGCTCGGCGCGAGTGGCTCGCTCTTGGCCGCGCCGTTACCGCGCGGACACGTGCGCAACCTGCTCGGAGGCACGCCAGTTTCGGATTTCTCGCAGGCCAGCGCCTGGCTCGCGCTGGGCATGATCGGGGTCATCAGCTTGACGCTCAGCGCCCTCGGCACGCGCCAGTAAAGCTCCTATTTTTCTCCCTATTTGTTGGGCATTTTTGCTCGGCACGGAGTTTGCGCGGCGGTCGTTACGGAGCGGCGAGCTGCTGGCTTGCCACGCTGCTCACGTTTTGGCCGCGATTTTGCAAGCGCGGCTATTTGTGAGATTTCGGAGACTGGTTCCGCATCTCTGCTTGGCCGTGAACTGGCGCGCTCGGAAATCTGGGACTAGGCTCGCTCTCGAGCGTGCAGGGAATCGTCTACAAGTTCGAAAGTTTTGCCGCGTTGTCCGAAGCCCTCGATACGGAGGAACCGGACGTCAAACTGCCGGCACCCGTGGAGAGTGGCCTCGTCGACGGTCAGTGGCTCGTCGCGACGTTCACCATTGGTAACGACGCCACGTCCGTCGCCGGCCGCGTCGCTGATCGCGGCGCAGAGCTGCACCTGACGTTCGAAGCGCGCGACTGGAACCAATTGTGCCGCTTCGCGAATGGCGAATGCTCACCGTCCATCCCCCCGCCCTGCCCCGAAGGCTCGGAGGTCGTGCTCGCGCCGCCCGGCACCACCGTGCTCGTGGTGGATGACGACCCCGCCCTGCGCTCTATCGTGTGCACCATGCTCCGCGCCTCCGACCTCACGGCCTTGCAGGCCGAGAGCGCAGAAGAAGCGTTGGATTTCCTGGCCAAGGGCTCGGTCGATTTGCTGGTTTTGGATTGGGGTTTGCCCGGCATGAACGGCCTGGAGCTGTGCCAGCGGTTGCGCAAAGAGCGCTCACAGCACGAGCTGCCGATTCTGTTTTTGACCGGTCACTCCTCGAGCACCGATCTGGTCCAGGCGTTCGAAGCCGGTGCGGATGATTTCGTGAGCAAGCCGTTCCGCGCGCCAGAGCTGCGCGCCCGCGTGCTCGGCCTGCTGCGCCGCGTGATGGGCGAGCGTCTCGCCGCGGGCTGATCGGGCGTGAAGCGTCTCGGCACCGAGCTCAAGCTCTCGGCCACCGATCTCAGCGGCTTCAGCGAGTGCGCGCACAAAAGCGTGCTCGAGCTGGCGGCGGCCTTCGGTCAGCTCGCTCGGCCGGGCGAGAACGAGATCGAGCGTCGCATGTTGGAGAAGCGCGGCTTCGAGCACGAGGCGCGTGTGTTCGAGCACTTGGTGCGCGGGCGCAAGGACGTCGCCGAGATCAGCATGGGCCCCGGCGAAGCATCACGCGAACAAGCCGCGCGTGAAACCGAAGCCGCGATGGCCCGAGGCGCGGATCTGATCGCCCAAGGCGTGTTCGTCGCCGAGCACTGGTTCGGCCGGCCTGACTTCCTGCTCAAAGTGCGGCGCCCGAGCCGCTTCGGCGACCACGGCTACGTCGTCGTCGACGCCAAGCTGGCCAATGAGGCCAAAGCGCGCGCCGTCCTGCAATTGTGCGCGTACAGCGAGCTGCTCGGCGAGCTGCAACGGAGCGAGCCCGAGTCGTTCTTCATCGCGCCGGGTGGCGCGGACGTACGCCTGATCGAGCTGCGCACGGCGGACTATTCGTCTTACTACCGGCTGACCAAGCGCCGCTTCGAGGCGTTCGTCACGCAAGGCGGCGTGACCAGCGACAGCGCGCTGAGCGACGTGTATCCCGAGCCCGTCGAGCATTGCGGCGTGTGCAGTTGGTGGAAGCGCTGCGAAGAGCGGCGCCGCGCGGACGACCATTTGTCGCTCGTGGCCGGCATCAGCGCGCGCCAGCGCGATCGCCTCAGCGCCTTGAACGTGGCACGAGTGACCGAGCTGGGCGCGCTCGATCCAGCCGCGCGTGTGGCGGGCATCGCCAAAGAGTCGCTACACCGAGTGCGCGAGCAAGCGCGCATTCAGGTGGCGGGGCGCTCTGCTGCGAAGCCGCTGTACGAGCTACTGCTCGATGTCGAGCCGGGTTTCGGGCTCGATCGGCTGCCCGAGCCGCAAGCGGGCGATCTGTTTCTGGATCTGGAGGGCGACCCGTTCGTGCAGGGCAGCGGGCTCGAGTACCTGTTCGGCTTGGTCGAAATCACGGCGGGCGAGCCGCGCTATCACGCCTTCTGGTCGAAGACGCGCAGCGAGGAGAAGCGCGCCTTCGAGGCCGTGGTCGATCGCATCTTCGCCGGCCGCGCCCATTTTCCCGATCTGCATTTGTTCCACTTCGGTCACCGCGAGGCCGACGCGCTCAAGAATTTGTCTTGTCGTCACAAGAGCCGCGAAACCGAGGTCGACCAGCTGCTGCGCGAGCACGTGCTGGTCGACCTGCATGGCATCGTGAAGCGCAGCTTGCGCGCCTCCGTCGAGGGTTACACCCTGAAGCAGCTCGAAGGCCTGTACGGCTTTCAGCGCCGAGCCGATCTGCGATCCGCGGCGCGCGCGATGCAGTGGTTCGGCTGGCTGCTCGAAACCGGCGAGGGTGAGCAAGCGGAAACCGAGCTGCGCCACACCATCCAACGCTACAACGAGGACGACTGCTTCTCGACGCTCCAACTGCGCGATTTCTTGGAAGCGCGCCGCGGCGAATTCGAGGCAAAAACTGGACAGATCCTGGCGCGCCCCGAAAAGCCCAAGCCGCCCGCGAACGACGAGCCACAGCACGAGGGGGAGCTCGTTGCGCAGCTGATCTTGGCGCGCTTACCCGAAGATCCCGCGCTCGACAACACCGAGCAGGCCGCCGAGCGGCTGATGGCGAACTTGCTCGATTGGCATTGGCGTGAGGGCAAGCAAACCTGGTGGGAGCATTTTCGCACCCGCGAGCTGCCGCCCGCAGAGCGGCGCGAAGACCGCGCTGTGCTCGCCGAGCTCGCGTTCGATCAGATCGTGGGCACGGAGAAGAAGTCGAGCATCGTTCGCTATCGCTTCCCCGAGCAAGAGCACTCGATCAAGCGCGGTCCGTCGCCCATGGATCCGGACACGGAGAAGTCTGCGGGCGACGTGGTCGAATTGGGCGACGACTTCATCTGCTTGAAGCGTGGTCCGTCACAGACGGTGCACCCGCGCGCGCTGATCCCGCCCGGGCCGATATCGACCAAATCGCAAGCGGACCGCTTACTCGCGATCGGGCGCTCCATCGCGGAGCACGGGATAGCTGCAACCGACTCGTTCCGAGCGGCTCGCGAGTTGCTGGTTCGTCGTCCACCGAACTGCGGGCAACCCTCGAACTCGAGCCTAGTTGCCGAGGGCGAAGACACCGTGCAGGCGATTGTGCGCTTGGCACTGTCGCTCGATCATTCGGTGCTCGCCGTGCAAGGGCCGCCCGGCTCCGGCAAGACTCATCGCGCCGCGGAGATGATCCTCGCCTTGGTGCGCGCAGGCAAGCGTGTCGGGGTGACGTCCAATAGTCACAACGTGATCAAGGGTGTGTTGCGCAAAGTGAGCGAGCGCGCGTCCAAGTTGGAGATCCCGATCGCAATGCTGCACGCGGGTGATCGCGAAGATGACGAGGTTTTACCCTTCGAACTGAGCAAGAACTACTCGAACATCCGAGAGCGACTCGATTCACACGAATTGCACGTCGTGGGCGGCACGTGTTGGGCGTGGGCGAGTGAGCATTTACAAGACAGCGTGGATGTCTTGGTCGTCGACGAAGCCGGGCAGATGTCGCTCGCGAATGTGATCGCGGTTTCCACGGCCGCAAAGAGCCTGGTGCTGTTCGGCGATCCCGCGCAGCTCGACCAGCCGCAAAAAGGCAGCCACCCCCCCGGCGCCGAGGCTTCGGCGCTCGAGCACCTGCTGGGTGCTTCGCTGACGATGCCGCCCGAGCGCGGCGTTTTTCTGCCCGAGACTCGGCGTTTGTCGCCCGAAATCTGCCGCTTCACTTCGCGCGTGTTCTATGAAGGTCGGCTCGAGCCCATCGCCGGCCTGGAACAGCAGCGCATCGCGGGTGCGGGAGCCTTCGACGGCAGCGGGCTGCGCTTCGTGCCCGTGGTCCACCACGGAAACACGAATCAATCCGAGGAAGAGGTCGCGCGCATTCGGCAGATCACAGAGTCGTTTTTGGATGGCTCAGCGCAGTTCATCGACAGCAGCGGCAAGGCGCATACGCTAGGCGCGAAAGACGTGTTGGTCGTGGCGCCGTACAACGCGCAAGTCACGAGCCTTCGGAGTGCGCTCCCCGCTGGCGTACGCGTCGGCACGGTCGATAAGTTCCAAGGCGCCGAGGCGCCGATCGTGATCTACTCGATGACCTCATCCAGCGCCGAGGACGCGCCGCGCGGGCTCGAGTTCTTGTACAGCCTCAACCGGCTCAACGTCGCGACCTCGCGCGCGCAAGCGCTGGTGATCCTCGTCGGCAACCCGGATTTGACGCGCGTGCATTGCAGCACGCCGCGGCAAATGCAGCTCGTGAACGCGCTGTGCGCGTTCTTGGAGCTCGCAACCGAGGCAGAACCGGTTATTTGAGCAGCGGCGGCAGATCCGGGAACTTCGGCAATTGGCGGAAGCCCGGGACGGCTTGGGCAATCACGGCGATGAACGTGGCTTCGCTCGAGTGGGCATTGATCTTTCCGCCACCGACGATCATGCTGAGCACGGAGATGGCCATCTCCATGATTCGACTACGCACCAGGATGTGGGCCGGGTTCAGCTCGTTCTTGTATTGCTTGTTCCAATCCGCCCACCACTCACGGGCGGCGCTGGCTTGGCCCGTTTCGTGGGTGAGGTTCACGTACGCCGAGAGCGTGCCGCCTTGTGGGATTTCGTACGCCATGTGCGCGGTGATCAGCGGCGCAGACTCACCGCTGTTGTAGCCGTAGGCTGTGACCAGAACGTGCCCGGGCGCCAAGCGGGTGATGACCTGCGTGAACTTGTGACTGCGATAGCAAGTCGAGCCATCGGCGAGCGTGGTGCGCTCGGTCGTTGCCTCCGCCTCGTGCTTGGAGAGTGCTCGCTGTCCCATTGCCCAACCCTTCAATCATCTATCACATGTGTCACGGCAGGTCGTCCACGGACACGGGCAACGCGTTTTCCAGCGCGCACCGCATGTAGGTTTGGTGGCGAAGGGTAGCCTGAGAGCGGCGACTAGCTCGTGCGTCAGGCCTGCTCGCGGAACGCTTCTGCAGGGCGCAGGCGAGCCGCGTGCAATGCGGGCCAGACCGTGGCTGCCAAGCAGACCAAGATCGCGAACACGCCCACCATGGCAAACTCGCCGTACCGAACCTGAACCGGCAAATGCGAGATGAAATACACCTTGGGATCGAGGGGCAAGGCGTGCACGAGCAAGCCCTTGCACATCAATAGCCCGAGGGCGAGGCCGATCACCGTGCCGATCACGCCGATGATCGCGCCCTGGTACAAGAAGGCACGGAGCAGCGCGCTGTTGCTCGCGCCCATCGCCTTCAAGACGGCGATCTCTTGCTTCTTGTCCAGTACGACCATGATCAAAGTCGCGATCACGGTGAAGGCGGCCACGACGATGATCAACGCGAGCACCAAGCTCATCAGCAATTGCTGGATGCGCAGCGCGGTGAACAGGCCGTGGTTCAGCTCTTCCCAGTCCATCGTGTGGTAGATGCCGTTTTGCAGCCGCGAGTCGATATCGCGCGCGATGTCGCGCGCTTTCTCGATGTCGTTCACCTTCATCTCGATGCCCGTCACGCTGTCGCCGGTATCGTAAAAGGGCTGCGCTTCGTAGAGATCGGTGTACACGAGCTTCGAGTCGTATTGATCGAAGCCCGCATCGAACACGCCCGTTACGCGGAACTGCTTGGCCACCGGCGCGCGCATCGCGCCGCGGTTGTAGGTGAAGCCGATGGTGGGGCTCGTGACTTGGATGCAGTCACCGAGCTTGACCTCGAGGTTCTTCTGCAGCGTGACACCGATGATGATGCCGGGCAGGTGCTTGATCGACTCCGCGTCGCGACACGGATCGGGATCGATGTCTGCGGGCAGCACGTCGTCGTCGGGTAGCGCGCTTTGGTAGCCACCGTCGGGCACGATGCTGCCCACGGGCGCGCCCGGATCCAGCTTGGCTTCGCCGTTGCCGTCGCCGTCTTCGCCGGACTTCGAAGCACCCGCGTCGCTCGCGGCGTACGGGCTCGGGTGGCTGTGCACGTCGGGCTCGGCCAACGCTTCGTCGTGCACGATCTGCTCGATGTCGCGCAATACGGAGCTGTGCTCCGCGGCAGCCGCCGATGCAGGCGGCGCGGCCGCCGACGCGGACGACGCAGGGCGATGAGTCGGGGAAGGGACCAGCGGTTCGAGCGGGTCGCCGTCACGCGCTGAATCCAGGTCGTCCAACAGGCCCTGGCGACGGCGCTCTGGGGGCTTGCCCCCTGGGAGACGAAGCCCGTCCAAGGTTTTGCTGCCGGCCACGATGTGGCGCGGTAGGTCGAGCACGTCTTTCACCCGGCTCGGATCGACGCCCTTCAGCAAAACACCGGTGGCCGTGCGATCGCCGTGGGTGATCATCATGGGGCTGATCACGAAGGGGGCGATGCCGATCACCCCGGGCACGCCCTTCATCTGCTCCATCAGCTTCCGGTACTCGCGGAAGTCACTGGAATACTTGAGGATCAGGACGTGGGCGTTGACCCCCAGCACCTTCTCCCGGAACTGGGCACGGAAGCCCCCGGTCACGCTGATGACGGTCGCCAAAGCGCCGACACCAAGTGCGACTCCCAGCACTGCGAACATGGTCCCCACCGAGACGAAAGCACGCTTCTTGGAGCGCATGTAGCGCAGCGCCAGCTCGAGCGGGAAACCCATCCGGCCCCGCATTTACACCCAACGCACGCCGGGTGCTGAAAAAAGCACGCCATCCGCGGGCGCGAGCGTCTGCCTGGGGTCTGGCGAGGCCGGGCGCAGGCTACGCAACGCTTGCGGACTGGTGTTCACGCCTGCGTTCCGCATTGGGACCGAGGGGGCGAAAAATGCGCCTGGAACCGTAGCCGGCGAGCCAATCGGGCCCCGGCCTGCGATTTGCAGACGTAACCCGGAGCTAACCGGCCACTGTCGGAGGAGTGTGAACTCCTGAGCAGTGTGGCGGCAGGTCCAGCAGTCTCTGAACCATGCCTTCGAACAGAACCTTTGCCTTAGGCAAACGTCGTTAAGTCACTAGACTCTGTGTGACTTCCGTCAGTCCCTTGCTGAATTCTTTGCGATGACCGAGCCGACCAATAAGCGCCCCCCGCCTCCGCCCGTGCGTCAGCCGGTGAGTGGTTCCTGGGACAAGCACGAGCCGCCGCTCGAAGTGACCCGGGCCCCGACCTCGCAAGAACTGGTGGGCCTCAAAGTGGTGACCATCGCGCCGGGCAGCATCTCGTACTCGGACGCCGAGGTCACGAACAGCCAGGTCGCGCGCATGCGCCAGGACCCGTACCTGGGCGCCACGATCGACGGTCGGTACAAAGTCGAAGCCTTGCTCGGTGAAGGCGGCATGGGCGTGGTGTACCGTTGCTCGCACACCATCATCGGCAAGAAGGTGGCCATGAAGGTGTTGCGCGCGGATCTCGCGCGCGACAGCGAGGTCACCGAGCGCTTCTTGAACGAAGCCAAGGCCGCGTCGTCGATCGGCAACGCGCACATCATCGACATCAGCGACTTCGGTCAGTTCCCGGATGGCGCTGCCTACTTCGTGATGGAGTTCTTGGGCGGGCAACCCATGTCCAAGCTGCTCGAGCATCAGCAGCCGCTGCCCGTGCAGCGCATCCTGCATCTGGCTCGCCAGATCGCAGAGGGCCTGTCTGCGGCGCACGCGGCCGGCATCGTTCACCGCGATCTAAAGCCCGATAACATCTTCCTGGTCGACCGCGGCGCCGAGCGGGATTTCATCAAGATTTTGGACTTCGGGATCGCCAAAGTCTCGACCTCCGCCGAGGGCTCCAAGCTCACGCGCGCCGGCGCGGTCTTCGGCACTCCGCATTACATGTCGCCCGAGCAAGCCGCGGGCCAACCGGTCGATCACCGCGGTGACATCTATTCGTTCGGCGTCATCTTGTACGAGCTGGCCAGCGGTCGCTTGCCGTTCGATGCCGACAACTTCATGGGCATCCTGACGCAGCACATGTACAAAGCGCCGGTGCCGATCCGGGCGCTCGTGCCCGTGCCGCAAGACGTGCCGCCCGGGCTCGAAGCCATCATTTTGAAGTGCCTTTCGAAGCGGCCCGAGCATCGCTACCAGTCGATGCACGAGCTGATCGTCGAGTTCGACAAGCTCGCCGCGGGCGGCGTGCCCGACGCGGTGCCGGAAATGATGGCGCGCTCGGGCGGCTTCAACGTCCCGGTCGATTACTTCAAGAAGGGGCAAATGCCCGCTCCCGTGCCGGCTAGCCCCTCGCACGCGCCGGGCGCGGGCGGCAGCCGTTGGCCGCTCTACGGCGGTATTGCAGGGGTGCTCGCCGCGATCGCGATCGTGGTCGGCATCTTCGCCAAGAGCCAATCGAGCGCCGCAGTGCAAACGCCGCTCGCCGCCACCGCCGAGCCCGTGCCGGCCAAGCCCGCAGAGCCCGCAGCAGCGGTGTCCGCAGCGCCCGCGCCGACGCCGACCACGGCTGCGCCAACCGCCAAGCAAGTCCTGCTCGCAGCCGAGCCCATAGAAGCGCACGTGTTCCGTGACGGCGAAGATCTCGGGCAGAGTCCCGTCATGCTCTCGATCGAAGAGGGCAAATCGATGTCACTCGAGATCCGGCGCGACGGCTACAAGCCGGAGAAGATCTCGGTCGACGGCAGCAACCCGCGCCAGATCGTCAAGCTCGACAAGATCCCGCGCGCGGGCGCGGCGTACCACCCGCCGCCGAAGAAGGCCGAGCCCGCCGCGCAGCCCGCCACCAAAAAGCCGAAGGCCGCGATCGGTGGCAGCGAAATCGTGAATCCCTGGGGGAACTGAGTTAAACCCCGGCCTGTGTCCGATACACAGCGCCTGAGCGATAGTATCCCGAGTGACGTGCGCGAGCTGTGCGCGCGGCTGCGTGAAGGCGGCTACCGATCGTGGATCGTGGGCGGCTGCGTGCGCGATGAGCTCCTGGCTCAGCTCGAAGGCAAGCCTTCGGACCTGCGCGGGGATTGGGACATCGCCACCTCCGCGCGACCCGAGCAGGTGCAAAAGCTATTTCGACGCGTGATTCCGACCGGGATCCAACACGGCACGGTGACCGTGATGGTCAAACAAACGGGCTACGAGGTGACGACGCTGCGTGGCGAAACCGAATACACGGATGGCCGTCGCCCCGACGCCGTGTACTTCGTCGACGACATCAAGGACGATCTGGCGCGCCGCGACTTCACGATCAACGCGATCGCCTACGACCCGCTCGAAGATCAGCTGATTGACCCCTTCGACGGCATCGTCGATCTGCGCGCGCGGCTGCTGCGTGCCGTCGGCGATCCAGCGCTCCGCTTCGGCGAGGACGGCTTGCGCGTGCTGCGCGCGGCACGCTTCGTAGCGACGCTCGGAGTCGAGCTCGAAGCCAAAACAGCGAGCGCCATTTCGCCGTCCCTCGACAGCTACCGCAAAGTGAGCGCCGAGCGCGTGCGCGACGAGTGGCTCAAAGCCAACAAGGCCAAACAACCGAGCCGAGCGTTCGAAGTGATGCGCGAGCACGGCCTACTCGCCATCACCGCGCCCGAGCTGCTCGAGTCGGTGGGCTGCGAACAGAACAGCTATCATGCGTTCGACGTCTGGGGCCACGCCATGCACTGCTTGGACAATTGCCCGCAAAATCCGGTGCTGCGCATCGCGGGCCTGCTGCACGACGTCGGCAAGCCGCGTTCGCGCGCCTTCAGCGACAAGACCAGTGACTACACGTTCTACGAGCACGAGCGCATCGGCGCGGAAATGACCGGACCGCTCTTGGAGCGGCTTCGCTTCTCCAACGACGAACGCACGCGCATCGTCGCCCTCGTGCGCCATCACCTGATTTGCTACGACGGCACCTGGAGCGACGCCGCCGTCCGCCGCTGGATCCGTCGCGTCTCCCCCGAGCTGGTCGACGATCTGTACCTGCTCAGCGAAGCCGACGTCCAAGCCAAAGGCAAAGACGCGAGCGAAGACCTGCACCACATCGCCCAGCTCAAAGCCCACGTCGCCAAAGTCATCGCCCAAGGCGCCGCCTTCGCAATCAAAGACCTGGCCATCGACGGCAAAGTGCTGATGACCGAGCTCGGCGTGAAACCCGGACCCGAAATCGGTCGCGTCCTTCGAGCGTTGCTGGAAGAGGTGGTGGAAGATCCGGCGTTGAATACCCGTGAAGCGCTGATCGAGCGCGCTCGCGATCTGCGCTCGAAGACGAGCTGAAACACGACTCGATCCGAGACACTTCACGAACACTCGTGCTGTACGCGATCGATCCCGCAACGCGCACGTTGAGCAAGGAGATTGATTAACTGACGTGCGCAATCCTCACTCGCGTTGTGACGAAGAGCTGAGTTAGCTTGGCAGCGTGGGTGAGCGGCTGAGCCGGGGACGCTCGCCGTCGAACAATAGGGAGCGCATTTTGAATCGGGATCGCCACATCATTCGCACCGCTGCGGCCCTCACGGCCGCCGGCTTTTTGCTCACCCAGTGCGGCAACAGCAACCGCGACTTCGATCCCTCGATGGTCGCCGGAGCGGCCGGCGAAATCGCTTCTGTCGCAGGCGGCGCCGGATTGAGCGTGGGCGGAGGCAGCGCGGGTGCACCAGCGGCGCACGCAGGCTCCGGCCAAGGCGGCGACGAGTCACCGAATTCGGGCGGCTCCGCCGGTGATAGTTCGGAACAAGCCGGCGGCAGCTCGGCCGCAGGAAAAGGGCAAGCAGGCACACCCGGCAGCTCAGCGGGCAGCGGCGGGAGCCCGTCTGGTGGTAGCTCGTCTGGTGGCAGCAGCGGGAGCCCCACGGCGGGCGCAAGCTCGGGGGGTAGCGCAGGCGCGGGCAGCTGCGCCGGCGGTTGCGCGGACGGCACGGTGTGCAGCGCCGCCAACCAGTGCAAATCCGGTCGCTGCGTGGATGGCGTGTGTTGCAACGGACCGTGTGACGACACCTGCCAAGCGTGTAGCTCCGCGCTCACGGGCGCTGCCGACGGCATCTGCACTTCGGTGAAAAAAGGCACGGACCCGCACGACACTTGTGCGACCGCAGCGGCCAGCACCTGCGGCACGACCGGCGTGTGCGGCTCTAACGGAGTCTGCGCGCTGTACGACTCGACCACCACTTGCAAAGCCGCGTCCTGCGCGTCCGGCTCCGCGAAGAGCGCGCAAACCTGTGACGGCGCCGGCACCTGCAAGGCCGCGACCTCGTCGGCGTGCAGTCCCTACGTCTGCGGAGCCACGGCCTGCCTCACGAGCTGCAGCGCAAATTCGCAATGCGTCAGCGGCCAAGTGTGCGTCTCGAACGGCTGCAAAGCGCCCTCGGATTTGCTCGGCCCCTGTGACGAGCTAACCGACTGCAATGCCGGCACCTGCATCGGCGGCGTGTGCGCCCTCACCATCGTCTCGGTCGAGGTCTATGGCAGCGCAGTATCCGGCGGCGGCAGCTACAGTCACTTGGACGGCTGGTTCACGACCGACTCGTCCGGCAAAAACCCGGTCCAACAAGGCACCTTCAGCCTGCAAAGCACACTGTGGGCCCAAATCGACGTCGTAACCCAGTTCCCGACGCCCATCGCACCCAACAGCTACCTCGTCTTCGGTGGCGCCAACGAAGGCAGCAACCCACTCACCCGCAACTTCCAGTTCAACCTGTCCGACGGCAGCTCGATCACCAAAGCCGTGCAAGCCAGCAGCTCGATCAACATCCTGTACAACCCCGTCGCCACCGACCTGTTCACGATGTTCCAGTGGACCGGCGCGACCGTGAACGTCCTGTCCAAGACGTACTGACGAGCAAGGGCTCTCGGCAACGAAACGGCTCTGCCCCCCTCGCAGAGGGATTTTGGGACCCCTCTGCGCGGCGCGGGCGCGCCCAGCAGTACCTCGAGCAACGCGAAGAGCCCTCGCGGACGAAATTCCTTGTCGGAGATCCGACAAGGGCGGCGGCGCCGCGGCGCCGCCTCACGCCAAAAGGTTTGGCAAATTTCGGCCTCGGGCTCGCGCATAAGCAAATCCAAGTCGGATCTCCGACATGGATTGACGCGCACAACCCCCGCCCGCCAAGCAATCGGCTCTCGATGGCGCCCGGCGAACGAGTGCGGTCTCGAAATGCGGGTTGCGGCGCCGAGCCCGCCCGCGTTTCAGCGACCCCTGGCGTCCGATCGACCGCGGCATGCTCGAAACTGGCTACGACGGGACGAGCGTTCCGACAGCGCCGCGAATTTCGTGCGCAACTGGGTGCTGGATTGGACAAAGGATCGGAGTGTTCGAGCGCAGGGTGCACCGGGATGAGTGGGGGGACGAAGTTCTCGAGCCAACGCCAGGGCCGCGTGTCGGCGCTCTCGAGCTGCAGAAGGCACAGTGGCTCTCCGCGGCGTGCTGGCGGCGTGCGGTCGCGGGCGCGTGTCGGCGCGTCGGGCTCACCTTCGGCGAATGGTTGGTGATCGACGCCTTGCGTGAGCTCTACCAAGAGCAGCGGGACGCCGTGAGTCAGAGCGCGATTGCAGCGCGCGCCGGTCTGCCGCGGGGCAACGTCTCGGATATGGTCCCCCAGCTCGAGAAAAAACAGCTCATCAGCCGTGGCCCGTCGGCCTTCGGCCGCGCACTGCGGGTATTCCCAACCAAAGAGGCGGAGCGCCTGCTCTTACTGCTCTACCCTCGTCTCGACGCCATATCGCGTCGCGCAATCGCTCCCCCTGATGGCGCGCTCTAACGCGGGCGGCGTATTCGCGCTCGACACAAATGCAAAAACGGGCTGGATCCGAAGACCCAACCCGTTGTTGCTCACTCAGCCGAGCGGTGCCGCGTTCAGGTGCCGGCGGGCTTCGGAGCGCCGAAGATGCTTGCCGGGCGACGCTTCTCGACCTTTTCTTTGCGCTTGTCGGCGTAGCTCGGGATGATGACGCGCTGGCGCTTGGGGAGCTCACGACCGTCGAGAGCGGCGCTGATCTCTTCCGAGTCCAGCGTTTCGCGCTCGAGCAGGGCGTGCGCTAGGCGTTCCAGCTTGTCGCGGTTGTCGGTTACGACGGCTTTGGCGACGGCGTATTGCTCTTCGACGATGCGGCGCACCTCGTTGTCGATCTCGCGCGCCGTATCCTCTGCGTAGTCCGCACGGCGTGAGGTCATCTCGCGGCCGAGGAACACGTTTTCCTCGTTCTCGCCGTAGGCGACCGGACCGAGCTTGGAGGTCATCCCGAGCTCGCACACCATGGAATGGGCCAAGCGAGTGGCGCGCTTGATGTCGTCCGAAGCGCCGGTGGTGATCTCGCCGAAGATGACCTCTTCGGCGACGCGGCCGCCGAGCGCCATCGCGATGCGCGCCAGCATTTGGCCCTTGGTCATGAGGTGACGATCTTCGACCGGCAAGAACATGGTGACGCCTAGGGCGGCACCGCGCGGAATGATCGACACCTTGTGCACCGAATCATTACCCGGGACGAGCTTGCCGACGATGGTGTGGCCCGACTCATGCCAAGCGGCCGTGCGACGCTCCTCCTCACTCATGACCATGGAGCGACGCTCGGTGCCCATCAGGACCTTGTCCTTGGCGAGCTCGAAATCTTCCATGGTGACCGCTTCCTTGTCTTGGCGAGCGGCGAGCAAGGCGGCCTCGTTCACGAGGTTCTCCAGATCCGCACCCACGAAGCCGGGGGTACCGGCGGCGATGATGCCGAGCTGAACGTCACCGGAGAGGGGCACCTTCTTGGTGTGCACGGCCAGGATGCCTTCGCGACCGCGGATGTCGGGGCGGGGCACGGTAATGCGGCGGTCGAAGCGACCGGGGCGCAAGATGGCGGGGTCGAGCACGTCCGGACGGTTCGTCGCGGCGATGATGATCACGCCTTCGTTGGACTCGAAGCCGTCCATCTCGACGAGCAGCTGATTCAAGGTCTGCTCGCGCTCGTCGTGACCGCCGCCGAGGCCAGCGCCACGGTGACGACCGACCGCGTCGATCTCGTCGATGAAGATGATGCAGGGCGCGTGCTTCTTGCCTTGCTCGAACAAGTCGCGCACGCGGCTGGCGCCGACGCCCACGAACATCTCCACGAAATCCGAGCCGGAGATGCTGAAGAACGGCACACCCGCCTCACCCGCGATGGCGCGGGCGAGCAGCGTCTTACCCGTGCCGGGAGGGCCCATCATGAGCACGCCCTTGGGGATGCGACCGCCGAGGCGCTGGAACTTCTTCGGGTCCTTGAGGAAGGCGATGATCTCTTCGACCTCGTCCTTGGCCTCGTCGATGCCCGCGACGTCCGCGAAGGTGATCTTGTTCTGCGACTCGCTCAACAAGCGCGCGCGGCTCTTGCCGAAGCTCATTGCCTTACCGCCACCGGCCTGCAGTTGACGCATGAACAGGTAGAACATGACGATGACGAACACCATCGGCAGAACGATGGTGAGCACCGGCGTCAGGAACGGGCTGCCTTCGTCCTTCTGGTAGGTGACCTTCACACCCTTCTGGACCCACGCTTGTGGGTTGTCTTCGGCCGGGCCCACCGTGCGGCTCTTGGGCGAAGACACCTTCGAGTTCGGGTCCTTGATCTGGAACGTGTACTCACGATCCTTGATCTCGACCTCCTCGATGTGCTTCGCGTCGTGCGGCGCGTTCACCAACGCCACGAACTCGCTATATGGGATGTCCGGGTTTCTCGTCGTGTCGGGATTTAGGAATTGCCAAATCGCGAGGAAGGCGACGATTAGGACGACCCAGAGCAACAGGGTCTTGTGCGGTTGTTTCACTTAAAAACCTCGGAGACTCGTGCCTAAGACTTCCGTGAGCATGCCACCCGAACGGCCAAACGTCGATTCTAGAGTAGGCGTGCTTTCCACAATGTTTTTATGAGGCTGATGGGCCCAGATCGTAAGTGGCGTTTGTCGTGTTGGTTTTTGGGGCCCCGGCCCCGACAGTCGTGTTGGTTTTTGGGGCCCCGGCCCCAAAAAGTCGCGTTGGTTTTTGGGGCCCTCGCCCCAACAGTCGCGTTGGTTTTTGGGGCTCTCGCCCCAACAGTCGCGTTGGTTTTTGGGGCTCTCGCCCCAAAAATGTACTCACGCGCGCTGCTGAAGGCTGTGCAGCGCGTCACTATCCACAGCCCGAAATCACCTGAAACATTCGAGGCACAAAACGAAGCTCAGGCCAGAATCCAGGGCTGCGTCAGCGTTTTCGCGGCCGAGCCGCGACGAGCCGAGGCTCGAGAGTCACCGGATCGAGGCTGAGCTCACGCCCTTTTGGCAAACTCACCCTGGCCGTGCGCTGCCCGAGGCTTCGAGCACGCCCGACCAACTGACGTTGCGCACGATTGAGCAATAGCGCAACGCCACCTTCGTCAGTCAGTGCCGGCAATGTGGGCGTCAGCGCTTTGGCGCCCGCCGCTGCGGGCGTGTCCGCGTGCAGCGCGTCAGCGAGCGCGCACAAATGGCTCACGATCTGGGGCGAAAGCTGTTCCAAGAGCGGCAGTAGCTCGAAGCGCACCCGCGTCCGCAAAAAGCGCGTGTTGCGATTCGACGGGTCCTCGGCGAATGGCAGCCGATGGCGCGCCAAGTGCGCCAGGACGTCAGACTTACGCGCGCGGCACTGCGGACGAATCCACACCCCGCTGCGCGGCGGCAGGACCGACAAGCCGCCGGGACCCGAACCGCGCAGCAGGCGCAGCAGTACGGTCTCCGCCCGGTCGTCGGCGTGGTGCGCAGTGGCGATCAGCTCTGCCTGGACTTCGGCAGCAGCGGCGGACAACGCCGCACGCCGGGCGTCACGCGCGCGCGCTTGTAGGTTCCCGCCGTTCGGGACCGCCAGCACCGAGCGCGAAAATGCCACGCCCAGCGCCTGGCAGTGCGCCTCAGCGCAATCCAACTCCGCTGCAGCCTCAGCGCGCAGCCCGTGATCGACCCCATGAGCGAACAGCAAGAAATCCTGCTTCTTCGCGAGCAGGCTGAGCACGTGGAGCAGCGCCATGGAATCAGTCCCCCCTGAGAGCGCGAGCAAGAGCCGCGTGCCTCGTCCCACCCCGCACTCCTCCCGCAGCGTGCGACCGACGAGCGTGATCAAGGTCGGAGGGTGCGAGCGCGCCATGAGCTGCCGGGCCTCGAGTTAGACGAGCTCGAATTCCTTGCAGAATTCGAGGCTCGCGCTGTGCTCGAGATCGATCCCGAGGTGGGCCTGGGTAGGATACTCGTTGGCACACGCGCGCCGCTCGGCCTCGAAGTGCACGCAATGCTCACAAGTGAAACGCAGCTCGAAGCGCTGCGCTTCCTCACGCAGCCGAAGATCGACCAACGTGCGCACGGCTCACTGAAACGGCTGGGACGGCTGGCCCCGCTGAAAGAAAAAGCGGAAGTGGCCAGTCACGGTGCTGGTCAGCTCGTCCCGCTTTTTGGGGTCCGTCACGTCCGCCAGCTCGCGGGGGTCGGCGAAGGATGCGCTGAAGGTGGCATCGGTCAGCCGATTCTCCGACGAGCCCTCGTTCAGGTCCCCGCTGAACAAGGACGAAAACGTAATGGTGCCGTCGATCGAGTAAATCGTCCCGTTCTGCTGGTGACACGTGTTGTGGAGGTACAACGACAGGCTGACCTTGGGCGGGTCCGGGTTGTAAACGATGGGCACGCCGGAAGGCGTTACGCCGCGCGGCATGCCCACCGGAATGGCTTCGTTCAGGTGCATGCGTACCTCCGGCAAATCATTCACCGCGACGATCAAGCCATCTGACACGTCTTCCACGTTGTCGCCGCGTTGCACGCGAATGATCAGCGATTCGCCTGGATCCGGGTTCGCCCCAAAGAAGTCCGGCTTCAAATCGAAAGGGCCGTCCCAACAGCCGCTCACGTACAGGTTGCTACTCGTCACGCTGCCTTCCCCCTCACCCACGGTGCAACCGAGCGGAGCGAGCAGCCCGAGGCACAGCGCCAAGCGCGTGAAATGAGCCCGTAGCGCGTTCATGCCAAAGACTCCGCGGACAGCGGCGCGGCTTCCGAACGCGGCGCGCGCAACGCCGACCGAATCATCCCGCCGCCGAGCACTCGGTCGCCCTGGAAGAACACGGCGAATTGTCCTGGAACGACGGCGCGTTGCGGCTCGTCGAAGTGCACTTGGATTCGATCCCCGACGCGCCGGACCTCCGCTGGCGCTGGTGTGCCGCGATAACGCACCTGCACCTCGCAGCGCAGCGGCAAGTTCGCATCGGCCGCGAGGGCCACCTCCACCAAATCCGCACTGCCCGAATACAGCGAGTCCGCCGAACCGAGCGTGACCGTCGCGCTCTCCGCGTCCACGCCCACCACGTACGCGCGCTGCCCGAGCGCGACGCCCAGGTTCTTGCGCTGCCCGAGCGTGAACCGGAACACGCCTTCGTGCTCGCCCACCTTCGCGCCCCGCTCGTCCAAGATCGGCCCGGGCCGCATCCGACCCTCCGCACGCTCGGCAACGAAGCTGTCGTAGCGCCCGGTCGGGACGAAGCACAGCTCTTGGCTCTCTCCCTTTTGGGCGCCCGGAAGGTTCAAGCGCAAGGCCTCTTCACGGATCTGCGGCTTGTCGCTCTCCCCGAGCGGGAACACCAACCGCGACAGCGCCTCTTGCCCGAGCATGTGCAAAAAGTAGCTCTGGTCTTTGCCGTGATCGCGCCCGCGGTGCAGCTGGAAGGTACCGCCTGCTTCCACGACGCGCGCGTAGTGCCCGGTCGCCACGCGAGCAGCGCTCAGGCGATCGGCGAGCTGGAACAGCTCTTTGATCTTCACGCCGCGGTTGCAGCGCACGCACGGGCTCGGCGTCTGTCCCTCGAGGTACGACTCGACGAAGGGCGCCACCACCTCGCGCTGAAAAAGCTCCCGGCGATCGAACGCATAATGCGGAATGCCGAGCAAATCCGCGACGCGGCGCGCGTCGTGGACGTCTTCCGGCGCGCAGCAACGGCTCTTCACGGAACCGTCGTCCGGGTAGTCCCAGAGGTGCAAGGTCACGCCCACCACGTCGAAGCCCTGCGCGCACAAGCGCGCCGCTGCGACCGATGAATCGACGCCGCCGCTCATCGCGATCAGCACACGCTCCGACATTCCGAGCCGAGCGTAACACGCGCCCGCCTGATTGCCCGCCCGCTCGCCCCCTCGCCCGTGCCCGTTTCCCCAAAAAACGACCGCGGCGCCCCAACGCGCCCCAACACTGGCGCAAGCGAGCTGCCGCGAGGCGACCACCCAATAAAAAAGGGGAGATTGGGAGAGGGAGGAGATCGGGCACGGGTACGGGCACGCGGGAGATCTAGTGCCCCCCGCCCTGAAGCACCGTTTTTACCGCGCTAGTGGCTCGATCGACGATCTTGGACGCCAAATCGACGGCCTCTGTGTACCGGTAGATGCCGACTTGGAGCGCGATCAACGTACCCGTGTCGTAACTGTGCAAGTGAGAGGCAGCCTCGGCTTGCACCTCGCCCACGTCGATCTGGTGGCCGAGGCCGCGGACCGCACGAGAAAAGGCGACCTCCGGCTCGCCGCCCGCGGCCGCCTTCACCGGGCTCGCCGTGGCTGTCGCCGCCTGCTCGAAGCTCAGTGACTCATTTCGAATGCCCGAGATCTGCATCCCCCCCCATCGGGGCAGGCACGGCCCGAGTTGCGCGAAATCTAATCGGTGGCGCCGCGTAAGCGCTTGGCGAGCCGGGTCAGGGCGCGGGTGTGGAGCCGGCTCGCCCAGGACTTGCTCAGCCCCAACTCGTCGGCGACGTGATCGAAGCGCGTTCCCTCGAGGTAGTGGCGCCGCACGAGCTCCGCTTCTTCGTGCGGTAGCTCGCTGATCGCGGAGCGGATCACGTTCAGCAACTGCGCTTCGCCATAGGCTTGCTCGGGATTGTCCGAGGTGTCGACCAGCGTGCGCTCGCCAGATTCGCCATAGCCGGTGGGCGCGATCAAGCCGGCAGCCAGCGCGGTGGCCATCGCGGCCAAGTGATCGTTCAACGCTTGCTCGGCTTCGGCGGGGCCCGCGCCGGGAGCGCGCGGAGCCGCGACGTCTTCGAACGCGCCTTCGCTGACTCGGGCTGCGGCTTGCAAGCCGTTCAGCCGCTCGTGGGTGCGCCGCGAGAGGCGCGCGGAGGCGCGCACCCCGTCGATGATGGAACCGCGCACGCGGAAATTCGCATAGCCGCGGAATGGCACCCCGCGCGAATCGTCGAAGCGGCGCGCGGCGTCCCACAAGCCTTCACGTCCGAAACTGAGCAGCTCGTCGAGATCGGCAACCCCGCCCAGCGTGCGCAAGATCTGCCGGGCGATGATATCCACCAGGGGTAAGCCCGACGAAAACCGCTCCAACACTTCCGGCGCTTCTTTGCTCTCTCCCACGCTGATTCGACTCTAACAAACTCCCGCGTGAGGCATCAGTAGCTTTCGCGAGCATCCGAGGCTCGCTCGAAATCGACGCGTTCCGGGTTCGTTTCAGCAGCGGCGAGGGGGGAAGCGCGCGCGGGCCCACGGCGGGTCCCGTCGGTCGAGCATGCGGACGAGCCCGCGTCGTGCCATATTCTCGGTCAGAACATGCTTCGTTGGGGCAGAGTCGCGATCGCATACCTTGCCGCCAGCGCGAGCGCGGTGGCGATCGCTTGGCTTTGGCAAGGAAGCTCCCCCTTCGTTTACAAGGAACCGTGGCTGGAGCTTTCGGGCGTGGCGAGCCACGTGTGCAGCACCGTGATCGGCCTGTGCTTCGGCGGCCTAGTCGCCTTCAGCACGCGAATTTTCGTCGCTCGCTACGCTTGGGCCAGGAACCTGCACCGTGAGCTGCGCCCCGTGGCGCGCGATCTGAGCGCGCTCGGCATCCTGCTCGTCGCCGCCTTCAGCGCGCTCGGGGAGGAGCTGTGGTTCCGCGGCCTGCTCCAACCCTGGCTCGGGCTCTGGCTGCAAGCGTTCGCGTTTGGCATCGTCCACTCACAGCTGCGCGGGCCAAGCCGCTGGGCTTGGGTGAGCTGGGCCACGATCATGGGCTTGTGCTTCGGCGCCACGTTCGCGCTCACTGGCTCGCTCGCAGGTCCCATCGCCGCGCACGCATTGATCAACTGCTTGAACTTGAACTACCTGAAAAGCCACGACCCCGAGCCGCGGCGGCGCGCGCTCGGCGGGCTGCTCGGCCAGCGCGGCTGAGGCCGCGGCCGCACGGGCTAGGCCAGCAGAGCGGCGGAAAAAGCCATCTGCAGCCGATTTTCTGGGGTCGGCAACAACCGCCCGCTCCGGCAGGCCGGGACCGTGCTAGGTCCGCGATGGAAAGGGTATTCTGCTATTCTGAGCTCTTCCGAAAGCAAACCGTCCGCGATGGCCGAGTCCGACTCGACGTACCCAGAAGACAGGCCGCGGGTCCTCGTCGTCGACGACGAGAAATTCATCCGCGACATCATCGCCGACTTCCTCGGGATGGAAGGCTACATCGTGCGCACCGCCGAAGACGGCGTGAGCGCCACGAACGAGCTCGAGCGCGCGCGCTACGACATGGTGATAAGCGACCTGAAGATGCCCAAGATGGGCGGCCTCGATCTGCTGAAAGAAGTCGCGCGCACGCACCCCGACACGCTGACCGTGATCATGACCGGCTTCGGCACGGTCGAGACGGCGATCGACGCCATGAAGCGCGGCGCCTACGATTACATCCTGAAGCCGTTCAAGGTCGAAGAGATCGTGCACATCGTGCAGCGCGGCTTGGAGAAGCGGCGGCTGTCGGCCGAGAACATCCGGCTGCGTGAAGCGCTGTCCCTGTACAAGGTGAGCGAAGCCATTACCGCGAGCCTGTCGCTCGACGAAGTGATCGCGACCGTGGCCGACAGCGGCTTGAACGAAATCCGCGCGGATCTGGTCATGACTTGGCTGGACAACGGCGAGGGCGCGTTCTTCCCGCGCAATGTCAGCCTGTCCGCCGCCTTCCCGGAAGGGGAAGAGGTCGGGGAGCTGGACGCGAGCGCCGTGGTAGCGCGCCTGAAGCACGAGAGTTTTTTGGTGGAGCATGGCGCGCGCGCCCGCGAGCTGTTCTCCACGCATCCCTCACGTCAGGTGCAAAGCCTGACCATCATCCCGCTCAAGATGCGGGATCGCTTGCTGGGCTTCATCGCGGTGGTGTCGCTCACGGCCAGCAAGCGCTTCGACGAAGGTCAGCGCAAATTGCTGAGCATCATCGCTTCGCGCGCGGCAGCGGCGATCGAAAACGCGCGCCTGTACGAGGACCTGCAGGCCACGTTTCAGCAGACGATTCAAAGCTTGGCGCGCACCATCGACAAGATGGACCGCTACACCTCCGGGCATTCGGAGCGCGTGGCGCGCTACGCGGTGAACCTGGCGCGCTGGCTGGGTCTGGACGACGTGCAGATCGAGCACGTGCGCCACTCCGCGCTGATGCACGACATCGGCAAAATCGGCTGCGTGATGAACCTGAACAAGACCGGCAAGCTCACCAGCCAAGAGTACGAGGTGTTCAAGCGCCACCCGACTTACGGCCGCGAGATCTTGGACCCGATCAAGTTCCTGCAGCCCGTGATCCCCGGCGTGCACTTGCACCACGAGCGCTGGGACGGTCGCGGTTACCCGCTGGGCCTAGCCGGCAACGACATCCCGCTGATTGCTCGTATCATCGCCGTCGCAGACACCTACGACGCCATGACCAGCGATCGCGCGTATCGCCGCGCGCTGCCCCATGAGGTCACCGTGAACGAAATCCTGCGCTGCTCGGGCTCTCAGTTCGATCCCGACGTGGCCAACATCTTCACCGAGCAAATCGACGGCTTGCGCACCGAGTTGGTCGATTCCGGCTCTACCATTCCGGAATGACGTCGGACAATGTGGTGCGCGCGCTGTGGCTAGGCCGCGCGCCGTACGAGCCCGTGCACGCGCTGCAACACGAGCTGCACGAAGCACGCAAAGCGGGTCGCGCGCCGGATACCGTGCTGTTCGTCGAGCACGAGCCGACCATCACCTTGGGCCGAGGCGCAAAAGCCGAGCACCTGCTGAGCTCGGAGGGCACGCTGGCCGAAGCGGGCATCACCGTGGTCTCGACCGGCCGCGGCGGTGAGGTCACGTTACACGCGCCGGGGCAGCTCGTGTGCTACCCAATTTTGGATCTGCACGATCGGATGGACGTGCGCCGCTACGTGCAAGACCTGAACCGCGTGATGATGGCTCTGGCCGAGAGTTACGGCATTGGCAGCGGCGTGATCGACAAGTACATCGGGCTCTGGGCGGATCTCGACGACCCGAGCACGTGGTCGGGCGTGGAAGCGGCGCGTACACCGGTGAAGCTCGGCGCAATCGGCGTGCGCATCTCGCGCTGGGTCACCATGCACGGCTTCGCCTTCAACCTGAGCACGGACCTAGCCCTGTTTCGGCTGATCATCCCGTGCGGCATCACCGAGTTCGGCGTCGGTTCGGTGCAATCGCTCACTGGGCAAGCGCCGAGCGTGAAGAGCGCGGCCGAGCGCACCGTGCCGATCTTCGAGCGCGTGTTCGGCCGAAAACTGAGCGCGCTCGAAACCGTGAGCACCGATGCCCTACGCGCGTCGCTCGCCGTGCCGGTCGAAGCGAGTGCGCCGTAAGGGCGGCCAAGCTCAGCCCGGCTCGCGCCGTTTCGCAATCAAGAGCACGTTCGCGAACGGCGTGCCCCGAGAGGCGCCTTCGAGCTCGCACTCGAAGCCGAGCTCGGAGAGTAAGCCTTGGTAGTCGGCGATCGGGCGGTAGTGACGGCCGGCGCGGCCGCGGTGAAAGCCCAGGCGTTCACTGAGCCATTCGCCGAAGCGGGTCAACGCGCTGCGGGTGCCGGTTCCGGCATCCAATTCGCGGAGCAGGATGCGCGTGCTCGTGATGCGACTCGCGCGGCGCAGGAGCTCGTCTTGTTCTGGCCGAGGTAGATAGTGGAGCACGTCGAACAGGAGCAGCGTGTCGCAGGGCTCGCTCGGAAGCTCGAGTAGATCGCGGGTCTCGAAGCGCGCGTCGTCGCCCGCGGCAAGGGTCGCGGCATGCACTTTGCGCGGGTCTGAGTCGAAGCCGTACAGTGCCCGACAAGCGCCCAATTCTAGTAAAAAGAGCCCGAATTGGCCACGGCCCGCGCCGGCGTCCACGACTCGACCCAGAGCGCACGGCAGCTCGGCGAGCATCTTGGCCAATGGGTCCCAGTGCAGCTTGCCGATCACGTTGAAGCGATCACCGCGGGTGGTGCGTGCGTAGCGGGCGATCGTGCGTTGCACTGCGGCGTCGAGCGGATCGTCGAGCGCCGTGTCAGTCGTCGGCGTACCACGCTTCCGTGCGACACCGTAGGCGATGGCACTGCCGAGCGCGGCGAGCGTGCCTCCGACGACGACGCTTCCGGCAAATGCCTCCCAGACAAACCCCAAAACCCCAGTCTGCTTGGCCCGTGCCAGCGAGAAGGCCGCGTGCTGATGAGTGATCAGGAGCGAGCCCACTTCCACCTCCAGCGTGATCAAGAACGGCGCCAACAGCGGATTGGAGATGTTGGCGACGAGGTAAGCGAGCACGAAGTCCAAACCGAGCGGGAGACAGACGAGCGCGCACAGCACGACGTGCAGCCCGTACAACGGCAGGCAACCAATGAACAAGCCGACGGCTACGGCGAGCGCCACGCGCGTCGGGGATTGCCGCGTGCCGCGCAGCCGACGCCAAATGCGCGCGATCACGCCGGCGGATACACGGAATTGCGCTGCTGGGAATGCGCGATCTTCAGGTACATCTGCGCGCCCTTGTGCTCGGCGTCCCGCTCCAGAACGGCTTCGAATTCGCCGATTGCGGCGGAGTGCTCGCCTGCCGACAACAGAGCCACGCCGAGCAGCACGCGCGCTTGCACGTAGTTGGGGTTGTGTTGTTTGGCAACCTCGAGCTGCTCGCGCGCACGGTCTTTCTGGCCCATGTCTCGGTAAAGGGTGGCGAGGCGCGTGCGCAGATCGGCGAACGTGGGGCACAGCGCGACCGCGCGTTCGAGCTCGCCCACGGCTTCGGCGGGCATGCCCGCGTCTTGATACGCCTGGCTGATCTCGGCGTGCATGTTGGCGATCTTGCCCATGGCGAAGGGATCGGCGGGGCCTTCGCCGCCGGCAGCGCGGCCGCGAATGCGCGCATAAATTTCGCGCGCGGAATCGTATTTGCCGAGGTCGTTGTAGGTGACCATCAGGTTGAGCTGCGCTTCGGTGTAGTTCGGATTCAGGCTGACGGCCCTCTCGAAGAACTGCTCGGCTTGCGCGAAGTCACCTTGCGAGTGTGCGATCACGCCCAGCATGTCGAACACGTCGGCGAAGCGATCGGTCTGTTGGACGACTTGTTTCAACAAGTACTCGGCCTTGTCGAACTCGCGCTTCTGATAGTGCTCGCGGCCCAACAGCAGCAGCTGCTTCAGATGATCATCCATGGTCCGTGCAGTTTCTTTCAAAGGGCTGCGGCGCGAAAGGCCCCGCGCGGAAGCGCCCCTCGGAAAGGTCGGTAGACTTTGGTGAGTCACCACTTTCGCTTGAGAGGGCAATTTTTAAGTTGCCGTTATCTTGACGAAATCCGTCCCCAGCGAAGCCAGTCGGCTTGCCCCGCTCCGCGTCCACTGCTACCCCCGCGTTCGTGCCTTCTTCTCCGGCAACCGGAGGATCACGCCACGTAGGCCGTATCGTGGATCCTTCAGTACGCGACGACGGAGATCTCGAACCCGATCTTCAATTAGCGCCTGCAGCCGTTGCCGATGAGGCCACGCCGGAAGAGTCCGCCTCGCGCGGGCCTCTCGGTGGAGTGGACGGCGGACAACGCGCTCGCGAACGGCTCTTGGCCCGCGCCGAGGCCGCCCGCCAAGAGGCCGCCGAAGGCCCGGTGCGCGGCGGCCTGGACGAGATCGGCCGCCCGACGGAGCCGGAAGCCCCCGAGCACGAGCTAGACGCATTCGGAGCGCCGTCTCCGCCGTTCTCGCCGCGCTCGCCGTTCACCCAAGACCAGCTCTCGCCGACCCTGATCGCCGTGTTCGGCACGTTGATCGGGATCGCGACCGTATTGTCCTTGATCGCGTTGATGATCAACATCGACCGTCACAAGGGTGCGTCGCTCGGCAAGGCGACCCCCGACGGCGTGCCCGCCGCCAGCGCCGTCGCTGCGGTCGAAGTAGCACCGAAAGCGATCCCCAAGCGCGCTCGTCAGAAGGTGCCCGGGCCGTGGCGCATCGCCGACCTCAAAGGCGATCCCAAGCTGCGTTCGATCGAAGGCAAAGTCGGCACGGACCCGTTCATCAAGGCGATGACCGACGCGGGCGTGCAGGAAAAAGAAGCCTATCGAGTGCTGACCGCAATGAAGGGCGTGCGCGACTTCGACAAGTGCGGCAAATCCGACCGCTTCGCGGCGTTGATCGATCGCGGCAGCTCGCGGCTCAAGGCCTTCGAGTACACGGTCGGCCCGGAAGAGATTTACCAAGCGCGTGAAGGTGACGACGGCCTGCTGAAGGGCACGAAGCTCGACCTGAAGGTCGAACGCAATCAGGTCACGGGCAGCTTGGTATACGACGGCAAGAGCTTCGACGCATCTGCCGAGCAAGCGGGCTTCGACCCGGGCCTCGGGCACGTAGTCGGCTTGGCGCTACAAGGCCATCTCGCGCTGGACGAGCTCGAGCGCGGCGATCGCTTGCGCTTGATCGGTCAAGAGCTGACAGTCCTCGGTGATTTCGCGCGCTACACCGGGATCGAAGCGATCGAGGTGGTGCCCGCCGATCCGAAGCGCGAGACGCGGCGCGTATACTATTTCGACGATCCGAATTTGCGCGGCTATTACGACGCCACCGGCAAATCTCCGTTCGAAGGCGGTTGGCGTAAGCCCATCCCCGGCGCGGCGATCACGTCGGCCTTCAACCCGCGGCGCATGCACCCGATCTTGCACAAAATCATGCCCCATTTGGGTACGGACATCGGCGCGCCTCTGGGTACGCCAGTGGGCGCGGCCGCGCCAGGCACGGTGAGCTACCTGGGCCCAGGCGGCGCTGCGGGCAATTTGATCAAGGTGATGCACGCGGACGGCATCGAGACTGGCTACGCGCACCTCTCGCGTTACGTCGCGGGCATCAAGGTCGGCGACAAGGTGCGTCGCATGCAAACCATTGGCTACGTCGGATCGACGGGCCGCTCCACGGGTCCGCATCTGCATTTCAGCGCGCAACGCGACGGCAAGTTCTTCGACGCGGAGACCTTGAACTTGGACGGCATGCGCGTGCTCAACGCCGAGCAGCGCGATCAGTTCGCCGCAGTGGTCGCCAAATACAATCCGTTGCTCGACGCAATCGCGCTGCCCGCGCCGCTGCCCGGCGCAGGACTCGAGCCAGCGCCTTCGCCCGCCGCCGAGAGCGCGAGCGCGGCCGTCGCGGCCGCGCCGTCACCCGATAGCAGCGCCGGTGATGACGCAGAGCTCGCCGAGCCGACGCCGGAAGCGGCGCCCAAGCCAGCGCTCAGCGGCGCTCCCGCTGGCAAACCTGCGACGAATTCCGTTTACCTGAGCGACAAAGACCTGCTCAAGCTGCAGGCCCCGACGGACGACGGTGAGGTCGCGGAGTAGGCGACAGCGTGAGCACGAACGTGCTGCCGTGCGGCGTCGCGTCCTCGACCCAAACCGCGCCGCCATGGGCTTCGGCGATGTGCTTCACCAACGCGAGACCAATGCCACTGCCGCGCACTTGCTTACCGAACGCGGTCTTGCCGCGCACGAAGCGCTCGAAGATGCGCCGCCGATCGTCGGCTGGGATGCCCGCGCCTTGATCGGTGACGCGGATTTCGATAGCTCCGTTGTTCTGCTTGACGCTGATGCTGACGAGCTCGCCGTCGGGTGCGTACTTGAGTGCGTTGTCGACCAAGTTGATGACCGCGATTTCGATGGCGCGCTCGTCCAAGTCCACGAGCGGTAAGCCGTCGGCCACGCTCATATCGAGCGCGACGTTCTCGCGTTCCGCGCGCACGCGGCAGGCTTCGACCGCGCGCGCCACGACCTCCCCGACGCGACCGAGGCTGAACTCGTAGGCGGCTTTGCCGCGCTCGACCTTGGCGAAGTCGAGCACGTTCTCGATCAGCGCGCCCAGGCGCTCGCTCTCGCTGACGATGATTTGCAGGTATTGCCGGCGTTTGTCGTCGTTTTCGACGCGCCCGCTCTGGAGCAGCTCGCCGAACATGCGCACCAAGGAGAGCGGAGTCTTCAGCTCGTGCGAGACGTTGGCCACGAAGTCGCTCTTGAGGTTCGAGAGCTTCCGTTCGCGCTCGGCGGCCACCAAGATCACGAACAAGCCCGCGATGACCACGATCCCGGACATGCCCACGAGCACCATCTCCAGCACGCGGCGCCGCGCCACCGCTGCCGCCAATTCCTCGGCCGAGGTCATCGAGACGTTGAGCGTCCACTTGTACAGCGTGGTCTCGAAGGGACGACCGAGCGTCAAGCCGCCGCGGCTCAGGGGCGGGCCGAACACGATGCGGCCCTCGCCGTCGACCACGTTCACGCGGCTCTGCTGGGCGTCGGAGTACAACGCCGGGAACACGTCGTGCACGATGCGCGGCACGTCGTGCCAAACCACGACCAAGTAGTGCCGGCCGTTTTGCATCTGCTCCCAGTGGCTGAGCAGGTAGGCCTGACCGCGGACGCTCTTGTGCACGTGCCGCAGCTCGTCGAGCGGCGCGCGATCGAGCTTCATTTCCCCGAGGATGGCGTGCACGAGCAGATGCGTGAAGCGCTCGTGCTCCGGGCCCGGCGCGCGCGAAGCAACCGCCACCACGTCGTGCTGAGGTGAGCTCAAGTCGAGCAAGATCACGGCGCGCACGGTGGGCGTCTGCAGCGCCGCTGATTCGAGCCACTTGGCGCCAAAGCCTTCACGCTCCGTGAGGTCGAGGACCGAGCGGACCACGTTGTCTTGCTCGATGATGCGCTTGTCGAGGCGATCCGCCTTCTCGTTGGCGAGCAGTAGCGTGGCCTCGATCACCGACTGCTCACGCAGCTTTTCGAGCTGGAAGCTGGAGCGGAACATGACACCGGCCAACACCAGCACCGCGAGCACGATGACCGGCAACAACAAGAACGTGAGCAGCCGCTCGCGTCGGGGTCGGTCGGCCATGACGGAAAGAGAGTAGCCGATTTGGTTGCCCCGCGCGCCAAACGGCGCGGCACGGCGCACTCCCCGCGCTACGCGCTGCACCCCTTCGGGTGTTCCGAAGGCTCGGGCGCCCGGAAATACGTCGAGCTTTCTGACTTTGGCACAAGCAGATCGCGATCTGCGAATGAGGCTGGGCCGACGAGAACCGACCGAACGGGGGCCTGCTTTCCCTCAGCAAAGCGCGATCGGCCCAGCAGTTACCAGCCGAGCGTGTGCAAGGGTTGGGCCCTTGGTGTCCAAGCGCGCGCCACCGGCGCGCACCGCCTCTCAAGACTTCGCGAGCACCACGTCAGCTGTGAGCACAATCGGCTTCTGACTCAAAAACTCGGCGAATTGCTCGCAGATGTAGTCGAGCGCGTTCAGCTCGTTCGGGTGAAACGGGGTGTCACCGAGCGGGTTCACGAGCTCAATCAAGCCCAGGTAGCGACCGCCTTGTTGAACCGGGCCGCACAATGCCACGCGCGGTTGCACGCCCAGGGCGGGCCAGCGCGGGCCCAGGAAGCGCGGTGTGTGGCTCACGTCCTTCACCGACGTGGTGCGATGGGCACGCATCACGGACTTCACCATCGGATCCTTATCGGGCATCCGCTGCAGCAGCACTCCGGCGGCGTTGGGCCCCTTGGCTCGCACGATGACGAAATGGCCCGTGTTGATGTCGAAGACGTGAACCAGCGCGCCTTCACAGGGCAGCACTTCATCCAACACCGACAACACGAATTCGGAGCCGGCAGCGACGTCCCGCATGAAGTGCAGGTCGTGCATGATCTCGAACAGCTCGCTGATCAGATCTTCGTTCGCCGAGCGGCGACGGAGCGCAACGAGGCGTGGCCGGGAGCTGCGATCAGGCGAGGACTTGCGCTCGGCCGGCGCTGAGTTGAACGGAGTGGATTCGAAATTGAGCTCGAAACCTGGGGCCGACGCAGGCCGCGCGTCGGCAACGGCGGGCGCCAAAGCAACCGCGACGTCGGGCGCGGGCGGCGCGAACGGTTCGGCAATGATCGGCGCGGGCGGCGCGAACGGTTCGGCAATGATCGGCGCGGGCGGTGCGACCAGCGCCACCACCTGAACCGGCGGCGGCTCGACCACAGGCGGCGCGGACACCGCTGGCGCAGCCAAGCTCGGCGCAGGCGCTGCCTGCACTGGCGCGACCGTTTGCGCCGCCGGCGGTGGCTTTGACTCGAGCACGACCGGCGCCATCGGCTTCACGGGCGCCGAGTCCGGCACCAACGAGGGCGCGGACGGCACTGGCGCACTGACCGGTACCGCGCTCACGTGAGCAAGCGAGGGCGGCAGCGGCAACGACGAGAGGCTCGGCGGCGGCGTGCTCGGGGCAACGTGACCGTTGGGTGGCGCGCTCGGCGCGATCGATTCGGGCGCCGGCGGGACTTGGGACATCGGCCCCATCGGCGCGTCACCGAAACCGGGGAACGCGACGACCGGCCCCCCACGCCAGTCCTTCCAGGCGAACGTGGCGAGGGGCGGGCGCTCCGGACGACGCTTGAACACGTGATCGAACACCGCGAGCTGCACGAATTTGCCGGGCGCGCGATCTTCGATTGTCGCCAAAGTGGCCTGGTAGCGATCGTGAAGCAGTGCCTCCACCTGGGCGCGGGTAGCACCGGGCTGAACCGCAAACGCCAGCTCTCGGTACGTGATCGGGCTTTCGGCGCGAGGCTCCTCGGCCCGCTGCCGCACCAGCTCGAAGGCGGGCACCTCGGGGCGAACCGGCTCTGGAATGCCGGGCAGCAGCGAGCCTGGCGGCAAGGGAGCGGGCGGCACCGGATCATGCGGGACCACGAGCTGCTGTGCGCGCGGCGCGGCGCTAGGCCCGACGCTCACACGCGGCGCGCTCGAATTGGGGCGCGGCGGCGAAACCGAGTTCGGACGCGGCGCGCCACCGATGCCGGCGCTGGGCGAAAGTGAAGGGGACGCCGGAGCAAGAGAAGCCGGATGCGCGGAGGTTGCGAAACTGGTGTTCGTCGAGGCTGGCTCGGCGACGCGTAGCTTGCCGCTGGAGCGACCGTTGGGCGCCTCTTCGGTGAGCGGGGAGTCAGCCGGGGCTTCGTTGATCAGGTAGCGGAGCTTGAGCGCCGGATCGACCGCGCGGTACCCACGGTCGAGCAGCTCGATCGAAAACTTGGACAGGGCGCCCGAGTCACCACGAAGCTTCCGCGCTTCTTGCAACGCGGCTTGCCATTGCTTCGCTTCGACGCAGTACTTCTCCGCGATACTGCTCTCCCCTACGCGGGACACTTCGACGAACCAGCGCATATCCGTTTCGAACTCGAGCCGGGCGCTCACTACAGAAGGACCGCCGCGTAAAACCTCGCTTAGTAGAGCGCCTCCCCGGCGCTCTAGCAAGCTAGAAGCACCGAAAAGGCACCTCCCGAAAATCGATCATCAATTTCGTTCTGCTTTCGTTCTGCTTTTGTGCCTTCCACCCGCTACGGTCACACGCTTCGGTCGGCTCGAGCCGCCGCGTTGCCTGGAACTCGGTCGTTTCGGGTACTTTCGCAAAGCTACTCCCGGTGCGAGTGCAGAACGCGCCTGACTTCTGCGCGAGAAACCACACCGAAATCGGAACTCTGCGAAGATCGGGCCAGGCGATGGTAAATGGCGCGCGGCGCCCATGGCCGAAATCGAATCACCCGCCCAAGATCAAGCCGTTGTCTCGCCCGAGGGCTCGTCGAGCCGCTCCGTGACGCCTGCTCGATCACGCTTGGGCGCGCCGCGCGCAAAGACGAATTTTTCGCGCTTCGAGCCGCTCTTGTACCTCGCGTTCGCCGGTGCGTGCACGCTGTTCGTCGCGTGCCGCTTTTACGCGTCGCTGAAATTGCAAACCCTGCACGCGTACGCTTGGGCGAGACCGGACCTGTATCCGTTCTTCGCCAAGGAGCGAGTGCTCGGGACGTGGTCAGCGCCGCTCGATGACGTATTCATCCACTTCGACTTCGCACGCGAGACCGCGCGCGGTCGGCCATTTCAGTGGTCCGAAGGCGCGGGCTACTCGAGCGGAGGCACGAGCCTTCTGTATCCATTCGTGCTTGCGCTGGGTTACTTGGTCGGCTTCCGCAAGCTCGAGCTGATGGCATGGGCCGCGATCGTGGCCTGTGTCGGCGTGTTCGCGCTCTTGGTCGCGGCTCGCCGCTTGTGCGTTGGCTTGCCGCGCGCTCTCACGTACCTGATCCCGCCCGGCGTGCTCTGTGTCGGCGCGCTCGACTGGTCGCTGTTCAGTGGCATGGAGGTCGCGCTGTTTTTGGCGCTGTGGGGCGGCGCGCTGATCGCCTGGGACGATCTTTCGAAGCTCGCGCGCTCGCCCTCGGCGCCGCTCGGCGCCGCGGCGGCGCTGCTCGGGCTCTGGGGCGGCAGCGTCGTCGCGACGCGGCCCGAAGGCGCAGCAGCGCTGCTCGTGCTCATCGTTTCTGCAGTCTGGCGGGCGCGCGCGCGCGGGCTACGCGCCGTCGCGGCCTTGTTGCTGCTCACGGGCTTGCCTGCGTTGCTCGTGCTGGTGGCGCACGGTATCGCCAACCGCGTGCTCACCGGTGAGTCCACGGCAGCCGGCGCCCTCGTCAAGCTGGAGATGAACCACCCGTTCATGACCCCGCAGGCGGTGTGGGACGCTTGGCTGTTCCACTTCAAGTACCAGGTGCTGCGGGTCACGCAGTATCACTTCGGAGATCAAGCGGCGTGGGGTTGGATCGCCTGGGCGCTCGCGCTCGCGCCGGTGTTCTTCCGCAGCACGCGCCGCGCAGCGCTGGTGCTGTGGGCGAGCGTGATCAGCTGGATGATGATCGTGGCCTTGAACGGCCAGGTGCGTTGGCAAAACGAGCGCTACACCATGCCCGCCGTGGCCTGGCTCTTGCTCTGCTCTACGCTGGGTTTGGCCGCGCTGCTCGGCCATGCCCTACGTTCGCGCAAACATTGGAGCGCTGCGTTGGCGTCGGTTGCGGTCGTCGGTGCGGCCTTCTTCATCGTGCATCAGGCGCCGCGCTTTCGGGAGCAGCTTTGGTTTTTTGGTCGCGCCTCGCGCAACATTTTGGATCAACACCTGACGGCCGGCGCGCTGATCCGCCAAGACCCGACCCTGCAAGCCAAACGCGTCTTGGTTGGTGATGCTGGCGCGATCCCCTATGCCTCCGACGTGCCCGCCCTGGACGTGATCGGCCTCGGCGGCTTCCGCGGCTTGCCTTTCGCGCGGGCCACGCGCACCAACATCGCCGCTGCGGTGGAGCTGATCGAGCGCATCCCGCGCGCCGAACGCCCGGATTTGTTGGCAATTTATCCGGGCTGGTGGTCGGATTTTCCGCTCTGGTTCGGCACGCGAGTGGGCGAAGTGCCGGTGCGCGGCAACGTGATCTGCGGCGGGGTGAGCAAGGTGCTGTATCGGCCGCGCTGGGAGCCGCTCGATCACAGCGGTGTGCCCTTCTCTCTGCAAAGCGACGAGCGCGTGCTCGACTCGGTCGACCCCGCCGATCTCGTGAGCGAGAAAGAGCACGCCTATCACTTGTCGGAGAAGAACATCGGCTTCGTGTTCATGAAGCTGCTCCCCAATCCCGCGCGCCCTGGGGAAGACTTGTGGGACGCAGCGCGCATCGTTCCGCCGGGCGTCAGCGAATCATTCCGCTTACGACACCTGGAGCCTGGCAAGAAGCTGACGCTGATCTTGCGCAACGTGCCCACTGCCGCCAGTGAGTTCGACGTCTTGGTCGGCGGCAAGCAAGCGGCTCACGTGCGCCTGAAGCCGAGCGACGCCTGGATCGAGACGCGCGTGCCACTGCCGGCGCTCAGCTCGAGCGAAATCACGGTGGAGCTCGCGCCGGGTAAGGACGAGCGCGCGCAGTTCCAGCTTTGGGCGGTAACGAGCCCTTGAGCTCCCCCTACACGACGCTCGGCTTGCCGCCGGATGGCGTCGCGTGGGGCGCGCTGCTTCTTGCACCCGTGCTCGCGCTCCTGCTCGCGTGGCAGGGGCCCAAGCACGCGCGGCTCACGCGCGCCCTCACGGCTCGTGTTTTGCTGCCGATTCTGGCGTTCGGCGCCGCGCTGCTTTCGGCCGGCTACGTCGCGTTCTACTTGCGTTACGGCCCGCGCATCGTGGATGCCACGAGCTACTACTTGCAAGCGCGCGCCATCGCCGCGGGACACTTCGCGTTCCCCGTTCCGGAGCCGCTCGGCTCGTTCAATGGCCGGTTCTTGCTCGCCAACGACTCGGGCTCGCTGTCGGTGATCTTCCCGCCCGGCTACGCCGCGGTCTTGGCGCTCGGCTTCTTGGCGCACGCCCCGCTCTTGGTCGGTCCCGTGATCGGCGCGCTGCTCGTGCTCACGACCCATGGGCTCGCCCGCGAAGTGAGCGGGCGCAGTGACGTGGCGATCGTTGCTGCGGGCTGGTCCGTGCTGTGCGCGGCGCTGCGTTACCACACGGCCGATACCATGTCGCACGGACTGTGCGCGCTATTGCTCAGCGCGGGCGCGCTGTATGCGATGCGGCGCACGCCCCGGAGTGTGCTCGTGAGCGGACTGTGCTGCGGCTGGCTGATCGCGACGCGACCCGTCTCTGGCGTGGTGGGGCTGGCCCTCGCGCTTTGCTTGCTCGATCGCACGCCGCGTCGGCTGGTGAGCTTCGGGCTCGCCCTCCTGCCAGGCGTAGGGCTCCTGCTCGCGTATCAACACGCCGCGACGGGTAGCTTTTGGACGTCCACGCAGCTCGCTTACTACGCGCTCGCCGATGGTCCGCCGGGCTGCTTCCGCTACGGATTCGGGCGAGGAATCGGCTGCTTGTTCGAGCACGGCGAGTACGTGCGAGCGCGCTTACCGGGCGGCTATGGCCTACGCGAAGCAGCGAGTGTCACCGTGCGTCGGCTCGCCGTGCACAGCATCGACATTGCCAATGCCGCTCCGCTGTCCGGGTTGTGCTTCGTGGGCGTTTGGCAAGCGCGCAGCGAGCCGCGCGCGCGCGCGCTGTTCATCGCTTGCCTCGGCTTGATGCTCGCCTATGCGCCGTTCTACTTCGATGCCAGCTACCCGGGCGGCGGCGCGCGCCTGTTCGCAGACGTGTTGCCCTTCGAGCACGTGCTGTTGGCGCTCGCCGTGGTGCGCCTGCGCTGGCAGGCTCTGGCGCTGCCGTTTTCGCTCCTCGGCTTCGCCATTCACGGCAGCTACTCGCATCGAGCTCTCGCCGATCGCGAAGGTGGCTACCCGATGTTCCAAGCCCAGGCGCTGGCTCGAGCAGGCGTCTCCCACGGGCTCGTGTTCGTCGACACCGACCATGGCTTCAACCTGGGCCACGATCCGGGTCAGCTCGACGCTCAACGCGGAGTCGTGGTCGCGCGCTACGAGCACGACGCGCATGACTTCGAGCTTTGGGATCGGCTCGGGCGGCCGCCGAGCTACCGCTACTCCTATGCGGCGTCCGGTCCGGACGCGGGGCGCTCTACCGTCGATCCCTACGTGCCTGGCACCTCTCGTCGCTACGAGGCAGAGGCCGAGTGGCCAGCCCTCGGGGTGTCGGGGGCCTGGGTACAGCCAGACTTCTTTCCTTGCGCCTCGGGGGGGCGAGGGCTGCGCCTGCACCCAACCGGCCAGTCGCCCGAGTCGGGGTTCGCCTTCAGATTGCCGCCCCTGGCGCGAGCTCACGGAATTGCTCTGGCCTGGGTTCGGAGCGACGGTCCGGCGACTCGCGTTCAGCTCAGTATCGGCAATCAGATCGCTTCTGCGATCGTACCTGCCGGACCGGCAGACTGTATCTCCGTCGAGCTCGCTATTCCCGAGTCGCCGGCGGACCAGGCAGGTCTGCCCGCTCAGTCGAGCGCTGAATCCCGGGTTCGGTTCCAGGCATCGCGCCCCGGCATGCTCGATTACATCGAGCTCCTACCCTGATCCGCCCCGGCCGCCCTTCCAGCACACAACGTGTGCCCGACGGCGCGCCGTGAGCTTCCTGAAAAGGCGTTGACAATTGAGGCGTTAGAGCGGAGCCTTGGTGCATTAACGAGTAGAGGGAGGCAACCAGCAGATGACCAAAAGTGAGCTCATCGAGGCCATTGCCGCCCGAGGGGAGCTGACCAAGGCCCGAGCAGAGATGGTCGTCAATTGCGTGTTCGACGCGATGACCGAAGCGCTGCAACGTGGCGAAGGCATTGAGATCCGCGGCTACGGCAGCTTCACCGTACGACCTTACAAGCCATACGCAGGGCGGAATCCGCGCACAGGGCAACCGGTGCCCGTGCCAGCCAAGCGATTGCCGTTCTTCAAAGTCGGCAAAGAGTTGAAAGAGCTCGTCAATGCGAGTCGGCACACGCCGATCACCGGCGGTGACGAAGGCGACGACGACTCCGACGACTGAGCGCAAGCGCGTTCTCGACTTGCCGACAATCGAGCAGCGGGCGATGCGCTGGCTGCTCCCGGTGGCGCTCGGGACACTCGGGGCCTGCGGGTGTGCCGCGCCGGCGGCCAAGCCAGGAGCCACGGCGCCCTCGCCCGTGACCGCACTTCATCACGGGCCACCCGCTGACTTCGTGTCGGCGGCGGGGCTGCGCTGGTTGGTGCTGGTAAAGCCGCAGCAGATCTTCGCCGAGCCAGAGCTGGCGCGCGCAATCGAGCAAATCGTGCCCAGCGAACGCTTCGACTCCTTTACCGTGGCGAGCGGCGTCGATCTGCATGAATTGCCCGAAGCAGCCATCGCGGGTTGGGCGTATTCGACCTTGTACGTCGCGCAGTTACCGAGTGGGGTCGCGGCGCTCACTCGCGCGCGCTTCAGTGAACGCTTGTTGTCGGGGGCGCGCACCAAGCACGCTCACCCCGGTCTATATCGAATCACCGGCGTCATTGGGCAGACACCGGAAACACTCGTCACCGTCGATGAGCGGTTGCTCGCGGTCGCGGTCGGCGATCCCGTGCAGGCCAAGGTCGTGGAGGCATACGCCGAGAAACGGCTGAAGAATTCACCGACCGCGCTGCGCGGAGCCGCGCTCTCGTCGTTGCCGGCTCTCGCTGCGAGCCAGCTCGCGGTGCTGTACGCGCCGGGCCCGTTCGCAAACGAGTGGCAACACGCAGCCAACGGTTTGCTCGAGTCGACGGTTGCGTTGTCCATCGCGGTGCAGCCGATTGGAAACGGCAAACTTGCCACAACGATCTACCTCGCTGGCGAATGGCAAAGCGCCGCTGGTGACGCCGCGAATCGCCTCGCGGCGGCGTGGAGCGCATTGGCGCGCAGCTCTACGGGGCAGTTGTTCGAATTGAATGAAACGGCACAGGTAAACGCCACTACCCAACTGCTGACTCTGCATGTCGAGCTCGATCTCGCTGCTGTCGTGCGCGGCTTGAAAGCATCCGTATTGGGCGATCTGACGGAGATTTTGCGCATGCCGAGGCGCACCGAATCGACACCGAAAGGCCCCGCAATCGATGACAAACCTTGAGTACGCCCGTGTAGGACAAGCACTCAGATACACTCAGGCGTAGCCCCGATAAACATTCGATAGGACTCGACGTGGCGAACGGCGCCGAGCACAAAAGGAGCGCGCGGAAGCGCGCGACGAACAAGACCAAGGCGAAATGCGCCACGCGAGGGAGCACGAAGCATCGGCGAAATAGGAGATATTTCGGCACTCTATGAAGAGCGTGTCGTGCTCTGCTTGATTGACCTGAAGCACAATAGAGTGCTAGGACCTACCGGTGCTGCACTGCGGCGGTCGGGTAGAAGCTAGGACGGCCTTCGCGGAGTGCAGGAGGGTTTCTCGTCGTGATTGGTGCTTCAGCTGACGCTTTCGGGCAGCAGCCAGCTCCAACTGCGGCGCTGCGAAGGTGCGCGCGCCTCGGTGGGCGTCACACCTTTGCTCCCATACGAGAGGGCAATCGTCGGTGAATACAGAAGTCGTCACGCGCTACACGTTCAAAGCTGGTGATATGGCAGTCCATCCGGCGCACGGCGTCGGTGAGGTGGAGCAGCTCGAGGATCGCGACCTAGGCGGTCGCAAAACGACTTGTTACGTCATCAAGATCAAAGATAGCGGGCTCAAAGTGATGGTGCCCACGGAGGCCGCTACGCGCGTGGGCCTTCGTCCCGTGATGAAGAAGAAAGAGGCTCAGAACATTCTGGAGATCCTCAAAGCGCCCGAGGTCGCGGTTGATCTGCAACCGTGGAATCGCCGCTTCCGCGCCTACACGGAAATGCTCAAGAGCGGTCTGCCGTCGGAAATCGCCAAGGTTCTCCGCGACATGTACCGGTTGAAGTTCGACAAAGACCTGTCCTTCGGGGAGCGGCGCTTGCTCGATCAGGCACGCAGCCTGCTCGTTCAAGAGCTGGCGTTGGCGCGCAAAGTCCCGCCGTCCGCGATGGAAGGCGAGATTCAGCAGATCTTCTCGGCGTAGTTTTCGGTGCCTCGGGCGGTCGGGTCTCGCGCCCGGCCGCCCGCCGAGTTTCCTGCGGCGTGCCGCCTGTGCCGCAATGAGACGGGCCAGGGCTTTAGGGAGTGGCCAAATGGCCGTTCTCCAAGCTCATGGAAACTCGCGAAATGCTCGCGTTCGGTCGCTTCCGCCGAGAAGAGCGCATGGCGCTCTCCGTCGCCGCGGAGCAGGCCGCCTTCACTCTGCACGCGGCAGAATCGCCGGAAGAGGCGGGGCGTTGGCTCGAGTCACACGAAGCCATGGCGATGTTGCTCGACACCGAAGCATCGGAGTCGCTCGCGGTTCAGACCCGGAGCAGCGCGCGGCACGCGCGTCTGCCGATGATCGCCCTGTCCCGCGACATCGGCGATTTGTGTTTCAACGACGCGTTCAGCTGGGGCGCAGACGACGTGCTGCCGTTGAACAGCACACGTCCATTGCTCACGCGCCTGCGCACGCTGCCGCGTGAAGCCGGCGCGCTGCCCGCATCCGCGCGCGGCACCGCGCTGATCGCCGAGAGCGACAAGACGCGGCGCACCGTGGTCGGTCGCGTGCTGCGCAACGCGGGCTACGCGGTGACGTTCGCGGTCACCAAGGAAGATGCGGCGCGCTTCGCGTTGCAAGAAGACGTGGCGCTGGCCGTGCTGAACGCCGAGCTCGCTGACGACTATCCGGCCACCATCGGCGCCGCGCGCGAAGCGGGCAGCAAAGCCAACTTCGTCATCTGCACGCAACCGCGCGATTTGAAAGCGGTGCGCGCCGCGCTCGACGGCCACACCGGGGTGGGCGTGATCGACGCGTTCGCGCCACCGGAAAACGTGCTCTTCGCGTCGAACGAGATCAAAGGTGGCGCGGTCAACAACCGCCGCAGTCCGCGTATCTTGTTCGGGACCACGGTCGCGTTCCGCGGTGCAGGCCGCGAAAAGGACGACTTCGGTTTCTCCTACAACATCAGCGAAGGCGGCTTGTACGTGCGCACCCTGGCGCCGCCGGAAGACGACGAAGTGTGGATCGAGATGACCGCGCCGCGCAGCGAACGCCGCGTGCGCTTGGTCGGCAAAGTCGCCTGGCGCCGTCGCTTCAATCACAACGAAAACGCGACGGTTCCGCCCGGGTTCGGCTTGAGCATCGTGGACGGCGCGAAGGCCGACGTTCAGACCTGGAATGACGCTTACACCGCGATTTGCGCCGCGCTCGGCTGAACGCCTGCAATCTCGCGTGTGAGCGGGTACGCTCTCGCGCATGAAGATCTACACGCGCACGGGTGACACCGGCGAGACCGGGCTATTCGGCGGCGCGCGCGTCGGGAAAGACGATCCGCGCGTGGAGGCGTATGGCACGATCGATGAGTTGAATTCGTGCCTCGGCGTGGCGCGCTCGCTGCAGCCCTCTGCGAAAACAGACAGCGCGCTGCACCAGATTCAAAGCGACCTGTTCACACTCGGCGCTGAGCTCGCTTGCGTGCCCGGTAAGGAAGACAAGCTGCGCATGACGCCGGTCGGTGACGCCGACATCACGCGGCTCGAGGGGTGGATCGACGACCACGAGGCGGCGCTCGAGCCGCTCAAGAGCTTCGTGCTCCCGGGTGGCAAGCAGGCAGCTGCAGAGTTGCACCGCGCGCGCACGGTGTGTCGTCGCGCTGAACGCCGGACGCTGACTGCGGGCCGCTCATCCAGCATTCGTCCCGAGATCTTGGTCTACTTGAACCGTTTGAGCGACCTCTTGTTCGTGTTCGCCCGTTACGAAAACCATCTTTCCGGCATCGCCGATGTGCCCTGGCACGCGCGCTGACCGCGCGCGGGCAGGCCGAAAAACTCTTCGTGTGGGTGCCTGAAATCTGGTATGCTCCCGATCGTGAAGCAGCTGGGTTGGGTCTGCGGGGTGCTCTCACTGTCGCTTTCACTCGTGGCTTGTGGCGGGCGTGCCAGCACTCCGGGAAATGCGGAGTCCGGCAGCGGCGCGTCGAGCACTGCGGGCTCGCCCAACACGACTGAAGTTGCCGGCGCACCGAGCAAAAACGGCGGATCGGCCGACACAACGGACGCCGGCGCGCCCGGCGTGGGCCCGATCGACAGCACGAATCTGCCGACTGCGTTTCCCGAGCCGCTGTGCGTCGGTCCTTTGGCATCGCTGCACCTCGCGCTGCCGTGCAAAGTCGGCACGCCGCTCGGTGGTTCGCTCAGCGTCGTCGAGTGCTACGACACGGGCGGGCGAACCGCGCTGAACTTCAGCGTCGATGTGGGGAGCGCCGCAGACTCGATTGGTCGCGCGGTTGCTTTGCCGTTCGATGCATCCGGCGCTTCGCCCTTGTCCGCGCTGCCGCTGCCCCCGATCGTGATTGAGGTGGACGGCGTGCCGTACCAGGGCGTGCTCCACGGCTCGCTCACCTTCGAGCAGGTGGATCCCGTAGGGCGCGGCTTCGTCGCGTTCCTCACGCGCGAGTTCGTCGCTTGGACGGGCCCTGACGGCAAAGAGACAGACTGCGACTACGATCCGATGCGGCTCTGGGCCACCGCGGGTGACTTCCTGTGAGCTACGTGCCGCTCTGAACCGGCCGCGCCCGCTTGCCAAAAGACTCTGGGAACGGAGCCAGAACGCGATCGGGAGGGGCAAATCGCCCCGTTCACTTTAGCAATTCGTGCTCGGCCTCGAGTTTGCATTAGGATCCCCCCCGTGGCGATTCGCAAGATTGCGCAAATGGGTGAGCCGGTGCTGCGCCGGAAAGCCGACCTCGTCGACCCGACTGAGATCGGCTCGCCGTTCATCCAGACGCTGATCGACGACATGATCGAGACCATGCACGATGCCGATGGCGCGGGCTTGGCTGCGCCGCAAGTGTACGTCTCGCTGCAGCTGTGCGTGATCGAAGTGAATCAGAACCCGCGCTACCCGCAGTTCGAGGCCATCCCCCTCACGGTGCTCGTCAACCCCGTGGTCACGCCGCTGGTCGACGTGGCTGAAGACGGCACGCTGAGCGCCGAAGATAGCTTTCAGATGTACGAGGGCTGCCTGTCGGTGCCCGGCATGCGCGGGCAGGTGGCGCGGCCGCGTAAGGTGCGCGTGCAAGCGCTGGATCGCTCGGGAAAGCCGCTCGATTTCGTGTGGGAGAGCTTTCGCGCGGTGGTCGTGCAACACGAAACCGATCACTTGCTCGGCACGCTGTACGTGGATCGCGCCGATCCGAAGACGCTCACCTTCTTGCGTGAGTACGAGCGCTTCGTGCCGCCCAGCGCGCGCATTCGCGACCAAGGGAAGGCGGTTGTCGGCTCATGAAACCCGCACCGGGCGACGTCATCGGCGGTAAGTACCGCATCGTGCGCCTGATCGGCGACGGCGGCATGGGCACCGTCTACGAAGCGCATCACGAGTTTTTGGAGACGAGTGTCGCGCTCAAGTTCTTGCACACCGAGCTTGCGCAACGGGCGGGTCTCGGTTCGCGCTTCTTGCAGGAGGCGCGCGTTTCGGCGCGGATCCGCAGCCCGCACGTGACCCACGTGACCGACGTGGACCAAACGGCGGACGGCTCGCCGTACCTAGTGATGGAGCTTTTGCACGGTGAGCCCCTGCAACAAGCCATGGATCGCCGCGGCAAGCTGCCGCCCGAGCAAGCGGTGGATTTCGCGCTTCAGATTTTGTCCGGGCTCGAGTCAGCGCACGCCATCGGCGTCGTGCATCGCGACCTGAAGCCGGACAACGTGTTCATCGTGCCGGCCACCGGCGGCCCTTTACTCAAGCTGATCGACTTCGGGATTGCCAAGCTGCGCGCCAGCACCGAGTTCCAAAAGGGGCTCACGCGCGCGGGCGTGATCATGGGCACGCCGGAATACATGGCGCCCGAGCAGCTGTTCGCCGCCGAGAACGTCGATCACCGCGCCGATCTGTATTCGCTCGGCGTGATCTTGTTCGAGATGTTGTCCGGCCGTCGTCCGGCCGATGGCGATGACGTGGAGACGATCGTGGCCTCCGTGGTGTCGGGCAACGTGCGGCACTTGGCGAGCCTCGAGCCGGGCTTGCCGCCGGGTCTAATCGCGGTCGTGGAGCGCGCGCTCAAGCCCGATCGCGACGCGCGCTTTGGCAGCGCGCTGGAGATGCGTTTGGCGCTGGCGCCGTTCGCGGGCGCGCTGAGCTACGCGGGCCGGCTCGCGGCCAGTCCCGAGCCCGTGCTCCACCAACAAGCGTCCCACCAGCCGCCCCAAGTGCAGGCGATGCCTGCCGTGCAATCCGCAGCCACGGGTATGGCGCAAGCGTTCGACGCCGAGCGCTCGCTGCCCAAGACGCTGCCGCCGGACATGGATCCCGGCACGCTCAACTTCAGCGCGCGCTCCGCGCCCAAGGGCAGCACTCAAGAAGTGTCGGACGAAGCCGTCCGCGAGGCGATGCGCGCCAGCGCCCTGCCCGGCAATTTGCCGCCGGGAAACTACGGTTACGGCCCGCCCCCGGCTCAAGGCGGTACAGGTGCCGGCGCGACGCGCCGCCGCAAGTCGCGCACGGGGCTGTGGGTCGGGCTGAGCTTGCTCATCCTGCTCGGCCTGGGCGGCGCTGCGCTGGCCGCGGTCTTCTACCAGCAGCACCAACCGAGCACGTACGCGCCGCCGCTCCTGCTCGATACTCCCACTCCCGAGACGACCGTGAACCCGCTGATCGACGCGGGCGCGAGCGGCCAGGTGCAGCCGAGCCCGACGATCTCGCCCATCACGCCCGGCCGGCCCTCGCTGCCAACGGGCAGCCCCACGACTGCTCCGACGATCATCCGCCCAGCCGACGCAGGGTCGCCTGCGGCCACCGCTGACGCGGGGCGCAACACGTTTCCGTTTCCGTTTCCGTTGCCCAGCACTCTGCCCCCGTTGCCCAGTACATTTCCGCCATTGCCCAAGACTTTTCCGACTGCGTTTCCGAGCACACTTCCGCCGGGTTTTCCGCAGATCCCGGGCTTCCCGTTCGGGGCCGCACCGGCTGCCAAACGCGACGGCGGTAAGTAATGCTGCAACACATGTCGGAAACAGGAATGAAAGGCGCTCGTCTTTTGCCCGCGCTAGGCTGGTCGCGTGTCTACTTCCCCCGATGAATCCGCCGAGGTGCAAGCGTTCGCGGCCTCCCTGCCCGAAAGCTATCGCCGCAATTTCGACCTCGTTGCGATCGCCGCGCACACCAAGATAGCGCGTGAACGCGAGTCGGCCTCGGCCAACGTCGGTACCTTCAATTCCAGTCGCGTCCCCGGGTCTGCCGTGTGCGTCGTGGCTGACGATCGTCCGGGCCTACTCGCCACGATCAGCGCCGCGCTCGTGCTGTGCGGGCTGGATGTCATCGAGGCCGAGGCGTACACGCGCCGCGTCGATCAACGCGCCAACGAGGCGGTCGACGTGTTCTGGGTCCGGCACGAGAAAGAGCAGCAGCGCAAGCTGCGCGTGAGCAAGGAAGAGATCGACCAGCTGCGCACCACGCTGATCGGCCTGCTCGACGGCAAGCTCGATCGCCGCCGCGCCGATCCCAGCGTGCGCCCGCCGCCCACGCCCTCCGCATCCGAAACCGTGGTCCGCTTCATCGAAGGATCGGACGGCGTGTTCAGCACGCTCGAGGTCGAGACTGGCGATCGTTCGGGGCTGCTCTTGGCTTTGGCCCAGGCGCTCTTCCAACAGCGCGTGCAAATCATCGGTTCCCAGGTGAAAACGACGGGCTCCCGCGTGTTCGATCGCTTCCACATCGTCGAGTTCGACGGCTCCCCGATCAGCTCTGCTCGGCGCTTGGATATTCAGGTCGCGGTCATTTCCGCGGTCGATCCGGTGGGCGAGCTCATGCCCGCGTCACAGCAGCTCTAAGGCCTCGTACGAAGCAGCCGAGATCGGGTAATGAGCCCGACCGCGCCGCATGGGGTGCTCACGCAAAAATCGTAGCGTGAATTCACGCTGCGATTTTAGTTTTGAAGTGGTCTCGCGCTTCGATCCTCCCTGGGGGGCGAGCTCAGGCCGCGTCACAGCAGCTCTAAGAACGAAACAAGGTCTCGCGCCTCGTCCGGAGTGAAGGCTTGCAGCGTCGGATCGGACGGCGCATGAGCATGGAAGAAGCGCGGCCCGTCGAAGCGCGCGGCGCTGACCACGCTCAGCAACGTGTCGGCTGAGCCGTTCGTGAAGTGCGGCCATTTTTGGTACAGCCGACGCAGCGACGGCACGCGCGCGCCCAGCTCGTGCACGTACGGCGTGACTCCGGTCTTCTGATACTCGGCACTGGCCCAAACCAGCGCGCCTTCGGGCGAGAAGATGGCGCTCTGCCAGGCTTCGAACGGCAGTGCGCTCTCTGGCACGTCGCTTTGAAGGCGCGGCGCGTGGCAGCTCGCGCAGCGCGCTCGGAACAGCTCCGCGCCGCGGGCCTCGCTGGGCTCGAAGTGGGTACGACCGACCACGGCGGGGTTCGTGGGGAACGAAAAGCGCATCAAAAACGCGACCAGCGAGCGGCGCAGCGCTTCGGGATCAATGCTCTTGTCCGTGACGCCCAGCTCGGCGAGCCACGGGAAGTCTTCGCGTTCGAGCGTGAACCACGGGTCGCTGCCGTTGCCCTTGCCGGCCACGCGGAACTCGTGGTGCGACACGGTGGCCAAGTCCGCGTCGAGCGCGCGCGAGAAGTGCGGGCGGTTGTTGAACAGGCCGCGCAGCGGTTTGGTGCTGGCGAACACATCGGCGCGGCCCGTGTAGTGCACGCGGCCGTCCACATAGCCCTCGAAGTGACAGGTCTCGCAGGTGAAGCGGCTCTGCTTGCCTTCGCTCGAGTTCTTGGGCGCCATCAGCGTGCTGAAGAACAAGGTCTCGCCTAGGCGCTCTTCGACGCTCGCGCGCATGGCGTGCTCCGATTCGACTGCGCGCAGCACGCCGGGCGAACCGCGTTCGGCGGCGCTGAGCTTGGGGCGCAACAGCCAAGCGTCGAGCAGCGGATCGGCGAACGCGAAGTCGCCCGAAGCGAGCCGCAGCGCGGCGCTGGTGCCTGGGTAGAACGGCTCACTTTGGGCGCTGGGCTCGCTCTGCGCGTGCACGCCGAAGTACAGCTCCGCCGCGCGATCGCTGCCGTAGCCCGACAGGAACAAGCGCGCGCGCTCGCCGTCGACACGCAGTAAGGGTGCCTTGGGCGTTACGACGCCCAGCTCGGAGACGTTCCTGCGCCAGAGCTCGCGCACCTCGCCCACAGCGGGGAGCAGGTACGCGAACGCGAACGAGTCGATGTAGCCGAACGAGCCGTCTCCGCGATCGAGCGGGTGATCTTCGACGCCGCTGGCGGCGATGAGCAGCTCGCCCTGGGGTAACGCGGCGGCATCGAAGCCCCACAGCGGGCCGTCGTGGTGAATGCGCGCGCGCACGGCCAGCGGCCGGCCCGCGCCGTCCACGTCGAGCACGATCAGCGCGTGGTCCAAGAGCGCATTGATGATCAGCGAAGTCCCGACGCGCCGCACTGCGAGCGGGCCGTGGCCAATGAAGCGCGAATCCACGATCGGCTGCGCGGGCTGAGTCGGATCGAGGGTGATGAGCCGGCCATCGTGCACGTCGAGCGCGTACAGCAACCCTTCCGGGGCCGATGCCAGCGCGCGGATCCCGAGAATTGCTGGGATTTCGAAGCTTCCCGCGGGGACCAAGCGACCGCCCGCCAGGCGGAGCTTCGTCATTGTATGCGCGGTCTCGCCGGCTACCCAGCACTCGCCGGAGCGAGTGACGGCGACGGCGACGACGGAGCCGGGCAGATCGATGCGCTGCAGCTCGCGCAACTGGGCGTCCAACAAGACGACGGCAGACGCACCACGCAGCACGCCGACCACGTACGCTGCGTTCAGGGCGGCGAGCGCGTAGGGATCGGCGCCGTGGCTGAGATTGGCCGGCGGCAGGTGCGCGAAGTCAGTGGCGCGCCGGCGTTCGGCTTCGAATCGGGCGAGGCGCTCGCGGGCGAGATCGATGGGATCGACGGGCGCAGGCGGTGCGGCGAGCGGCGATACCGCGGCGCGCGACGACGCGGACGGCGAAGCCGAGCCTGCGAGGTGCGTGGCCGGCTGAGACAGCACGCGCCGCGCAGTGAGCGCCCCACCCAAGCCGAGGAGCGTCAACGCGCCGCCAAGCCCGAGCACGAGTCGCGACCTGCGCACGCCGGGCACGCTAATCGGCTTCTCGCTTTGAGACGAATCGATTCTCAATCTTGGCTTTTGCCTCAAAATAGAATTCGCACCCAGGGACTAATACTCATTAATTACGATAGCTTACGACAACCCAGAAACGCGGCACGCTCCCTGCTTATTGGCGACTCGTGAGCACAACCACGACACTAAAATCCGAAGACTCGGTGCAAGCGCAAGTGGAGGCGCTCACCGTCGAAGCCAAGAAGCTCAGCGCGAGCGGCAAGGAAGCGCAAGCGCTCGAAACCTACAAGCAAGCAGCTGGGCTGATGCTGGGCGCGCCCTGGCTGCAGAACCGCACCGCGGAGCTGGCGCGCAAGCTGCGCCAGCCCGAGGTGGCGGCGTTGCACTACCGGCGCGCGGCGGCTGCGTTCATCCGCGCGGGCTTTCCGAAGCGGGCGCTTGCGCCGCTGCGCACGGCTTGGCAGGTGAGCGTCGCGCTCTTGCCGAGCGAATCGAGCGCGTTCATTACCATCACGCTCGAGCTGATCAACGTGCAGCGCGAGCTCGGCTTCGCGAGCGACGCGAAGTTGTCGTTGATCAACGCGAACCAAGCGCTGCGCGCCGCCGGCAGCCCCGATCGCGTGCCGAGCGGGCTCGATGTCGAGCTTCGGTCCACTCGTCCCTCCGCTGATGGCAGCCAACCGCCGGAAAGCGGCGTTCAACACAACTCGCAGTCGCCGCCACCGCCCTCGGATGACCTGATGTCTCGGCTCCGTTCGGCAGTGAAGCCCTGAGCGCGCCCGGGAGCGCGCAGGCACCGCTCGACTTGGCTCGCTTCGGCGGGCAAGCTCTCGCTGACATGAGCGGTTCGGCGTTTGACGATGTAGTTGAGTCGGTGCGAGCAGCGTTGAATGCCAAGCGCGGCGAGGCCGCAGCGCGCGTGGCCGCGCTTGAAGCGGCGCTCCGCGGCTACGAGCGCGCGCTCGAGCTAGAGATCGCCGAGGCGTTTGCGGCTGAGCACGGCTTGAAAGCACCGGCTCGCGGCGAACGCGCGCTCGATGCGGCGCGCAAGTTGGCCAAGGCCGTGGCGGCTCTGCCCGAGATCGCGAGCCTGCGCGGCGCGGAAAGCGCGACGGTCGCGACGAAGAAGAGCGCTGAGCGGGAGCCGGAGGTCGTGCCCGAGGTGACACCGTCGAAGGCGCGGCCTGCGGGCGGCAAGCTCGTGATCATCGGCGCGCTGTCGGGCCGCGAGAAGTCCGGCTCATTGCCGCTCGAGCTGGATGCGGACGTGGAATGGATCGACACGGAGCGGGACGGTGTGCATGCGGTCGGCAATTTGCCCCAGCGCATTCGGCAAGGCCGCGTGGGCGGGGTCGTGATTTTGGATCGCATCGTCTCGCACAAGCACACCGAGCCCGTGGTGGCTGCGGCGCGCGAGGCCCGCGTGCCGGTCGCGTTCGCCGGTCAGGGCGGCAAAGCGCAGATGGCGCGCGCCTTGGCGCAAATCGAAGAGATGCGCCGCGAACGCGCTTAGCGTGCGGCGCATCATCCGATAACCGCTCAGCGGCGCTTGCGGCGACGCGTGACGAGCGAGGCCAGGCCGAGGGCACCGAGCGCGAGCCCGCCGAGGGCACCGGTGTCGCCCGGTGCGGTGCGACACGAGCAACCGCCGCCTTCGAGCACACCCGGTTCGCTGAAGCCGCCCGCGCCGAGGCCAGCGCTAGCACCCATTCCTGAGCTGCCGCCTGCGTCACTGGCGCTCGAGCCGCCCGAGCCGCCGGAGGCGCCCGAGCCGCCCGTCCCTGCCTCACCGGTGTCCCCGCCCTCACCGCTGGCGCCGCCGGCGCCAATCGGGCCGTGGTCATCGGCCGGGTCGTTGGGATCGGTCTCGCCGCTGTCGATGACGCCGTTGTGATTGATGTCTTCGTCGCCGTCGCTCACCCCGCCGTGATCGGTGTCCGCGATCAGGGGGCTGGTGTGGGTGGTCCCCTTGTCGCCGTCGGGCACGCAGCTCTTGGCGGCTTTGTCCGTCGCCGGGTTGTCGCAGCCGAGCCCGAGCTCGGTACCATCGAATAGGCCATCGTCGTCGCTGTCGGGATCCAGCGCGTTGATCAGGCCGTCGCCATCGCTGTCGTCACCCGGGTTCGGCTCGGCGCCGTCGAGCACGCCGTCGTTGTCGCTGTCCGCGTCTTCCGGATCGGTGCCGAGCTTCGTTTCGGCCTCGTCGCTCAAGCCGTCGCCGTCGTGGTCGGTGATGGTCTTGTCGTCTGCGCCGTGGCCGGACGTGGGATCGGTCTCGTTTCCGTCCACGATCCCGTTGTGGTTGAAGTCCTCGGAGCCGTCCTTCACCTTGCCGTGATCCGTGTCTGGGTCGAGGGGGCTCGTGAGCGTCGCGCCCGAGTCGACATCGGCGATGCAGTGGCCGAGCTTCTTGTTGGTCGCCGGATCGTCGCAGCCTTTGCCGGACTCGGTGCCGTCGAACAGCGCGTCGTTGTCGCTGTCTACGTCGAGTACGTTGTTCAGGCCATCCCCGTCGGTGTCGTCCGAGGGGTTGGCTTCGGCGCCGTCGCGCACGCCGTCGTCGTCGCTGTCGGCGTCGTTCGGATCGCTGCCCAGGAACGTCTCCAAGCCGTCGCTCAGGCCGTCCTTGTCTTTATCCTTCACGCCTTTGTCGTCGTCGGCGTGGCCCGTCGTGGGATCGGTCTCGCCACTATCGACCGCGCCATCCAGGTTGAAGTCTTCCGAGCCGTCACTCACCCCGCCGTGGTCACTGTCCGGATCGAGCGGATCTGTCTTGGTTTTGCCCTTATCCGCATCAGCGCGGCAGTGCCCGAGGCTGGCTTGGGTCGCGGGGTTCGAGCAGTCGAGCCCGAGCTCGGTGCCGTCGAACAAGCCGTCGTTGTCGCTGTCGGGATCGAGCGCGTTGATCAGGCCGTCACCATCCGTGTCCAGGCTCGCGCTCGGCTCTTGGCCGTCGGGCACGCCGTCGTCGTCGCTGTCCGCGTCGTTCGGGTCGGTTCCGATCGCCACTTCGACGCTGTCGGGAATGCCGTCCATGTCGCTATCGCCGCAGCCCACCGTGCAACCGCAGACGTGCATCGTGGTATTGCATTGCGGAGCGGTGAGATCGGTGCAGTCCGCATCCTTCACGCAGCCCACGCACACCTTGGGCGAGACCGAGGTGTCGCACACGCCGGTCGGGGCCGTGCAATCGGCGTTGCTGTTGCACTTGTCGATCACCGCCGTCGTGGGCGGCGTGCCGGGCGCGCTGCCATTGCCGTCGGTGGGGAAATTGCTGGGCGGTGCGCCTTGCGCGCCGCCACCGGTGACCACGGCTTGGTTCAAGATGCTGCCCGTGGCGTTGGCGTCGACCGTGACTCGGAAATGGATCTCGCTCGTGCCACCGATGGCGATCGAGCCGCCCGTGGTGCCGTTCGCGCCCGCGCCGACGCGAATCGTCAAGGTCCGGGTCATGGCGTCGTATTCGCCTTGATCGGTGTCTTTGGCGTCGGTCTTCGTGCCCACGTTGTCGCCGGCGGTGACCTGCAACGAGCCGGGCACGTAAGTGATGCCCATGGGCAGCGCGTCGGTCACGACCGTATTCAGCGACGCATCGTTACCGTTGTTGACGGCTTTGATCACGTACTCGAGCACGTCATTGGGCAGGATGCTGCCGCCGTTGAGATCCGTGAATACCTTGTTGGAAGCCGAGAAATCCGGCTGAAAGGTGCTGATCGAGGTGATGAAGGCGCCGAGCAGGTACGTGTCGGTGGTGCTGGAGGCGGAGATGGTCGCCGATACGTCGTTCGCGTGCAGCTGCGCCTTCACGTCCACCACGTCGAGGTCGAAGCCGCTCATGCTGCCGGGCGTGCCGCTGAGCTGCGGTAGATCGCCAACCACGGAGACCGCGCTGCCCAGGAAGCTGTGCGAGCTATTGAAGAAGTTGGTCGCCGGGTTCAGCGCGTTCGAGAGCACTGCGCCGTTGAACGACAGCCCATCGCCCCCGAGCGATTGCTCCCCCTCGTAGGCGATCACACCCAGCTTGGCATCGAAGCCTGAATTGGGCACCAGGAACCCGGACAGCGTCGCGTTCGCCGAGCTGTTGGGCAGCACCAAATCGAGCCCGTCGAACAGCGCCAAGTTGCGCGGCGGATCGCTCGGCAAGTCGTAAAACACGACCAGCGACCAGGCGTTGATCGGGTCGTTGTTGTCGAGCAACGTCGGCAGCTCGACCGAAGCGATGTCGCTGATTCGGTACGTCCCGGAGCCCGCCGCGGTGACCAGCGCGGTCACGTCAGCGGTTGATTGGTACCAGTGGTAGGCCGCGCGCGCGACGACGGCGGAAGCGTCCGCGGTCACGACTTGGTTCAAAGTGCCACCCGGGCGTTCGATGGTCAGGTTGGTGTCGGCCGGTGTGGCGGTCGGCACGAAGCCCGCCCAATAAACGCGCGCATAGGTCACGGTCGCGCCCGCTGGCAGAGTGAGGAGCGCCGTGGTGCGGGCGGTCAGCGAAGTGATCGTGGCATTCGCGACGGCAGAGGTCGCATTCGGCTGCTCCGAGCGAAAAAAGATGTCCGGCGCGGAGTCCGCGTTTCCCGCCGCTGGGCAGGTCACGGTGCCCACGACAGGTGCAGGCGTGCCCGGAGCGCATTCGAAGCCGCCGGCATTGCCGATGACCACGAAGTCGCCATGTTGGCTGATCTGCTTGCGCAGCGCGGGCGCAGCACAGAGCGTGCTGGAAGTGAGCAGCGCGCTGCTCGCGGCGAGCGTGGCCAATGTGCACGAAGCGAAGAACGGTTTCGAGAATCGCATGCGGGACCTCACGGAGCCTCGACGGCTTTGCCGTCGACCTCCAGAATATGAAACTCGACGCGGCGATTGTTTTGCCGTCCTTCGTCGGTGTCGTTGCTGTCGATGGGCCTTTCGAGCCCGAAGCCTTGCGCGCTGAGCCGAGCCTTGGCGATGCCATGGTCGGTGAGCCACTTCATGACCGATGCGGCACGTTGTTGGCTCAGGCGCTTGTTGTACGCGGCGGCGCCGCGGTTGTCGGTGTGACCTTCGACGCTCAGCTTCGTGAACTCGGAGTGGGACTGCATCACGTCCAGCACCGCGTTCAGCACGGTCTCGCTCTGAGGCCGTATCTTCGCGCTGTTGTTCTCGAACTCGACGCGCTCCAGAATCTTGATCTGGCCCTTTTCGACGCGCGCCGCGGGGCAGCCGTTCTTCTTCGGATCCTCGTTAGCCGGTCCCGGGGCGTCCGGGCATGCGTCGAGGTCGTCCAAGATGCCGTCCTTGTCGCGATCACGCGGCGGCGGGCAACCGTTGGTCTTCGGATCCTCGGTCTTCACGCCGGGCTCGTCCGGGCACGCATCCTCGTCGTCGATGATGGTGTCGTGATCACGATCTTTCGGCGGCGGGCAACCGTTGGTCTTCGGATCTTCGGTCTTCACGCCCGCTTCGTCGGGGCACGCATCGGCCGCGTCCAAGATGCCGTCGTGATCGCGATCCTTGTCGGGCTTGGGAACGGCTGGGCAACCGTTGGTCTTCGGATCGCCGGTCTTTACGCCCGCCACGTCGGGGCAGGCGTCGTCGACGTCCAAGATCCCGTCCTGATCGCGGTCGCTCGGTGCTAGGGCGGGCTTTTCGACGTCCGGCGCCCACTCCAGCGAGAGCAGACCGCGCACTTGGGGGCTTCCGACACCGCGGGTGAGGCCCGGCCCCACACCGAGGCCCAAGCGCACGTCGTTGCTCACCAGGTAGTGGGCACCAAACAAGATCTCGAACGGGCTCGTGCGCCGCGCGAAGAACGAGTCGCCGTTCGCGGTGCTGGTCGAGCCGTACAGCTCGGGGCCGATCACGAGCCGCTCCTCGGCGACCCGTAACCCGGCAGCAGCCGCGCCGAACACTTCATTGCCCTTCGATAAGCCGTCGAAGCCAGCGTCGTTGGCGCGATACAAGAAGCCCGCGCGCAGGGCGTACACGAACGGCCCGAGCTCGCCCGCGAGCAATGCGCGCGGCGCGAGGCGCACTTTCCCGTCGCCGGTGAACGCATCCTTGCTGCCAGTCGGCAGGTACACCGCGGCCCCAATGGCCAGCTCGGCAGGGCCGCGGTACTCGCCGAACAGCCGTAAATCGGCGGCCAGCCGCAGATCGCCGAATGCCGTCGCATTGTTCGAAGCAAACGTGGTGTTGCCGACGGTCGCGCTGTCGCCACTTTGGTACAGGGCGACCGGCACGTTGATGCCCAGGCGCAGCCGATCCGCGATCAGCACGTCCGCGCCGAAGTGCGAGAAAAACTGGTGCTTGATGACCGCGGTCTGCTCGTCGCCATTGGGCGCGTACGCAACCAACGGTTTGTAGGCCCAATCTGCGGTCAGCCCCAAAACGAGGCGGCCGTTGCCACGCATATCCAAGGAGTCGGCCGCGAACCAGTCGCTGCCGCGCTCGGCAGGGTCGAAGCGGTCGATCGAGAAGCCCTGGTTTTCCTGCGCCCCCGCGGAGCGAGCGAGCGTTCCGGTGGCGAGCAAAATTCCGAGCAAACCGAGCTGAAGACGCCGTTTCATAAGGAGCCCGCATCGTAGCGAGGTACGGCGAAAAGGAACAATTCATTGGCGGGTTTCCGGCCGCGCGGGTCGGGCGGGGGGCGCGTAACGAACAAAAACGCCCACGATCGTGCACGGAACCGGCCAGAAGTGGCGATAACCGTAATGCTACTTTGAGCACCAACCCCATGGGACATGACCTCGAGACGCAGGCGGCACGGCTCTTCACGGTTGGCTTTTACGGCAAAACGATCACCGACGACCTGAGCCGGCTCGTCGCGCGCGGCGTGGGCGGCGTCATCTTCTTTTCACGGAACGTGGGCCAGCCCGCCGAAGTGGTCGATGCCACGGGCAAGATCAAGCGCGCGGCCGGTCGACCGCTGTTCATCGCCCTCGACCAAGAAGGCGGACAAGTGTCGCGCTTGAAGCAGGGCTTCAGTGAGGTCCCGGCGATGCGCGCAGTGGGTGCGACGGGCAACGCCACGCTGGCCCGTGAAGTCGGCGCCTTGATCGGCCGTGAAGTGCGCGCGGTCGGCTTCGACATGAATTACGCACCGGTGCTCGACGTCGACAGCAACCCCCAAAACCCGATCATCGCGGCGCGTTCGTTCGGTCACACGCCGGAGCTGGTGAGCGAGATGGGCGTCGCGCTCGCCGCCGGCCTGGAGAGCGTGGGCGTCGCCGCGTGCGGTAAGCACTTCCCCGGCCACGGCGATACCAGCCAAGATTCGCATTTGGAGCTGCCGCGCTTGCCGCACTCCTACGAGCGGCTCGAGCAAGTCGAGCTCAAGCCGTTCGCGGCCGCCGTCAAAGCCGGCATCCCGTCGTTGATGACCGCGCACGTGATCTTCGAGCCGCTCGACGCAGTGTACCCCGCGACCATGAGCCGCGCCGTAGTGCACGGCGTGCTGCGCGAAAAGATGGGGTATGACGGGCTAATCGTCACGGACGACATCGAGATGCGCGCGATCGCCGATCATTACGGCGTGGAAGACACGGTGGTGCGCGGGCTCAACGCAGGCGTCGATCACTTCCTGTGCTGCCACACCGCCGCGATCGCTCATCAAGCCATCGAGCACGTGATCCACGCCGTCGAAAGCGGCAAAGTGAGCCGCGCAGCGCTCGCCTCCGCCAACCGCCGCATCGAAGCCTTCACCCAACGCTACGCGCGCCCGGCATTGCCCCCGAACGCCGATCTGAGCGTGCTGCGCAGCGACGCGCACCTGGCGACCATCGAGCGCGTGCTGCGCGGCGTCGATCCGGCGTTCGCCGAGATCGGCAGCGATCCGACCGAGATCATGGAACGGCTGCGCGTGGAGCGCGCGGGCCGCGCTCAGGTCTGACGCTTCACTCCGCCATGACCGCGCGAACCACGGCGGCGGTCGCGGTCTTCAATTTGGCGACTTTGGCGGGCGGGCCTGCAGCGACGATTTTGCCACCCTGGGCGCCGCCTTCGGGGCCGAGCTCCACTAGGTAGTCGGCCCCGGCGATCACTTGCGGGTGGTGCTCGATCACGACCAGCGTGTCACCGCGCTCGACCAGACGACCGAGCACGTTCATCAGCTTGGCGACATCCGCAATGTGTAGGCCCGTCGTGGGCTCGTCGAGCACGTAGAGCGTCTTTTCGTGGCGCTTGGTGGCGGTGAGCTCGGCCGCCAGTTTCAAGCGTTGGGCTTCGCCGCCGGAGAGCGTGTGCGAGCCTTGGCCGAGCGCGATGTAACCCGCGCCCAGATCGGCGAGCGTCTTCAGCGGCGCGGACACCGTGGGGTGATTGGCGAACACTTCTACCGCTTCCTCGGCAGTGAGCAGCAATACTTCGCCGATCGAGCGACCCAGGAACTTCACTTCCAGTGTTTGCGGCTCGAAGCGGAGCCCGTTACACGTGGGGCACGGCGTCACCACGTCGGGCAAGAAGCTCATCTCGTGCGTGATCACGCCTTGGCCCTCGCACGTCGGGCAGCGCCCACCGCCATTGCTGTTGAACGAAAAACGCGTGCCATCGAAGCCGGCGATTTTCGCCTCGTTCGTGGCCGCGAACAGTTTACGAATCGTGTCCCAGATACCGAGGAACGTGGCAGGCGTAGAACGCGGTGTGCGCCCAATCGGTGATTGGTCGACGGCGATCGCCCGCACCAAGCCTTGGTGGCCCTTCAAGCTCGTGTGGCGACCCGGTGCCTCGGTCACGAGCTTCAGCTTTTGGCGCAGCGCGGGCAGCAGCACATGGCGAATCAGCGTGCTCTTGCCCGAGCCGCTCACGCCCGCAACCACGGTGAAGCTGCCGATCGGGATGCTGAGCTCCACGTCCTGCAAGTTGTTTTGCGAAGCACCGGCGAGCACGAGCTGTTGCGTGTCTTTGGCGATCGGCAGCGGCTTACGCAGCGCAGGCGCGGTCGCGAGCGCACGCCCCGTGGGCGACTCGGCAATGGATAGGACGTGTTTCGGCGTGCCCTCGGCGATCACGCGCCCACCGCGCGAGCCGCCGCCGGGCCCGAGATCGATCAAGTGATCGGCGGCACGAATCGTCTCGGTGTCGTGCTCCACGACCAGCACGGTGGAGCCCAGATTCACCAAATTGCGGAGGTTCGCCAGAAGGCGGCCCGTATCGCGAGGGTGCAAGCCAATGGTCGGCTCGTCGAGCACGTACAGCGCGCCCGTGAGGCCCGCGCCGAGCTGCGCGGCCAGCCGCAAACGCTGCATCTCTCCGCCGGAGAGCGTGTGTGCGGCGCGATCGAGCGAGAGATAGCCGAGGCCCACGTCACGCAAGAAATCGAGCCGGCGCCGCAGCTCGGCCAGGATCGGCGTCGCCACGGGCTGCTCTTCCACGGCGAAGCTGAGCTTCTGCACGCGCTCACGCGCGCCGTCGATCGAGCGCGCCGAAAGCTCATGATAACGCTCGCCGGAGACGCGCACCGCGCGCGGGATAGGCGATAAACGCGCACCGTGGCAATCCGGGCACGCTTGGTGAGGGCGCTCCGGCTCGACCTCGACTAGCTTCTTTCGGCCGCGCTTGGGCTCCTGGACGATCACGCCGTTGCCCTCGCAGGTCTCACAGCGGCCTTGCTTGGTCGCGAACGAGAACCAGCGCGGGTCGAGCTCAGGCACCGAGAAGCCGCACTTGGGGCAGGCGCTGAGCGTGGAGTAGAGCGTCTCTTTGTCGCCCGCGCGCAGCTTCACCGCGCCGTTGCCCCAACGCAGCGCGCGCGCAAAATGCTCGTCCGAGATCGATTTCGCGTCACTGTTGCTCTGAATCAAGAGATCGATGGTGTGCTCTTTGCTGCGTACCAAGCGCGGCGGGTCGTCCGTGGAGACCAGCTTGCCGTCGGCATACGCTTGCTCGATGCCGTCGCGCGCCGCCGCAGAGAACACGTCCAAGTACGTCCCTTTGCGCTCTTGGACGGCCGGCGCGAGCAGCGTCACTTTGCCGCGCAATGCACGGATTTTCCCCAAGATGAGCGCGGGGCTGGTGCGGGTGATGGGCTCGTCGTGATCGGGGCAATGCGCGATGCCGAGCTTGGCGTACAGCAAGCGCAAGTAGTGCGCGACCTCAGTGACGGTCGCGACCGTGGATCTGCCGCCCGCGCGCGAGGTGCGCTGCTCGAGCGCGATGCTCGGCGGCACCCCGGTCACGCTGTCCACGTCTGGGCGCGGCATGGTGGGCAGGAATTGCCGCGCGTACGGCGTGAGCGTCTCCAGGAACCGGCGCTGCCCTTCGGCGAACACCACGTCGAACGCCAGCGTGCTCTTACCGGAGCCGCTCGGACCAGTGACGACCGTCAGCGCGCCGTGCGGGATCTCGACGCTAATGTCGTGCAAGTTGTGCTCACGCGCGCGCGCCACGCTGAGGCTCGGCTTGAACAGCGCGGCGCCGTTCAGCGCCGCTTTGCCTTTTGCACCAGTTTTTGGCTTGGGCTTCGCCGCGCTCGCCTTCTTGCCCTCGCGATTGGCAAAGTGCTCGGCGAGTGCGCGCCCGGTGCGCGACTCGGCCACCTGAGCCACGTCGCGGGGGGCACCCGTGGCGACGATCAGGCCACCCCCCGCCCCCGCATCCGGCCCCAAATCGAGGATGAAGTCGGCATTCGCGATCACGTCCAAGTCGTGCTCGACCACGATCACGCTACCGCCTGCGCTCACGATCACGTCTAGCGCTTCCAGCACGCGCACCACCTCATCGGCGTGCAGGCCGGCGCTCGGCTCATCGAGCACGAACAGCGCGCCCTGATGCTTTTCGCTCAGCGCGCGCGCAAGCTTCAAGCGCTGTGCCTCGCCGCCCGACAAAGTCGATAGCGGTTGCCCGAGCCGCAAGTAGCCGAGGCCGAGCTTGTCGACCGGGCCGAGCGCGCGTTGGATGCCGACCTCGGACGAGAAATGCTCGAGCGCGCGGGTGACGGTCATCTCCAGCACGTCTGCCACGCTCACGCCCGCGCGCGACACCGCGAGCACGTTGTCTTTGAAGCGGCGGCCGCGGCACGCCGGGCAGACCAAGCGCACGTCGGCCAAGAACTGCATCTCGACCGTCTCGAAGCCCTCGCCCGAACAGGACTCGCAACGCCCGCCGTCGACGTTGAACGAAAAATCAGACGGAGAGAGCCCGAGCGCCAAGGCCTCGGGTTGCTTCGCGTACAACGCGCGCACCAAATCCCAAGCCTTGGTGTACGTGGCCGCGTTGCCGCGCGAGGTGCGGCCGAGCGGTGACTGATCGACCAAGGTGACCGATTTTACGGCCGAAAGGCCGTCGATCCCCGCACACGCGCCCGGCGGATCTTCGTCGAAATCACCCAGCTTGCGCGCCAAGGTGCGATACACGATGTCCACCGCGAGCGTGCTCTTGCCCGAGCCGCTCGGGCCCGTGACCGCGCACAGCACGCCGAGCGGCAACTGCGCGTCGACCGCGCGCAGGTTGTTGGCGCTCGCGCCCTTGACCGACAGCCACTTGCTCGGCTTCCGCACTTCGCGCGTCACGGCGCCGCTCGCACCGAGCGCGCGGCCCGTCGCCGTTTGCACCGTGGTGAACGCGCTCGGCGGCGCGTCCTTCACGACGTGCCCGCCGTTACTCCCAGCGCCTGGCCCGAGCTCGATCACGCGATCGGCCGCGCGGATCACCGCCGGGTCATGCTCGACCACGAGCACGATGTTGTCGCGAGCGGCAAGCTCCTGCAAAATGGCGTTCAGTGGCTCGACGTCCGTCGGGTGCAAGCCGACCGTCGGCTCGTCGAGCACGAACAGCGCGCCGCACAGCGACGTCCCGAGCGCCGCAGTGAGCGTCACACGCTGCGCTTCACCGCCCGAGAGCGTGCGCGCTTGGCGATCCAACGTCAAATAGCCGAGGCCCACCCGGCCCAAGTAGCCGAGCCGATATTCCAGCTCTTTTCGAGCCAATTCGCCCTGCGCGGTGTGCGCTTTCAAGAGCCCGACTTGGCGCTTGGCCTCCAAGATCTCCAAGCGATGAAAATCCGCCAAGCTGATGCCCGCCACGCGATAGCTGAGCGAAGTCGGGTTCAGGCGCTTGCCGTGGCAGGCGTGGCATTGATCGTACGAGCGATAGCGCGCCAAGAGCACGCGCACGTGCATCTTGTACGTCTTGGTCTCCAGCCACTTGAACCAACCGATCACGCCGGGGAACGTGCCTTTGCTCCAATCGCCATCGCCGTGGAGCACGATCTTCTTCTGCGCGGCGGTGAGCGAAGCCCACGGCTTGTCGCTCGGAATGCCGTGCCTTCGGCACAGCTTGCTCAGCTCGGCGCGCTCCCACTTGGTCGAAGCCCCGCGCCACGGACGCACCGCGCCCTTGTCCAAGCTACGCGACTCATCGGGAATGACCTTCGGAATATCGACGCCCAAGGTGCGACCAAAGCCGCGACAGGCGGGGCACGCGCCGAGCGGCGACTCGTACGAAAACAAACCCGGCCGCGCCGGCGCGAGCTCACGGCTGCATTCCGGACACGCGAGCCCACGGCGCAACTGAAACTGTGCGCTGTCCGTGTGCACGTGCGCAACGCCGCCCGAGCGCGCCCAGGCCGCTTCGATGCCCTGCGCCAACCGCTTCTCGTCTTTTCCGCTGCCGATGCGATCGACGATCACCTCGAGGGAGCCCGTGGCGATCACTTGCGAGGGCTTGATCGCGTCCAGCTCCTCCGTCTTGCCGCCCAGCCAAGCACGGCGATAACCATCACGCAGCAAGCCCTCGCGCACCTCCAGATACGCCTCGGTGCCCGGCACACGCACCGGATAAGTCACGACCGCGCGCGAGCTGCCCACGCTCTGCGCCGCGCTGTGCGCCGCCCGATTCACGTCGAGCTCACGCGCTTCGAAGCCGTGCTCGGGACACACCGGCTTTGCCTCGCGCAAAAACAACGCCGACAAATACGGCTCCAGATCCGCCATCGTAGCTACGGTCGAACGCGAGCTCTTGATCGGCGCACGCCGATCGACCGCGATGCCGGCCGGAATGGGCTCGAGCCGCTTCATCGGCGGCCGCTCGAGGCGCTCCAAGAACTGTCGCGCGTACGGACTGAAGCTCTCGACGAACCGCCGCTGGCCCTCGGCATACAGCGTGTCCATCGCGAGGCTGCTCTTGCCCGCGCCCGACACGCCGGTCACCACCACCACCTCACCCGGCCGAAACTCCAGGTCGATGCACTTCAGGTTGTGAGTTTCAGCGCCCTCTAGGGTCGTCGGCAGCATTCGGGGGCCCTGAGTCTGGGGCAGAACCCGGGCCGCGCAAGGTGGACAGGGACGAGCGCTGAGTGGTCGCGCGAGCGCGCTTATTTTTCGGGCGGAAACGAGGTCGCCGGCGTGCGCGCCGAAGACGTTCGACGACTTTTGTCGGCTTCACGGACAGTTCGATTTTTGGGTCAGCGGGCTCGGTGCGGAGCGGTGCGCCGCGTAGCTCGCTGTGCCGCACTCGCTTTCAACGAGCTGGAATGCGAACGCTCAGGTTCAGTCCAACCGACACGATGACGTTCGTGCCGTAGATCGGAGAGCCGACGAGCACGTTTCGATCCGAGCTCTCGCCCCGAAACGGCAAGAGCACCGCGCGCAGCTCCGGACCCAGCGCCAAATAGCGCCCGAGCGCGAAGTTGACGCCGAACGCGCTCCCGATCGTGGCGGTCGTCCGCCCAGACGCGGAGCCGCTTCCCGGCCCTGATTCACTCGCGTGCGCAACGCCGGCTTCGAGCTCGAGAAAAGGATCGACGGCCCGCTCTCCGAGTAGGTGAAAGCGACCGTCGACGGCCGCGCGCCAAAAGTGGAAATCGACGGGCAGGTTATTGCTGTTACTCGGGTCGTGGCCCGACCCCGTGAAGTAATGGTCAGCGCGGACTCCGAGCGATAACTGCGGCCAAAGCCGCGCGTGAAGCGCCAGGTGCGCGTCCGGGATGGCGTTGGTATTCGATTCCGTCGCGGTGTCGGAGCCACTGGCAAACCGCGTGTGGCCAAACGCAATACCGCCGGAAATCCCCGCTTCGAATTCGATGCGCGTCGGTTGCGCGTGACAAAGCGCGGGATAGAGGAACGAGAGCGTTGCGAGCGCGAGCCTCACCCCGCCGCCGCCCACTCGAGGGTGACGAAACACGACTTCGGCGCAGCCGGCGCCTTTGGATCTGCCGGAATGACGCTCACTACGCCGTCGATCGTGACCTTGCTGCCGTCACCGGCGACCGCGTTGTTCGGCAAGTGCACTTTGATGTCGGAGGTTTTGAATTTGTCCGGCAGGTCGTCCATCTCGCCCGGATGATCGCCGACCGGGACCGAGAGCCGCGCGGCGACGGGCTCAGGGCCTTTTTGCGGATGCAAGAGGTCGAAGTCGGGCGGCGCTTCGGCGCTAGCGCTCAGCTGCAAGTCACACGTCTTGTGACCGCCGAACGAGGAGCAGAAGCTGAGCATCTCACGGCGATAGCGCACGTAGCCCGTGAGCCGAACATGGCCGCCATCGGGCTCGTTGCACACTTGATCGAGCGCCACCACTTTGCCGGGCGGCGGTGCCGACTTCGCGCACGCCACAGAGACCGAAGCCACACCGAGCACGAAGCGCCACGCCGTCGAACCACGCATGGCGCGGCATGCTAGCCCATATCGGTCACTGGGAGGCGGGACACTGAATGCGCTCTTTGGACATGACCACATCGTCAATCCAGTAGTCGGTGGGCATCGGGTCGGTCTGCGGGCACCACAGCGAAAATTGCAGGGCCTCGAAGGGCGCGGGCAGCCAAGGTTCCGAGCTACCGGCGGCCGAGAGGCTCAGCTCGGTGCCCTCTTGCCAGATGTGCGGCCGGGTCGTGCTGGTCGGTTGCTCGCCCGCGGGCACGCCGCCTTTGTTGTCGATTTCGAACTCGAAGCACTGCCACTTGTTCTGGCGCGCGGCCTCGTCCATCTTTTGCGCCGTGTTGCGCTGAAAGCCTTGGCTCGGGTTGGTGAGGCGCTCGATCGCGATGCCGTTGTAGGTCGCGAACGAATAACCAGGACCATTGCCGCCCGAGGCCAGGGTCGCGGCTGAGCCGACCCACGCAATGCGATTGTGAATACTCGTGCCAGCGACGGAGACGTAGCGGCCGATGTACAACATGAAGCGCACGTACAGGGTGTCCGTCGTTACCGGGAACACGGGCGCGCCCTGTGTCAGGATGTAAGCGCGCTGACCGTTGTTCACGTTCGCGGCGTGAAAGTGCACGGCCTTCGTGCCGCTGTGCGCGTGCAGCGTGTCCACGACCACGCTGGCCGTGCCGTTGGTGCGCGAAGTCCACTTGCCGTTCGGCGGCGCCATGGCTGAAAACGATTCGAAATCATCACACAAGAGCGCGCCGCTCGGGCAGGTCGCGCTGGGCGGGGCTCCGCCGCTCGCGCCGGCAGAGCCCGCCGTACTGCCGCCGCCCGTGCCCCCACCCGCACCGGGCTGCCCGCCTGTGGCCGAGCCTGCCGCTCCGTCACCGGCCGTACCCGCCGACGGCGAGCCCGCCGCCGCATCGCCACCGCCTGCGGTCACACCGGCGGCGCCGCCCGCGCCGGCAGTAGCGGAGCCCGCGCCAGCCCAATTGCCCGCGCCAGCCACGTTGCCCGCGCCGCTGACGCCCGCGGGCTCGCTCGGGCTGCTCGCCCCGCAGGCCGAGAGCGCGCCGAGCAAAGCCAACGAGCCCAACGGAACTATGGCGCAGCGGCCGATTTCAATCGCGGATCTCATCGCTTCTCACGCTGTTAGGGATGGCCGCGCCGCCGCGGTGCTGGCGATTGTTATTTTGTCGGACGCGGGGCTCGGCTCTCGCGCACGCTGTCAGGTTGGCGCTCGCGGCTTGCCATGACCTCGCACTTTGTCGGCAATTTCCGCGGCCATCGCGGCTCCGAACGCTTGGCACGCGGCTCGCAATGCCCGGGCTCATGGTCGGCACTCTAGGTATCCAGCATGCGCTCAGCTGCAGTGCGCTGAGCGCGGTCGCGCTTTGCGCCTATTTGCAGGCACAAGGAGTCAGTCATTGGGTCGCGGCGCCCCTACCCAGCTCTCCTGAACGGCAAGCCCGAGAAGGCGCGCACGCGGCTAGTGCGGCGCCGCTTCAACGACACGCCAGCGCAGTGGCGATCCTAGCGCGCAATGCGTTCGATTCGATCACCGGCCCACTTCGGACCAGCAGCGCTCCAAGCGTGCCGCCACTCACGCGCCATGACGTCGATCCGCTGTTTGCGCCGGCGTGCAGCAAGCCGCGCGTCGTCATCGTCAGTGAAGCGAGCGATCCGCGCTGGTCCTTGGCCGCGTTTCGCGCGAGCGACCAAGATCGAACCGAGCTGCATCGCATCGGCGACCGAGTCATGGGTCAGCGCATCGAGTTCATCGGCTTCAATCCGGTCGAGCGCTCGCCCGCGGTCTGGCTGTCGAGCCCAGAAAGCCTGTGTCAGGCCCTGCTTTTTCCGCACGGTAGCGCCGCCCCGAAGGCCGACGCCGGCACTGTGCAGGCGGCAGACACGAGCGCGCCGAGCAGCGGCGTACCAAACACGATCGCCTCCAAGATCCGCAAGCTGAGCGACACCGAGTACGAAATCGAGCGCTCAGCCATCGACCAAATCATCGACAATCAGCTGGAGCTGACGCGCAACGTTCGGCTCGTACCCGAAGCCAAGGACGGCAAAGTGATCGGCATTCGCTTGTTCGGAATTCGCCCGAGCAGCTTGTTCGCGTTGCTCGGTTTGCAAAATTCGGATCTGCTCGAGTCGATCAACGGCTACAGCATGGCAAATCCCGAAGATGCCCTGCAAGCCTACACCCAGCTGCGCCGCGCGAACGCGCTCGACGTCCGCCTACAGCGCCGCGGCGTGAGCACGTCGCTGATGATTCACATCCGATGAACCGCGCTCGCCGTGTTTACGGCGTTGCGCCCGGCAACGTGACAATGCCCACGAACTGCGGCTTGTTCGTCTGCTTCACGCTGAGCAGCTTGCTCAGGGCGCCCGTCGCCACGTCGACCGAGAAAGACACCACGTCACCCGACTCATTCGCTACGAGCATCAGCTTACCGTCCGTGGACAGAGTGAAGCTGCGCGGCACGTTTCCGCCCGAGGGCGTGGTGCCAAGGTACGTGATTTTCCCGGTCGCTTCGTCGATCGAAAACGTGACGATGCTGTCGTGACCGCGGTTCGAGCCGTACACGAACTTGCCCGAGGGCGCGACGACCACTTCGGCGCAGCTGTTGCTCGCGCCGTTCGTGCCGGCGGGCAAAGTGGAAAGCGGCGTTTGGATCGACGTGAGCTGGCCGAGCGCCGCGTCGTAGGAAAACGCGGACAGCGTGTCGTTGAGCTCGGCGATCAGGTAGGCGTACTTGCCGCTCGGATGAAAGGCCAAGTGACGCGGGCCTGCGCCAGTAGCCGTCTTCACCTGTGGCGCGCTGTTCGCCATCAGCGTGCCGTTGCTCGCGTCGAAGGTGTACTGCGACACCGTGTCCGAGCCCAGATTCATCACGAACGCGAACTTGTTCGCGGCGTCCGTCAAGATCATGTGTGAGTTCATGCCCGGCGCCTTGTTGTCGCTCGGGGTGCCCAAGCTGCCATCCGCGCCGATCGGGAAGACGCGCGTGGTGCCGCCCGTGTAGTTGGCGACGAGCACGTATTTACCCGAGCGATCCACGGACACGAACGCCGGTGAATCGCCGCCGGAATCGACCCGGTTCAGAAAGGTCAGATCCCCGGTTTTGGGATCGACCTTGAACGAAGCCACCTTCGCCGTCCCCTCGTTGACCGCATACAAATGCGCGACAGTCGGATCGAAGGCGAGGAACGACGGCGTAGTGCCGGCGGCCACGCTCTTCACGAACGTCAGCTTTCCGAGCGCGGCATCGAGCTTGTAAATCGAGATGTCCGTCCCCGTACCGCCGACGTAAACGAACGGCGTACCAGTTGCGGAAGCGCCCGCCGCGCCGGCCGTCCCCGCGTTCGCGCCCGCAGCACCCGCGCCCGCTGCGCCACTCGCGCCGAGCGTGCCGCCCGCACCCGCACCGAGCGCGCCCGATGCACCGGCTGCGGTCGAACCGCCTTGCGCGCTGCCCGCGCTGCCCGCGCTGCCCGCGACGGCGCCACCCGCGCCTGCGACGCTCCCGGCGTTGCCCGCGGTCGGCATTTGGCTGGGCGGTCCCGAAGTTGAGCCTTGGCCGCACGCGCCGCACCAGACGCTGGCGCAAACCGCGAAAATTACGCTGGATCGGCGATCGGAGCGAGACATCATGGCTTCATTCTCTAGGGCATCCTCCGCGAAAAACTGCCCGCGCGGAAGGGTGAAGTTGCACCTTCTCGAGTGCACGGCATAGTGCTCGCCCCGCAGAATGGCCGCACAGAAGAAAAAGCAAGATCAGGGCGACCGCCTGGTCTCCAAGAATCGGCGAGCCACCTTCGACTACACGCTCGGCGAGACCATCGAAGCGGGCCTCGTGCTCATGGGCAGTGAAGTGCGCGCCTTGCGCGAAGGTCCCGCCAACTTGGTCGAAGCCTGGGTCGAGCTCGATCGCCGCGGCGAGGCGTGGGTGAAGGGCATGCGCATCGCCACGCTCAAACACGCCGCGTTCGCGCACGAAGAAATTCGGACGCGAAAGTTGCTCTTGCACTCGGGGCAAATCGAGCGCCTGCGCGAAGGCGTGCACCGCGAAGGCATGACGATCGTCGTCACCAAGTGCTACTTCAAGAACAACCGCGCCAAAATCGAGATCTCCCTCGCGCGCGGCAAGAAGGATTACGACAAGCGCCAAACCCTGCGCGAAAAAGACGGCTTGAAAGAGGCGCGCGCCGCCATGCAGCGAGGTCGCAAGGGATGAACGTACCGCTCAGCATCGCGAGCGGCGGCGAAGCCGCCATCGTCGAAAACCAAGGCGACCACGTGACCGTGCGCTCCAGCGTCGCCTCGCCGCCCGGCTCCACCCTCAGCATGAAGCACGGCGAATTCTCGGTGCTGGTCAAAGTCCGCGGCTGCAAACGCCTGGACGAAACCGAATTGCCCTTCCGCATCGAAGGCCGCCTCGTCAGCTTCACCCGCGCCGCCCGCGAAGCCCTGTTCGGCACGCCGTAACTCCCACGCGGGGCTGCCCGAGCCCCCCTTCGCCACGAAAATCGTAGTATCAATTCAAACTGCGATTTTCGCGCGCGACCCCCACTTGCCACGACGCAACTCCACGACGCGAGGATATTGGTTTTGGTTAGCGGGCACAGCGCGCGCAGCTCGGCGCAAAGCTCGCAATCCGATCCAAACTCAGCGCGGCGTGTACACCACGCCCACGCCCAGCCCGAGCCACAGACCGCCCAGGCGTTGCGCATCACCGCTCGACGGCTGATACGGGATTTCGCGCAACACCACGCCCGCCTCGACGCCCAAGCTGAGCCGCGCCTGCCGACTCAAGCGCGGCTCCAGGCGCGCCACGGCAGCCGCGCGCGCCGACCAAGTTTCGCTCTGATCCGGAACGGCATCCACGCCGCGCACCTTGGCCATGCGCAACCAGGCCGCAGCCACGCTCAGCCCGAGATCCAGATCGAGGCCCTCAGCCGGCGAAAAACGGCGCATTGGCGCGACCGAAAGCTCGAGCCACTCGGCATTCGCCGACCGAGGCGCGCTGCCCGCGAGCCACGCAAAGCCCGCGTCGATGCGCGCGCGCTTGGCAAACGTCCATTGCCCGAGCAGGCGCGGCCCCGCGAGCGTCGCATCCATACCGCCAATCGTCGCTAGCTCCAGGCTCGGCCGAAGCGCGAGCGGACCATCCAAGGCGCGCCGCGCTCGCTCGGCAGCCAGCTGCTCTCGCACGCGCTCAGCCGCCCGCTCGCGCTCGGCCTGCACCTGTCGCTTACGCTGCAGCCGCCGCGCCAGCTCCGCCGCAGCCAGCGCCACCCGGCGCGCCCCGAGCTGACCCGCCGCGTTCGTGCCCGAAACGGTGCGCGCGCCGTGATATTCGCCACGCTGCCAGAGCTCCACGCGCACGTCTTGCCCGACCAAGAGCACGCGATAAAACAAGGAGCCGTTGCGCTTGTAACCGCTCTCTGGCGGCACCTCGATGTCCGAAAGCTCGAGCGCCACGAGCCGCCGCGTCGCCCGCGCGTCGAGCAAGGCCTCCGCGCTATCGCCGATCTCGACCAGCACCGCGCCACGCGCTGCGCTCGGCGCCGCGCCGAGCGTGCAGCACAGCGCGAGGCACGCCGCTAAAAGAACGCGCGGTGCTCGCTCAGTGAGCTTCGCTATCGGGCGCCGCGCTCGGGGTCGGCGCGCTCGCCGGATGGTCATCCGACTCGTCTTCGCTGTCGTCGTGCAAGGCTTCGGGCTTGGCACCGGCGTCTTGCAAGCGCGCGGCGAGCTGCTGCGCGGCTCTCCGGAACTCGCTGAGCCGTCTGCCGTGGGGGAAGTCGCGGGCATAGTCTTCCACCAATTGCGTGACCAGCTCGACGTTGCTTTCGGCGAGCGCCACATCGACTTGGCGGGCCGCTGCATCTTCGGCGAAATCACCCGCGGGAGACAAGCGCCGATACAGCGCAAATGCTTGGGCAGCGCCCGGCTGATCGCCCGCTTGGTCCAACAGATTGCCGAGTGTCCAGGCGGCCAGCGGCGCCTCGGGAGCGTCGGGATGCGCCAGCACTTGGCGCAGCGCGCTCACCGCTTGGCCGCGCTCGCCGGAGGCACGAGCAATATCCACCAAGCTCATCAATTCGGCCGGTGAAGCGTGCGAGATCGCGACATCGAAACCGCCCTGGCGATCGAGCGCGCGCCGCGCGGCCGCGAAATCACCGACCTCCACCAGGCGCTGCCATTCGGCGATCGGAGCGGGCGCCGCCGCAACGTACGGCGAGCCATCTTCCGGCGCGTAGCTCAGCGGCTCGGCGCTCGCCGCACCGGACGTCACCAAGCGACGCGCCCGCGAATGGAGCGCCTTGATCGGCGGTAGCGCAGGCTGAGCGCTATTTTGCGCGGCGACTGGACCCGCGGCGGGCAGCGCGTGCGGCCGCGGCTCGGCCTGCACATTGGGCAACGCCTGCGGCCGAATGAGGCGTGCCCCGACGAACACCCCCGAGCCGAACAGCACCGCCGAAAGCGCAGGCGCCCACACCCACGACAAAGACGAACGCGCTTCAGGCACCGGGCGCGCCCGCAGCTCTCCCTTCAGCCGACGCCAGACCGCAGCTTGCTGCTCGCTCGCGTCGTACTCACGCAGCGCGGACTTCGGGATCTGAGGCAAGCGCCGGCTCATGGCTCGCCTTCCGCGAACGCGGGCACGAAGTGCTCCGTCAAAAACCGCTGCGCGCGCAAGATGCGGCGCTTGGCCGTCGCCAACGAACAATCCACGAGCTGTGCCACGACGTCCAACCGATGATGATCCACGTAACGCAATGTCCAAGCGATGCGATCGTCGGCCGGCAGTGTTTGCAACAGTGAATACACCTGCGCGAGCAGCACGCGGCTCTCTGGATCGGCATTCGGTGAAGCGATGGCGTCGAGCTCGATGGGCTCGGGGCTGGACAGCCCGAGCGAGCCGAGCAAGCGCCGACGGCGGAGACGCGTGCGCACCAACCGCACCACGATGCTGCCCAGCCAGGCGCGAAACGCCGAGCCCTCACGCAGCTCACTCAGCCGCTCGTTGGCTTTGAGGAACGCGTCATGCACGATGTCTTCCGCGTCGTTCGCGGTTCCCTGAATGCGCACCGCGAGGTTCAACGCGAAACCCGAGTGCCGCCGGTACAAGGTCTCGAACGCGAGCAAGTCACTGCGCCGAGCACGCGCGACGAGCTTCTCGTCTTCCGGCCCGGTATCCTGAGCCTGCTCCCGAGCCGAACCGGACGCGGCGCTGCCCGGAATGAGGCGCAGGCGTGGGGCAGCTTCGGACTTCACGGTTCGTTCTCTCGTACCCAGCGAGTGAGACGCCAGAATGCCCGGTTTCGGCTCACCGGTCCGGACTAAAAACGCTCCGATCCGCCTACCCTCGCCCACCATAACATTCGGTAATAATTACATTTTTATAAGCACGCAGTCGAAAATCAGTTTTCTGGTGAGCCGCTTCTTAGTAGTCGAGCGTCTGGTCACCACGTTCCAAGCCCACGCAGGTCGTGGGCCGGCAAGAGGAGTCTGAAATATGTCGATTTCCAAGTTGTTCGCTCTGGTCCCGGTGTGCGTGCTCGCGGTTGCTTGTGGCGGCGGTGCCACCCCGGACGCAGCTGCCCCCGAAGGTGCGGCCGCTGCTGAGCAGAAGCCGGCCGAAGGCGAGGCCAAGCCCGCCGACGACGCGAAGCCGGCCGACGCCCCGGCCGCCGACGCCCCGGCTGCCGAAGAGAAGAAGTGAGCTGCTGCTCGTAAGAGCAGCCTCACCGAAGCCGGGTGACCACAAGTCGCCCGGCTTTTTAATTTTGTCTCTCTTCACTCCCGTGCCCGTGTCCCGATCTCCGAGTGGGCGTCCGAAGGGCACGCATCGCACCTCGCTAGCCGTCAGCGGTGCCCGAGGGCCGTCATGCACTGGCGCACGCGGGCTGCTTCGAGGCGACCCCTAAAGACAGAGAGAGATCGAGAGGAAGATCGGGCACGGGCACGTTGAGAGAGAGCTAGGCGGCGCTCTTCTTCGTCAAATCAACGACGAGCCGAGTCCTACCGATGAGCAGCTCATCGCCGTGAATCAGCTCTTGCTCGCCGCGCACGCGGACGAACACGCCGGTGCGGGAGCCCAGATCGGTGATCACGACGGTGCCCGCTTGTTCTTCGATCAGGCAGTGCTGCTCGCCGACGAGCGGGTCGTCCGGGAACACCAAATCGCCAATCGCGGAGCCGACTTGAAGCGTGTTGCCGCGGGCGACGACGCAGCAGCCGTTCGCGCCGCCTTCGAAGATCTGCAGCACGCGGAACGACGACGGCCACTTGGGCGAAGAATAGAAATAGGTCGGCGCGGGATCGGGGCCGTCATCCGGCACTGGGTTCTTCTCGATGCGCAGCAGCTGATCACCGACCACGAACTCATCACCCAGCTCGAGCTCGACGGGCGTGCGGATGCGTAAGAACACGCCGTTGCCACCCTCCAGATCTTCGAGCCACAAGCGCTCTTGGCGCGCGCTCAAGCGCGCTTCGCTCGGGTGACAGAAGCGCTCGCCGGGCAGCGCGACGGCGCCTTGTGAGCCGATCACCGCCTCGGTTCCCGTTGGGGCGTAGCGCTCCGGGCCGCCCGAAAGCGAGCGCAACACGTGCAGCGTGACGAACGGCAGCAACACCGCGGCGGGCTGCGGAACGGGCTGCGCGGGTGGCGGCGCCACCGATCGCTTCGACGCGGGCGCGGCGGCCTCGCCCTTCTTTTTCGGCACCGTCGGCGGCTCCGTGAGCACGGTCATGCCGCCGATCTCGCGGCCTGCGATCACGCCGTCGAAGCGGCCGTCGCGCAGCGCCATCACCATTTCCAGGTGCTGCGCCTTCATCAACCCGCGCACGTACTCGGCCACGTCCGAGCGCGTGGTGTGCTCGGCGTAGGAGCGCTTGTGACTCTTGATCACGCGCCCACCGTCCGCGAACAAATGCGTGATGATGTGGGGCTGGTCCAAGCCCGAGTCTTCCGTCTGGACGTGGAAGACGGTGCCCATGGCTTTGATGTTGTTGTTGAAGCCCATCTGCGCGCGCCGAAAGCTCGGGCGCTTCATCTCGGCGTCGAGCTTGGCGAGCTCGGCAGGCGCATAGCGGGCGACGGCCGCGCCGAGATCGGCGTGGTCACCGTCCACGCCTTCCATGCGCTCGAACGCGAGTTGTGCGACGCGCGCCCCCGGGTCGATGCGCAGCGCTTCGGCCAGTAGCTGCTGGCCCTCGGGATCGCTCGGGCCGTTGGCGGCCCAAGCACTCAGTAGCGCGACGGCTTCGTCTGGACGCCCCTTCTCGACCAACCATGCTGCCACGCGGGAGGCCTGCGTGCGCAAGGCGGAGATGCTGCCTTCTGCCGTCATCGCTTTCAGGACAAGCTTAGCCAGATCTCGGGCCCGGAACTACGGCTTCCATCCGTCGAAAACGGCCGGTGCCTCCGATTCTCGAGAAAGCCGCCCCAGACGGAGGTCCGGAGCGGTCCCAGTAACCGAACTAGCTCACTGGCAGGCGCCCGAAACGGGGCAATCTTTCGTGAAGCAGCCGAGCAAGAAGTCGGCGAGGCAGTCGCACTTGCCGTTGCCGCACAGGTTGTTGCACTCCGCGCCGCAGCCGTTGATGAAATCGTACGGGTTCTCGCAATTGCCGTTGCCGCAGGTGCAGTCCTTCGGACAAGCGAAGGTGCTCTCGCCCGGATCGCACACGCCGTTGTTGTTGCAGGGCTGACCGCAATCCTGCGGGCAGTTGTTCTGCGTCTCGCCCGATTGCATCTCGCAATTGCCGTTGCCGCAGAAGCAATCCGACGGGCAGCCGTTCGAATTCTCGACGCCTTCGCAGAAGCCGTTGAAGTTGCACGACGGGCAGTCGTTCGGACAATTGAACGCCGACTCACCCCACTGGGTTTCGCACTGGCCGTTGCCGCAGAAGCAGTCCTTCGGACACACCGCGGGCGACTCGTTGAACTCGCAGAATTGGTCGTTGTTGCAGAAGCCGCAATCTTGCGGGCAGCTGACGGTGTTCTCCGTTGCCTCGCACTGGCCGTTGCCGCAGAAGCAATCCTTCGGGCATTGGCCGGGCGACTCGTTGAACTCGCAGAACAGGTTGTTGTTGCAGACGCCGCAGTCCTGCGGGCAATTGAAGGTACTCTCGCCCGCCTGACAGCTGCCATTGCCGCAATAGCAGTCCTTCGGGCACGCCTGACTGGTCTCGCCAAGGTCGCAGAAGCCGTTGAAGTTACACGCCTTGCAATCCTGCGGGCAGTTGGCTTGTGTCTCTCCGACCTGCAAGTCGCAATGGCCGTTGCCGCACGCACACTCGAAGCCGCAACCGTTGAATTGGTCGGGGCCGTTGTCACAGAAGTTGTTGCCACAAGTCGCGCAATCTTCCGGGCAGATCTGCGGATCGTATTGCAGGTTGCATAGACCGTCGTGACACAGGGGGTGACAGTCCCCCAAGCAATTGTCCATGTTCTCGAACGGACCGCAGAAGCCGTCACCGCAGAAGCCGACGAAGCCGCCCGTGCCGCCGCCCGGGAAATTCCCGACATTGCCGACACCAGCGACGCCAGCCACCGCGCCGAAGTTGCCCGTGCCGCCGAAGTTCCCGACGCCCGCGGTGCCGCCCTTCCCCGCGCTCGCGCCGAAGTTCCCGACGTTCCCGCTGCCGCCGGTCGCGCCGCCGTAGGTGGGCAGCTCATTGCGCCCGCAGCCGGCGCTCAGCGTGAGCAAAGCCACGCCGGCGACCACGAAAGCCCAAAAGCGCTGCGAAATTTTAGCCATGGATCCAATCTTCCCCACGCAAATTACAGGCCACACCCGGCCGGAGGCTGCGTTCGAGCCACTCACCAACTACCAGCCCCATTTTCGCAGACTTGGTGGCCTCTGTGCCAGTTCTCTTCGATTTTGCTGGCACAAACCCGGGCGCGCGCGTCGTGCTCGTCCGGGGGCTCCGGGACTTCCCGTGCCTTCACTCACCGGCGAGGGTTCTTCGGCAAGCCATTTTCTTGCCCGCGGCGCCTCTAGGTGACGGCAACATGAGGGCGCAGACTCGTAAACGGACTCGAGCGGCGGTGGCGACGCAGGGGTGACGATCCAGTGGTCTTTAGTTCGACGGTTTTCTTATTCCTGTTCCTGCCCGTGGTCTTGGCGCTCTATTTCCTGGTGCGCCCCGGGCTGCGGAACGGCGTCCTGCTCTTGGCAAGCCTTTCTTACTACGCCTGGGGCGAGTCTACGTTCGTGCGCCTGGTGCTGTATTCGACCCTGGGCAACTACTTGTTCGGCTTGGCCCTGCAGCGGCTGAACGCGCCGCTCGGGCGGAGGCTCGTGCTCGGTCTCGCTGTAGCGACGAACATCGGACTCTTGCTGTGGTTCAAGTACGCGAACTTTGCGCTCAGCACCACGAATGATTTGCTCGCGCTCCTTCATTCCAAACACGCGCCCCTCGTGCTCACGCCAGTGGTGCTACCGCTTGGGATCTCCTTCTTCACGTTCCACGCGCTGTCGTACGTGGTCGACATCTACCGGCGCCACGCGGTCGCGCAGCGCAGCTTCCCGCTGCTCGGCTTGTACATCTTGTTCTTTCCGCAGCTGATCGCCGGGCCCATCGTGCGCTACCACGAGATCGCAGGACAGCTCGGCACGCGCCACGTCGGCTTCACCGAGCTCGCGACGGGCATCGAACGCTTCGTGGTTGGCTTGGCGAAGAAGATGCTGATCGCCAACACGGCTGCCGAAGTCGCAGATACCGTCTTCGCCGTGTCCGCCGCAGATCTCAGCACGCCACTCGCTTGGCTCGGCATCATCGCCTACGCGTTGCAAGTTTACTTCGACTTCTCGGGTTACTCGGACATGGCCATCGGCCTGGCCCGGATGTTCGGTTTCGAGTTCCCCGAGAACTTCGATTACCCCTACATCGCCCGCTCGATGACCGAGTTTTGGCGGCGCTGGCATCTCTCCCTCTCGCGCTGGTTTCGCGATTACTTGTACGTGCCGCTCGGGGGCAATCGGCACGGACCATTGCGCACGTACCTGAACTTGGCGACCGTGTTCTTGCTGTGCGGTCTATGGCATGGCGCGAGTTGGAACTTCGTGATCTGGGGCGCGCTGCACGGCGCGTTCTTGGTGCTCGAACGCCTGGGCCTATTGCGTTTGCTGGAGCGTACTTGGTCGCCCGTGCGTCATGCCTACACCTTGCTCCTAGTTTTGATCACTTGGGTGTTCTTTCGAGCGCCCAACTTGAGCGCAGCCAATACGTTCCTGCACGCGTTGTTCGGCTTGGAGTCGAAGGTGTCGCACGTGTACCGAGCGGTGGATTTTCTCGATCACGAGCGGCTCGCGGTGTTCTCTTTGGCCATCGTCGGCTGTACGCCGATCGTGAAGTGGATCGGGCGCCGATGGCCTCGGCGTCAGCTCGCACAAGAGGCGCTGTTCGATCTCGGCAAATTCGCGGCGCTCGTCTCATTGGCCGTCGCTTCGGCGGTGAAGCTCTCGTCGGGCACGTACAACCCATTCATCTATTTTCGGTTTTAGTCGATGCCCGAAGCCGACTCAGCTGCCCGCGTTTCGAAGTGCATCTATCGCCGCGTGCTCGTTGCCTCGTTCGTGCTGGGCATTTTCATGCCGCTCTTGGATTGGCGTTTCGACCTCGACCCGGGGGTCGAGCTCACGGAGAACCGCACGCTGGCGTCGGCGCCAGCTTGGCCGAAGACCGACGCCGAATGGAAGGCGCTGCCCAACGCGCTGCAAAGCTATTGGAACGACGCTTTCGGCTTTCGAAGGCGGCTCTTGCACTGGCATGCAGTGGCCAAGCTCAGGCTCGGAATTTCGCCGACGCCCGCGGTAGTGATCGGGCAGCACCTGTTGTTCTTCGCCGGCGACGGCGCTTTCGAACAACATCGGGGGCACATGCCGTTCCCTGCCGCCGAGCTCTCCAATTGGGGTACCCAGTTGGAGGCTCGTCGGACGTGGTTGGCCAGCAAGGGTGCGCATTTCTTGTTCGTCATCGCGCCGGACAAGCAAAGCATCTACCCGGAGGACGTCCCCGCTCGCTACGGCCCGTTCGGGCACTCGCCGGCCGACCAGCTCGTGGAATACTTGCGTGGGAAGACCCAAGTCGACGTGCTGGATCTGCGCACCACACTGCGCGCTGCACGAGCCGACGGCCCAGTCTTCCCAGCGACCGACACGCACTGGAACGACAAGGGTGCGGTCGCTGCCTACGTGGCGATCGTCGAGCGGCTGCGGGTCTGGTATCCCTCGATGGCCCCGCGCTCACCGGCGAGCTTCAAACGTTACCCGATGCGGCGTTGGAACGGCGATCTGGGGCTCATGCTCCCCGGCTTGTTCGAGCTGGTCGCGGAGACCGGCGAGCAATGGCAGCCCGTGCCCGCGCCAGCTGCCCAAGAGTTGGCCAATGATGGCTACCATCCCCCCGAAACCTCGCGCTTTTCCGAGTACGCGATGGCGAGTCGCCCGGACTTGCCGCGCGCAGTCGTGTTTCACGACTCGTACCTGCTCGCTCCCGACGAGCGCTCGTTCGGCCAACCATTGCCGACGGGAGCGCTTGCGCCGCCAGTACCCAAGTACCGCCCACGCCCGCTCTTGGCCGAACAATTCTCGCACAGCGCGTTCTCCTGGCAGTACCAGTTCGATCCCAGCTTCGTCGAGCACGAGCACCCCGACGTCGTGATTGAAGAATACGTCGAGCGTCAGTTGCGTCACGGCCCACAAGACACCGCGGTGCCAGCGCCACCCTGAGCGCGCCCGCGCGGCTCACCACCCGCAGCGTCGCGTCAGGACTGCCCGTAGGCCGTATTTTCCAGCAAAATCACGTTCGTCTTGGAGCGCGTTTCGCCGGCGTTGGTCACGTACACGGCGGGCTTATCGACGATCGGACACACCTTTTCACAGGCGCCGCAGCCCACGCACAGCCCAGGGTCGACGTGCGGGCGCTGCACCTTCACGGTCAGCATCGCGGCCTGCTCGCCCTCTTTTTGATATTTGCTGTCGCGCTTCGGCACTTCCACCGCTTCGGGCCAAATCGCCTTCGGGGAAGTCGGACAAAACTCTTCACACACGATGCACGGGGTGGCCATGGCCCAGGGCAGGCAGCGCCCTTGATCGTACATCGCCGTGCCCACCGAAATCGGCTTTTGCCCGATGCCCATCTTCTGCTTCTCGGTGATCTTCTGAATCGCCCCCGTGGGGCACACCTGGCCGCAAAGCACGCACGAGAACTCGCAGTAACCGATGCGCGGGATCAGGATCGGCGTCCACAAACCCTCGATGCCCGCTTCGAAGAAGGCTGGATGCAGCGCGTTGTTCGGGCACACCTTCATGCACTCGGCGCAGCGAATGCAGCGCTCGAGGAACGCGCGTTCTTCGACGGCACCGGGCGGCCGAATCACTTTTTCGCTGTACGCCTTGTCCGGCCAATTGCCGATGCGCATCCCGGGAATGCACACCGCACCGGCGGCCGTGGCCGCGACCAGCGTGCGGCGCTGCAAATCGGGCTTCGTGATCGTGCTCGTGCGCTTGGGCAAGAAGCGGAACTTGATCACGTCCTCCGGACACGCGCTCTCGCAGTTCAAGCACATGTGGCACTCGTCCTGCCGGTGCTTCACGCCGCCCTGCGGGCTATCTGCACCTTGGCAATTGACGAGGCACAGGTTGCAGTCCGTACAAGCAGCGTGGTCCTTCTCCATCCCGAACAAGGAGAAGCGCGCGAACACCCCCAAAAAAGCGCCCAGCGGGCACAGGGCCCGGCACCAAAACCGCGGGATGAAGCGGTTCATGAACAGCACACCGACCAGGAAGAACACGATCAACCAAGTCTGGTGAAAGTAACTCTGGTTGGCGGTCCACACCGTGCGGCTGAGCACGTCTTGCGCGTTGTCGGTCGCGTTCTGCAAGACACGCACGTTGCTGCTCGCGATCACGGTCGCCGAGCGCACGCCGAAGTATTGCAACGCCGGGATCACACCCATGCCAATGGTGCGCACCGCGACGCAGATCGGATCGAGCAAGCCGCCGATCGCGCTACCCACCACGGCCGCGCCGAGGGACGCCCACATGATGTAGTACTTCCCCGCTTGCCACCAATGCGTCTTGTTCGACTCGACCCGCTTGTTGCCGCGCAGATAGCGGCTCGGGAAAATCCAACCGAAGAAGTGGTGCAGCGTGCCGAACGGGCAAATCCAGCCGCAAAATACGCGCCCGAACACGAGCGTGAGCGCGAGCACCACGAGCGACCAGGCAAGCCCGCGGTAGATCGTGTGCGTGCTGAGCAGCGTCATCGCGCCCACGAATGGGTCGGCGAGCAAGAAGCCTTCGACGGGTAGCGGCAAGCGTACCGGCTCGCCTGCCGTCGCCGTGAAGGTGCCGCGGAACGCCGTGGCGCACAGGAAATACAAGAACAGGCCGATGAACCCGACCTGCGAGATCCGGCGCACCCAGACCAAGATCTGGATCACACGGCGCGCCGGCAGACCAGAGCCCGCGCGCTTCGGCCCGCTCGTCTTCTTGGCTTTTGCCGGCGTGGTGGGCGCGCTCGGCCCGCCGCTATTCGCTGGCACGGCGGGCGCGGCGGCGAACACGGTCGTCGCGTTCACGGCGCGCGCCGGCTGTGCGCTCGCGCGCCGGATCTGAATCAGCTGCGGCGCAGCCGGCACTTGCCGTGAATTTTCGGCGCGATCGAGCGGCGACACCAAGCCCGCGCGTCCCAGCCACGGAATCGGCGCGGGTAGCTGCCCGCCCTCCGGGGCGTGACCGAGCTCGGGTTCCACGTCAAACCTCCACGTGCGGGACTTGTTCCCAGAACATGGAGCCGATACCGCGTTCGTGAGCCAACTTCAGGTAGCGCACGTTCGACGGCTTTTCGCCGATCAGCGTGGACGCATAGGCATCCGAAGCCACCTGATCGAGGCTCGCGATCACTTGATGCATGTCTTTCGCGTCGTCGATGTTGCCGCCCTGCGGCCCGTTTCGGAGCAGCACCCGCGTCGCGTCCACGACCGTCAACGTGGGGCGCATGAACGTCGCCAAATCCGCGATCGAGACGTCGATGTTTTGGTGCAGGCGATTCCTACGGCCACCGAGGATGCCGTACCAGTTCTTCATGCCCCCGGTGAACTTCGACAAATTGTGGTGCTTGGCGACCGGCACGTTGATCACCTTGTCCGCGTTCACGAGCGGGAGATACACCGGCCATTGATCGAGCACCTCGCCCTTCATGCGCAGATCACGGAAGCGATGCGCCGAAGGCAAGATCACGTTCGCGCCGAGGGCGTAAGTGGCGCGCCAAATGCCGGAGCGCTGGAAGCAGCGATTGGCCTCGTTGCACGAAGCATCCGTCACGATCACTTCTTTGGCGCCCGCATCGAACGCGAGCTTCACGACCTCGGCCACCACGAGGGGGTTCGTGTTCGCGGCGTGCACCGGCATGCGATCCCAGCCGATGTTGGGCTTCACGGCCACGACGTCACCCCGCGACACGAAGCGCTTCATGCCGCCCATGGCGTTCACCGCGCGGCGCACGAGCTCCGCCGGATCGGTGCTGCTCTTGGCGATCGCGAACACCGGCTCGGCTCCCGAGGCCGGGTGGTGAATTCGGAAATCCCGAACCTGCCGTTCGCCGCTGGCCTGAGCGAGCCCAAAGCCGCCCGGGTCGAACGCGAATTTCGCCGTCGCTGCCGCGCCACCCGCGACGAGGCCGAGGGCCCCAAGGCGTTTCAGCGTGTCGCGTCGCGCGGCGTCGATCATCCGGCGCGATCCTTGATAGAAAATGAGACGGCGGTCAAGTTCGCGGCCGGACTGGTCAATTTGCACTCAAGCGTTCGATATAATTGAAGATTGGGGCGCTCACGAGAGCGCCACCGCAGCCCCCGACCGGCCCTCGGCCCAAACATCGCCCGCGGCTCGCCGATAAAACAGCAGGGCTTGCTTGTCCGGACCGCCGACGCAAGTTAGGTTCCGCGTCCTTTTCGCACACCCTGGCGCAGGGCCGAGGCAGCCGAGAAGGCCATGGAGTCACTATGAAAGACGGCATTCACCCGGAATACAACGTGGTCGCGGTCGCTTGCGCTTGTGGAAACAAGTTCGAGACGCGCTCCACCAAGACTGAGCTGCAGGTCGATGTCTGCGCAGCCTGCCACCCGTTCTACACCGGCAAGCAGCGCATGATGGACACCCAGGGCCGCGTCGATCGCTTCCGCCGTCGTTATGCTGGTGCCACGGGCGCCGCAGGCGCAGCGGGTGCGGCACAGGCCGCCGCAGCTGCTGCCAACGAAGCGAAGTAATTTCTTAGTCACGGGCGGTGTGCGCGCGAGCCGCCGCCCGTTACATCACGCAGTCCCGCGCTATACTGAGGACAATGTCGAACCAACCCGCGGTTCTTGGCCCTGATGGCGTTGCCCGTCCCTACATCGGTGGCCAGGCGCTGATCGAAGGCGTGATGATGCGTTCGCCGCATTGCTTCTCCGCCGTCGTGCGGCGCAAGAGCGGCGCGCTCGTCGTGCGCGAAATGCCGATGGCCGATCTGCGCAAAGGCAAGCTCGCTTGGCCGCTCGTGCGCGGTGTCGCGGCGCTGGTCGAAGCCCTCAAGCTCGGTAGTGCCGCGCTGCGCTTCTCCGCGGAGCAATTCGAACAAGATTTGGAAGACGGCGAGGCCAGCGACAAGTCGGTCAAGCCCGTGTCCCGCCCTGGGCCGAGCACGTTGTCGTTGCTCTCCTTGCCCATCATCGCGCTGCTCACGAACGCGCCGCAGGATTTCGGTAGCGGTCCCGGTGCGGCTGCGCCGGCCGCGGAACCGAAGAAGCGGCTCTTGGGCGTGCTGTCCGCGGTCTTCGCGATCGGTATCTTCGTCGCGTTGCCGCAAGCGTTCGCCGCGACCGCGAGCAGCGTGCTCGGGCTGGGGCTCGACGTGCGGGACGTGCGCTTTCAGCTGCTCACTGCCGCCGCCAAGCTCACGATCTTGATCGGCTACATGCTGCTCATTCGGCGGCTGCCCGAGATCTACCGGGTGTTCCAGTATCACGGCGCCGAGCACAAATCGATTTACACCTATGAGTCGGGCGAGGCGCTCACGGTCGAGAACGCGCGCCCCAAAACCACGCTTCACCCGCGCTGCGGCACGACGTTCATCGTGATGGTCGCGCTGGTTTCGATCTTGGTGTTCAGCGCGCTCGGGCCGCTGCTCCCGCACTTGGGCGGCGGCAAGTTGGCCGATAACCTGCTGTTCTTCGCGTTCAAGCTACCGTTCCTGCCGTTCATTGCCGCAATCACGTTCGAGCTGCAGCGCGTGCTGGCGAAATACTGCACCACAGGCCCCGGGCAAATCTTGCTCTGGCCCGGCTTCCTCGTGCAGAAGATCACGACCATCGAGCCCGATGACAAGCAGCTCGAGGTCGCGCTGTCCGCGCTCTTGGTCACGCTCGAGCGCGAGCAGCTCGGTGTGCGCCCGGAAACGGCGACCGAGCAGACGTTCGACGACTTCGCGACACTGACGACGCGCGGCGCCGCGCAAGCGGCATGATTCCGGTCGCCAAGCTCGAATCCATCGTCCGTCGCTACGCAGAGCTCGACCAGCTGCTTTGCGATCCCAAGGTATTCGGTGATCCGCAAAAGTTGAACTCGTTCAACCGGGAGCGCAGCGGGCTCTCGCAAATCGTAGAAGCGTTTCAAGAGTGGCGCGCGGTCGAGAAGCACGTCGCCGAAGACCGCGAAGCCTTGAACGACCCCGAGCTCGGACCCATGGTCCGGCAAGAGCTGCCCGAGCTCGAGGCCAAGCTCGAGGGCATCGAACAAAAGCTGTTCTTTTTGCTCTTGCCCAAGGATCCGAACGACGAGAAGAACACGCTGCTCGAAATCCGCGCTGGCACCGGCGGTGAAGAAGCCGCGCTGTTCGCCGCGGATTTGCTCAGGATGTACACGCGCTACGCGGAGACCCGCGGCTGGAAGCTCGAGCTCTTGTCGAGCAGCGAGGCCGCGGCGGGCGGAATCAAGGAAGCGATTCTGCTCGTTACGGGCAGCCGGGTGTTCTCGAGCTTGAAGTACGAGGGCGGCGTGCACCGCGTACAGCGCGTGCCGGCCACCGAGGCGCAGGGCCGCATCCACACCTCGACCGCGACCGTAGCCGTGTTGCCCGAGGCCGACGAAGTCGAGCTGCACATCGAGGACAAGGATCTGCGCTTCGACATCGCGGCCTCCGGCGGCCCCGGCGGGCAAGGCGTGAACACCACCAACAGCTCGGTGCAGATCACGCATTTGCCGAGCGGCATCACCGTGCGCTGCCAAGACGAGCGCAGCCAGATCAAGAACAAGGCCAAGGGCCTCAAGATCCTGCGCGCGCGCCTGCTCGAGATCGAGCAAGAGAAGCATGACTCGGCCGTGCGCGACGAGCGGCGCAGCATGGTCAAAGCCGGTGAGCGCTCGGACAAAATCCGTACCTACAATTTCCCTCAGAACCGGCTCACCGATCATCGCGTCGGGCTGACCCTGTACAAGCTCGATCGCGTGATGGACGGCGATCTGACCGAGCTGC
>JBEQTH010000047.1:0-14359 GCA_040348785.1 Myxococcales bacterium | reverse complement strand
TCCGTGCCCCCTGCCGCCGCCACCGCTGGCGCCGACCCCAAAGTGGTCATGGATTGCCGCATCAAGACCCTGCACTACGGCAATTTCTTGGCCGTCCGGGACACGGACATCCCGATCGTTCCGAACGAGATCACGGCCTTCATCGGGCCCTCCGGCTGCGGCAAGAGCACCGTGCTGCGCAGCCTGAACCGCATGAACGATTTCGTGAACGGCTTCCGCTTCACGGGCTCGGTGCACTACCGCGGTCAAGACATCTACGCGCCGGACGTCGATCCGGTCGCCGTGCGGCGCTCGATCGGCATGGTGTTCCAGCAGCCGAACCCGTTCGCGATGAGCATCTACAAGAACGTGACGTTCGGCCTCAAGCTGAACAACTACAAGGGTAACTACGACGAGTGCGTGGAGAAGGCCCTCCGCGGCGCCGCCCTGTGGGACGAAGTGAAGGACAAGCTGCACACGAGCGGCTTGTCGCTCTCGGGCGGCCAGCAGCAGCGCTTGTGCATCGCCCGCGCGATCGCAGTCGAGCCCGAGCTGCTGTTGATGGATGAGCCGTGCTCCGCGCTCGATCCGATCGCCACGCGCCGCGTGGAAGATCTGATGCTCGAGCTGAAGGAAAAATACACGATCGCGATCGTGACTCACAATCTGCAGCAGGCGCAGCGTGTGGCTGACCGCACCGCGTTCCTGTTCGTGGATACCTCTGCGGGCGGCCGCACCGGTTACCTGATCGAGTACCGCCCCTCGGCCGAGCTCTTCAGTGACCCCCGCGAAGAGCGCACGAAGGCTTACATTCGCGGCGAATTCAGCTGATTTGCGGGGTGCGCTCCCTGGCCGCGTGCGGGTCGGCGCCAGGGCCGTTGCCGGATGCGGGTGAGGGGACTAAAAAGGGAGTTTGCCATTGCAACCCCTCGAGGCCACTTGCGTTCAGCCACTCAATATCCGCTGACCTGCCTTGTCTTGTCCTCGTGCCTGCTGGTCGCGGCGTTCGCATGCCCGAGCTTGGCGCAGGATGCACCGAGCGATCTCCCCGCGGCTCCGCCCTCGTCCGAGCCGCCGGTCGCGGCGCCACCGCCCGAGCCGCCCGGCGCAGCGCCGCCCAGCGTCGCTCCGCCGACGGAGACGCTGCCGCCCGCGCCAGCTGAGCCGCCCGCGCCGGCACCCGCGCCGCCCGCCACCGTGCCCGCGACGGGCAACGCAGCCTTCGCTCCGCTCCCTGATGAGCCGCGCACGAAACCCAAGCCGCCATCGCATCCGGCAGCCGTGAGCGCGCCGCCGAGCGCGCAGCCAGAGCCCAAAGCCGCGCCGCTTGCCGAAGACAATGCCCACCCGAGCGCCGCGTCGGAGACGGTGCACCACCAGGAAGAACCGGAGAAGGACGAAGACGGTGACGGTGTGTTCGGCCCGTTCCGAATCGGCGTGCTCGTCGGTGGCGGCTTACCCGAGATCTTGAGCCTCGGCGGTCAAATCAAGCTCACCCGCTTCATCGGCGCAGGCATCAATATCGGCCTCATCCCGACCGTGAAGATCTCGTACTACGGCGATGCCAAGCTCTCGTACCAAGAGTACGACGCTTATGGCCGCTTGTACCCGTTTGGCGGCTCGTTCTTCGTCGGCGCGGGCGTGGGTTATGCGACCATCAAGGGGACGGTCAACGGCAAGCTGAGCACCGACGCGGCTCAGACCATGTATCCGGGATTCGGTATCCCCAACCCCATCCTGGTCGACAGCCAAGGCTCGGTGCGCACGCTCGTGCTCACACCGCAGGTCGGCTTCATGAAAATCTTCGGCTCCGGTTTCACGATCGGTATCGACGTCGGCGCACAGCTGCCGATCGCGCCGAGCAAGGTGGACTTTGCGACGAACACGCCGAACCTCCAGGAACCGGCGAAGAGTTACGTGCAATCGACGTATGTGAAGCCGAATGACGATAAGGTGAGGTCGACTTTGGATACGATTGGGAGAACACCGTTGCCGACGTTCAATTTGAAGATTGGGTGGTTCTTGTAAGATCTTTGGCGGCGGCGGGCTCGAGTGCGGCGGTGGGGAGTGGGCGTTGGGGGAGATTGGGGGCAGGATCGGGGTCTTCGCGGAGGATCGGTTTGATCCGTTGGATCGGGGGCTTCATCCCATCAGAAGTAACCCATGTGCCCGGTCTGAACGAATGCCGGCGCAACTCGCGATCTTCCCCCAAGTCCCGATCTCACCCCACCTCCCCCCCCAAAAAGATCTCCCCTCGCCTCAGTCGATCACGAGCTCCTCAATCAACAACCGATGCTTCAAGCTCACCATCCTCGCAATATCCTCCGAGAACAGCTCTGGCCGCTTCGTGTAAATCAAGTGCCGGCTGCGGTGCACCAAGTCGACCAGCACGTTGGTTAGCTCTTCGCGGCTGACGCGGCCGTCGCTGAGTTGTTCCACATTGCCGAAAGGCCAGGCTTCGGTCAGGCCTGCGCGCAGCTTGGCCTCGCTCTCGATGAGGCCCTCCCAAGGCACGTTTCGCCCGCGATTGGCGACTGGAGCGCTGAACAAGAGCAGGATGACGGACACGGCTAGAAACATGAAGTCCGTCACCTTGTCCTTGGGCGAGTGCGCGGGCGCATACGAGTCCAGATCGATGCCCTTGAGCTGGCCGCGGCGGCTCATCATCAAGTTGCCGTTCTTGAGATCGTTGATCGCGTACCCGATCTCGTGAACCCCTTCCATCCAGAGCAAGACACTGGTCAATAGATCCAGCACCATCGCGGGTGAGAGCGCGTGGGTGAAGGGCAGGGCCATGCGCTGTCTGCGCCACAGCTCGTTCCCGCGCAGGCTTTGGGCGCGCTCGAACTCCGCTTGGCCTTCTTTCTCGCTGGCGCGCGCCGACGGTGGCCGGCTCACGCTAGCGTGCTCGGTGCCGGTGACGCCCACGAGGTTGTCGAGCGTGTCGCCGTTGATCAATTGCAGCACGTGGTACGTGTACCGTTGGCCCTTGAGCTTGCCGGTGTCGTAAAGGCGCATCAAATGCGGCGAACGGGCCAATGCTCGGCCGACGGCGATGGCTGACTCAGCCTCGAGGATTGCATTCTTCTTCTTGCCGACGATGCGATCGACCTTGAGCGCGACGCGGCCCGGATAGTTCGAGCTGTTGTCGTTCAGCGCTTCGTATACGCGCCCGAACTCGCCCATGCCGAGCTGGCGAAGGAGCGTGAAGCCGACGTCCCGGAAGGAGTCGGTGACTTGCTTCCAGGCTTCCAGATCCTCTTGATCGACGATGCCGAAGCGGCCGATTTCCGGCACCGTGGTGCGAACCTTGCGACCCACTCGCTCGAAATCCATCGGTGCCATCGCAGGAGCCACGTCCGGCATGGCGCCGGCTAGGCTGAGCCGCAGGTACAAGCTGTCCAAGTACTCACAGGCAGCGACTTTGACCTCTGCGGCGTCACCGCCGTAGGCGTGACCGCGCAGGAGAAAGCCGAGCTTGTTCAGCATCCGGAAGTACGGGTGGCGATCCATCAATTCCGGCCGCGGGATGCCGCTCGACTCGCTCACCATGTCCTCGTACAGCGCGCCAGCGTGGCTCGGGATCAGGTGCCCCGACTTGCGAGACTCGTACAAGACGTTGATCGAGACGAAGGTGATACGTGCGAAAACCTCGATCTTCTCGGCGAAGCGATCGCGCGGTGATTCGGGGTAGCCGAGCTGAGCCACGAAGCGAGACACCAACGGCCAGCACAGGCCGATCACTTCGTCGTGGCTGCGTGCTTGCGCGAGCAACGCTTCGTGGATGTAACGCACCAGGCGCGAGTGGAGCACGATGCGCGTTTCGCCGTGCCCGCTCAAGCCGTCGCGCGGCACTTCGCGCGTGCCATCGCTCGGCACGTCCGGGCTCAGCTTGACGGTGACGCGACGCTCGCCGCGGCGTGCGTTCACGAACAGCAGGTCGTCGAACACGTTCAGGACCTTGGGCTTGTCCTCCAAGCGCTTGCGTGTCCTGCGTAGGCCGAGCGCGAGCAAATCGGCGAGCCAGCGTGAGTCGTCGTTCTCGGCCTCGAAGGCGGCGAGCTTGATGTCGGGCTGAAAATGCACGCGCACCGAAATGTCCGGCTCGAAACGGGCCGACGCGGGCAAGCTCAGGTAGCGCAGCCACTCCTTCGCTTCGCCGCTGAACACGGTGGTCGACAGCTCGGTGATTACGGCGGGCTCGAACACCGATTCGGAGGGGTGCCCGACCACGTGTGGGCTCGGCGGACGCCAATTCCACGAATCGAGCGCGGCCTGCAAGGCCTGGTGAACCGCCTCTTGCTTCTTCATCCTACAGTCTCGCGACTCTAGCTAAGATCCCGGCGCTAGGCCGCCCAAAAACGCGGGCAGCGGGCCCCGGAGGTTCGACGTCGAACCACTCTGGCGGCACGCCGGCGCCGGCGGCTCAGTGACGCGGTAAGTGGAGCTCGAAGGCGGTGCCGGCTTCGGGGCTCGAGCTCACATGCACGTCCCCGCCGTGGGCTTGGACGATCTGTTGCACGATGTACAAGCCGAGGCCGAGACCTTCGGCGCGCGTTCGCTTACCTACGCCCGACTGAAACGGCTCGAACAGCCGCGGCATCAAGTCAGCGGCAATGTGACCCCCGTTGTGCACGGAGACCCGTACGTCCGTCGCGTTGCCGGTGAGCTTGACGGTGATGGGAACCGTGACCACGCCATGCCGCAAGGCATTGCCGATCAGGTTCGAGAGCACCTGGCCGAGCCGACCGCCGTCCCACTCTCCGAGTAGGTCGCCCTGCGCCACCACTTCGATCTGACGGCTCGGGTTCGTGGCCTCGAACTCGGCCACCGTTTTACGTGTGATGGCCAATAGATCGATCGGCGTGCGCTCGATGGGAATGCCGCCGCCCAAGCGAGCGCGCGACAGATCGAACAGCTCGTCGATGATGTGCAGCATGCGAGTGCCGCTGGATTGCAAACGCGTCACGCACTTCTTCAGCTCCGGATCGGTGGAGCTGGCGAGCAAGCTGGTCGTCATCAGGATGACGTTCAGCGGATTTCTGAGATCGTGGCCGACCACGGCCATTAGCTCTTCGTTCAGGCGCAGCGTCTCGGCTAGGTCCTGCCGTTGGCGGTGCAGTTGAAAGAAGGTCTCGGTCTTGTGGCGCAAGATCTGTGGTTCGAGCGGTTTGAACAGAAAATCGACGGCGCCTGCGTCGTAGCCCTTGAATACTCGGTGACGCTCTTGCATTCCCGCAGTGACGAAGATGATCGGCACGTGTCGAGTCCGCTCCGTCCCGCGCATCAGCTCGGCCAGCTCGAAGCCGTCCATCTCCGGCATCTGCACGTCGATTAGGGCCAGCGCAAACTCGTGCTCGAGCATGAGCTCGAGTGCCTCACGCCCCGAGCGCGCCTTGAGCAACTGCAGCCCTTCACGACGCAGCAGCGCTTCGAGCACGAGCAGGTTCTCGTCGAGATCGTCGACGAGTAAGAACTTCACGGGAGGGCGAGGTTTGGTCATTGAACCGCTCGAGTCGCGACACGGATAAGATCCGCTATTTCGGGCAGAGTAGCGACGATTTGTGGATTGGCACGAGAAATGGCCGCACCCGGCATGTCCGCAGCAACGGCCGTGCTCGGATCCTGCACGATGACCAAACCGCCACGGTCGCGTACGAGGCGAGCGCCACGAGCGCCGTCCTCGTTGGCGCCGGTCAACACGATCGCACACAAATCGGCTCCGAGCGCGTCGGCGGCGGACTCGAACAGCACATCGATCGACGGGCGAGAAAAATTCACGGGCTCATCGATCGAGAGCGAAAAAGAGCAGTCGGTCTCGAGCAGCAGGTGGTAGTTCGAAGGCGCGAACCAGATAGTACCAGCGCTCATTGGCTCTTTGTCCAGTGGCTCCCGCACGCGAGCCGCACAGCGTGTCCCGAACAGCTCGGGCAGCAAGCTCGGGCGGTTCGGCGGCAAGTGCACGATGACGACCAGCGGAATGCGCGCGTCTTGCGGCACTCCGGGCAAGAGCAGATTCAATGCCTCGACTGCGCCCGCAGAAGCACCCACGACCAGCGCTCGACACGACTGGAGGTGCCGCGCCTGCTCCAGGCTCAACGTCAGCATCGCTGGAACCACCGCTCGCTCGGGATGAAGTCGCGAAACGCCGAGGCGTGTTGGGTGAAGAGCAGGCTCTCCTTGGAGCCCAAGCCCAAAAAGCCGCGCCGACACAGCGAGTCCTTCATCAGGCCGAGCGCGCGGTCTTGGAGCGGACGATCGAAGTAGATGAGCACGTTGCGGCACGACACGAGCTGGACTTCGGCGAACACGCTGTCCGTGGCCAGGCTATGGTCAGAAAAGACCACGTTCTTGCGCAAGGTGCGATCGAACGCGGCAGAGCCGTAAGCCGCCGTGTAGTACTCCGATAGCGAGCACTTACTGCCCGATAAGCGATGGTTCTCGGTGAACGCTTGCAGCCGTTCGATCGGATACAAGCCTTGCTCGGCCTTGTGCAGCGCTTCCGGGTTGATGTCGGTGGCGTACAACGTGGTTCGATCGAGCAGCCCTTCTTCACGCAGCAGGATGGCGAAGGAATACAGCTCTTCGCCCGTGCTACAGCCAGCGATCCAAATCCGAATCGACGGGTACGTGCGCAGCTCCGGAACGACTTGATCGCGCAGTGCGCGGAAGAAGCTCGGATCTCGAAACATGTCGCTGACGCCGACCGTCAAGAACTGCAACAGGCGCGTGAACGACTCGGGCTCGTGCAGCACGCGCTCTTGCAACGCGGACAACGTATCGGCGTTCATCTGCACCTTTGCGGCCTGCAGCCGGCGCTTCAACGACGCGGCCGAGTAGCTGCGAAAATCGTAGTGGTACCGCGAATAGATGGCGTCGAGCAGCAGGCGAATTTCGATTTCTTCGGTCATGCCACCCTCACCGCTTGTGCAGCCAAACGCGCACAAGAGACAGCAGAATCTCGACGTCCAGGGGCTTGGCCACGTAGTCATTGGCGCCGGCCTTGATGCACAAATCCCGATCGTCACTCATGGCTTTGGCCGTGAGAGCGATGATGGGCACCTTGTTGAAGCGTTGCCCGGGTTTCCGGATTTGGCGCGTCGCCTCGAGCCCGTCCATCTCGGGCATCATCACGTCCATCAATACCAAGTCGATGTCGGGGGTGCGCTCGAGCAGCTCGAGTGCCTCACGACCGTTGCGCGCCACGAACAGCTGTGCGCCCTTGGGCTCCAAGATGCTGGTGAGCGCGAAGATGTTGCGTACGTCGTCCTCGGCGATCAAGATCTTCTTGCCGTCGAAAGCGGCTTCGCGATCCCTGACCTGGCGCAACATGCGCTGCCGATCCGCGGGCAACTGCGCTTCGACTTGATGCAAAAACAACGTCACTTCGTCGAGCAGCCGTTCGGGCGAACGCGCCCCCTTGACGATGATCGAGCTCGAAAAGCGGCGCAAACGCTGCTCTTCGTCGGGCGTCAGCGAGCGGCCAGTGTAGACGATGACCGGCGGAAACGCATACGCGTGGTCCTCGGCCATCCGCTCCAGTAGATCGTAGCCCGAGGCGTCGGGCAAGGAGAGATCCGTGACGACGCAGTCGAACGCGCCCGCGGCGAGCTGCCGTTCGGCTTCCGCCACGGTGGCGACGGCGACGATCTCCACGTCCTCGCTGCTCAGGAGCTGCGTGACGGCCTCGCGCTGCACGGCATCGTCCTCGACGACTAGCAAGCGCCGCATGCGTGAGAAGCGCTCTTTCATCCGCGTGAGCGCAGCCACGAGGTCCTCGCGCTGGATGGGCTTGAACAGGTAGCCTGCGGCGCCCATCGAGAGCGCCATGCGCGAATAATCTTCGACCGACATCACGTGGATCGGGATATGCCGCGTTGCGCCGTTTTGCTTCAAGCGATCGAGCGCGGTCAAACCCAGCCGATCCGGCAGGTTCACGTCCAAGATGATGGCTGCGGGCAAGAATTGCGTGGCCAGACGCACACCCTCTTCCGCGCTGTGCGCGACCAAAAATTGGAACGACAACTCCGCCGCCAGCTTGGCCAAGATCTCGGCGAACGCCACGTCGTCCTCGACGATCAATAGCAGCCGCCGTTGGCTGTCGATGTGTTCTCGATCGTCCGGAAAGGCTGGGGTTTCCGCGAGCCCTGCCGCCGGCGGCGGGGGGGTGTCGACGCGCGTAGGCGCCGTCCCCGCGGGCCCGTGGCCGTGCGTCCGACTCACCGTCGGCGTCGCTGTCTCGCGCTGTTCGGCCGGCACCAGTACCCTGGGTAACGTGAGCGTGAAGCAGCTTCCCTGTCCGATCTCACTCTCGACACGCAGCTCCCCGCCGAGCATCACCGCTAGGTCGCGCGAAATCGAAAGGCCGAGCCCAGTGCCGCCGAAGCGCCGATTGGTCGTGCCGTCCGCTTGCTGAAAGGCCTCGAAGATGGCGGCATGATGCGCCTTGGCGATGCCGATCCCGGTGTCCTTGACCCGGAACGAATAGCCCCCCTCGTCCGCCTCGATGGTCAGCGAAACGCTGCCGCGCTCGGTGAACTTGAATGCGTTGGAGAGCAGATTCTTCAGCACCTGCTGCACGCGTTGCACGTCGGTCTCTATCACAGCGCGCTGGTCGCCCATGTCGACCGCGAAGGAGACGCCTTTGTGCTTGGCAACCGGCTCGAAGGTGCGCGTGACCGGCTCGACCAAGCGCGCGAGCGTCGCCGACTCCGTGCGAAGCTCGACCTTACCGGCCTCGATCTTCGACAGATCCAAGATGTCGTTGATCAGCGCCAAGAGGTCGTTGCCCGCCGAATAGATCGTGGACGCGAACTTGATCTGCTCCTCGGTCAGATTGCCGTTCTTGTTGTCGGCCAGCAGCTTGGCCAAAATCAGCGAGCTATTGAGGGGCGTGCGCAGCTCGTGCGACATATTGGCCAGGAACTCGGACTTGTAGCGGCTGGAGCGCTCCAATTCGACCATCTTTTGCGAGAGCGCGAGCTGCGCGGTAGCGAGCGCGTCGCGCTGCATGGCCAGGCTCGAATTCGAGGTCTCGAGCTCTTCTCTGCCCTCCTCCAGCTGAGCGTGGGCGCTACGCAGCACTTCGCCCTGCTGCTGCAATTCCTCGTTGGCGACGCGTAGCTCCTCTTGTTGGGTCTGTAGCTCCTCGCCTTGCCGCTGCGCTTCCTCCAAAAGATCCGCGAGCCGCTCTTTCTGCTGCACGGAACGCAAGGCGATGGCGATCGTCTCGGCGACGCGCGACAAGAGCTCGAGCGCGCGCGCTTCGACTGGTGCGAAGAACGCGAATTCGAGCACGGCAATCGCGTTACCTTCCAGGCACGTGGGGAGGAGTAGCAGCTCGGCGGGCACGCGCTCTCCCGAGCCCGCGCGGACCTTTACGAAGTCTGCGGGCACGTCCTTCACGTGCAAGACCGTCTTGGCCTGCGCCGCGCGGCCGACCAAGCCTTCGCCGTCTGCGAACCAGTCGCTCACTTCGCCGCTCAATCCGAAATTCGCGAAGCGCCTGTAGCCACCGGGTTGGGCCACGAAGAACGAGCCCGCGACCGCGCCGATTTGCGCGCACAGCCGATTCAGGGCGCGGCGTCCGAGCTCATCGGGAGGCGGATCGCCCTGTACGGCCTCGGCGACCTTCATGTGCTGGGTACGGACCCAGTTCTCGGTCTCGACGATCGCGCGTGCCTCGCGCTCACCGTCGAGCAAGTTGCGGTAAGTCGCCGAGACGGCGCCCAACTGACGACGCGAAATGAACGCGAGCGCCGTCGCCAAGGCGATCAACAGCGGCAAGCCGAGGAACGTCATCGTTCGGTTGCTCTCGGCGTAGGCGGCGGTGCGTTCGACGCGCAGTCCTTGCTCGATGAGCAACATCTGCTGCAGCGCCTCCCGCACCGAGTCCATGCGCCGCCGCCGCTCGCTCAACGCTTCCTTCTCGCGATAGGGGCTCGTATCCGGCGTTCGTACGATCACGTCGGACAGCCCGAGCCAGGCCTCGTAGCGCGCACGTGCCGTATCGGCGCGCACCTGCTGGGGCGGGTTGTCCGCGACCAATTGGTGCAAAACCGCGAACATCGGCAATGGCTGGGCTCGTTCGTACGGCCCGAGGAACACGCGGTCGTTGCTGAGCAAGTAGCCGCGAATGCCCGTTTCTTGATCCACGACTTGATTCTGGATCTCGCTGATTCGACCGATCACTTCGTCGGTGTGATCGACCCAGTGCGCCGTGTCGGTCAATTTGACGATCTGAAACGCCAGCACGACGGCTACCAAAAGCAGCAGCCCAATCGGCGCAACCACAGCGATCATCAAGCGTTGCGCTAAGAGTTTTTGATCTTGATTCGATTCACCAGCCACTCGCGGACGCTACTTCCGGCCTGGGGATCGGACAATGTGGCAGAACGCGCCACTTTCGAGGCACCCGCGCCCGGCACCTCTCAGTTCAGATCCGGCGCTGCGCGGTCCAGTCCCGTAGAGCATCCTTCACGCTCGCCTGAACCTCTGGCGACACCTCGCCGCCCATTTGTCGACAGCCAAGTAGCGCCTGCTTCAGCGCACCGCAGGCACCCGCGCAACTAGGACAATCGAGCAAATGGCGCTCCATGGCCGAGCAATCCTGCTGGCTCAGATCGCCCTCCAACTTGCTCGACCAAAGGGCGACCACGTTCGGGCAATTGGCGGTCGCTCGCGGTGCGCTGGACTCCAGAAAAGGCCGGAGCGCATCGCGCAGAGCGGCGCGAGCCCGGTGCAGGCGACTCTTCAACGCCTCGACCGACACGCCCAATGCCGACGCTGCCTCGGGCGCCGTGAGGCCCTCCACGTCTCGCAGTAGGACGACTTCGCGTTGATCGTCGGACAAGCTGGCGAGCGCCGCCGAGAGCGCCATCGAGAGCTCTTGATCGGCAGCGCCGCTCTCTGGGCTCGGAGCAGTCGCGGATTCGTTGACGAGGTGCTCTTCGCCCAACAACGGACGATTCTTCAACCCGCGTCGCTTTCTGGTGCAGGCGCTGCGAGTGACGGAAAACACCCAGCTCGACAATGAGGACCGCCCCTCGAAGTCTCCCAAATGGCTGACCAAAGTGAGCAGCGTATCCTGGAGCACGTCTTCGGCGTCGTGCGCGTTCTTGCACATGCGCAGACCGAACCGGTGAATCGCAGGTGCGACGCTGCTCAACACTGTTTCGAGAGCTGCCTTGTCGCCGAGGCGAGCACGCGCCAACAGCTCCCCGAGATCGGCTTCTGCTGGTTGGGTGGGCGGCACGCTCGAGGAGTCCAAGATGCGGCATCATGCCACCTGCTCTCGCGTGGGGCCAACCCGCCAGTTAGCGAGACTGTTCGATCGTGCGCAGCGTAGAATCCGGTTGCTCACGAACCCCCAATGCACGCAGCACGTAGCTGAGCGGGCAGAAGGAGGTGAGTGAGGACTGCAGCAAATTGGCGCCAACGAATCCCGTCATCAAGGCGAACCAGGGGCTCACGAAGTAGGTGAGGGCGAGTGAGACGAGTACGAATGAGCCAGCAAAGAAGCGAATCCAGCGCTCGATGGTCATGTGAGTCTTCTCCTTCTACTCAGACGGCGGTTGGCGCTATCTCGGATTTCGTTTCTGTTGCCGTCGGCGTTGGCTCGACCGCCCGTTCGGCATTTCGTCTCTCTTCGCGACGTCGCATCATGAAATAGACGACCGGGACCGTCATCCGCGAGAGCAGCAGCGAAGCCACCTCACCGGCCATGAGCGAGATGGCGAGCCCTTGGAAGATGGGATCGAAGAGGATTACCGCGGCCCCGACCACCACCGCGGCCGCGGTGAGCACCATTGGGCGAAAGCGGATCGCGCCGGCGTCGACCACGGCGCGCTCGAGAGGCACTCCCTTTCGCAGCCGTTGTTCGATGAAATCGACCAAAATGATCGAGTTGCGCACCACGATGCCAGCGCCGGCGATGAAGCCGATCATCGAGGTGGCGGTGAAGAAGGCATTCAGCAATCCGTGTGCTGGCAAGATGCCCACCAGCGAAAACGGGATGGCAGACATGATCACGAGTGGTGTCTTGAATGACTGGAACCAAGCCACGTTGAGCACATAAATGAGCACCAACACGACGGCGAAAGCGAGCCCGAGGTCGCGGAAGACCTCGTAGGTGATGTGCCACTCCCCGTCCCACTTCATCGCCAACTTTTCGCTCGAAAATGGCTGACTCGCTGTGCGCTGCTCGAGTTGGTAACCTTCCGGGAGCTTCAGCCGATCGAGCTTCGGGCCGAGCTCGGCGATCGCGTACACAGGGCTCTCGATTGCCCCGGCAACGTCGGCAGTGACGTAGACCACCGGCATCAAGTTCTTGTGATAGATGCTCTCGTCTTGGGTTACGAGCTCGGGGTGCACCAGCTCGGCGATGCTGACCAGTGCACCGTCTTTGCCGCTGAGTCGCACGCCGAGCAGCCGCGGGAGGTCGGAGCGTGTGGCGCGGTCGAGCCGCAGCAGCACCGGGACGTCCTCCTTTTCGCGTTCGTCGTGGATCAGGCCCTGCGCCTCGCCCGCGCCAGCAAGGCGCAAGGCGCGCACGATTTCGGCTTCGGTGACGCCACTCAGCGCGGCCTTCTCCTGGTCGACTACGAAGCGATACTTGGGCTGCTCGTCTTCGACATACCAATCGACGTCGACGACACCAGGAGTTTGCTCCATGGTTTTTCTAACTTGCCCGGCGACCTCGATCTGTCGTGCGTAGTCGGGTCCGTAGATCTCGGCTACTAGTGTCTCCAACACAGGCGGGCCTGGCGGCACTTCGGCTACTTTGATGCGGGCTCCGCTGCGCTGCGCGATCGGTGAGATGGCTTCGCGCACCCGCTTGGCGATCGCGTGGCTTTGCGCTTTGCGCTCCCCACGATCGACGAGGTTGACCTGCACGTCCGCGACGTTCGAGCCTTGACGCAAGAAATAGTGACGGACCAAGCCGTTGAAGTTGTACGGCCCTGACGTGCCCACGTAGGTTTGGTAGTTCGTGACTTCTGGTTGCTTTCGCACCACGTCGGCGATCGCCTGCGTCACGTGATCGGTTTGCTCGAGCGGGGTGCCCTCGGGCATGTCGATCACGATCTGAAATTCGCTCTTATTGTCGAAGGGCAGCATCTTGACGCGTACCCACTTCACTGCGACGAGCGCCATTGAACCAAACAGTAGTAAGACCACGCCGCCCAAGAACAGGTGACGCACGCGAGCAACTCGAAGCAAGCTGCCCATGACCCGCCGGTACACCAGCGTCATGCGCCCTTCTGCCGGCTCATCGCCATGCTCGCCGCCACAATGCATGAAGCGAATCGTGGCCCAGGGCGTCACGATGAAGGCTACGACCAACGAGAAGACCATGGCCGCGGTCGCGCCGATCGGAATCGGGCGCATGTAAGGTCCCATCAAGCCGCCCACGAACGCCATCGGTAAGATGGCCGCGATCACGGTCATTGTGGCCAAAATCGTGGGATTGCCGACCTCATCGACGGCGCGCACTGCAATCTCGGTCGGCGTCAGTCCGCGATTTTCGGGCAGCCGGCAATGCCGAGTGATGTTCTCCACGACCACGATCGCATCGTCGACGAGGATCCCGATCGAAAAGATCAGCGCGAACAGCGTGATCCGGTTCAGCGTGTAGCCGTAGAGGTAGATGACCGCCAGCGTCAAAGCCAGCGTTGCCGGGATGGCGAGCATCACGATCGCCGACTCACGACGACCGAGCACGAGCCAGACCAGAATTCCGACGCTGACGACTGCGATCGCCATGTGCAGCAAGAGCTCGTTGCTCTTCTCTGCGGCGGTAGCGCCATAGTCCCTTGTTACGCTCACTTGCACGTCGTAAGGAATGACGTTGCCTTCGAGCGAATGGACCTTGCGCGTTACATCGTCCACGACAGCGACCGCATTCAGCCCCTGGTGTTTCGCGACTGAGAGGGTGACCGCGGGTAGCGGCCCCAGCGCCGCCTCGCGGGCGACTCCCTCCGCAGCCGCTCCCGCGCCGAACCGGACGTAGGTCGAGGGCTCCTCGGGTCCGTCCACGATACGCGCCAGGTCCCGCACGAACACGGGGCGGCCGGCAGCGACTGCAACGACCACATTTCCCACATCGCGCGCGCTAGAAAGAAGCGTCCCGGTCTCGAGCAGGATTTCCCGATTGTTCGCGGTCAGCGTGCCCGCAGGCAGGCGCTGATTGGCCGCGCCGAGCGCCGCCGCCACCGCCAAGGGGGAGACCTGACGGGCAGCCATCTTTTCGGGATCGAGCAAGACGCGAACTTGGCGGCGTTCGCCGCCCCTGAGCGTGACCTCGCTGACTCCCGGCACTTGCTTCACCTGGTCTTGGATTTCAGCGGCGATGCGCCGAAGCTCGTACCCCGAATAACGCTTG
>JBEQTH010000060.1:0-18954 GCA_040348785.1 Myxococcales bacterium | reverse complement strand
GAGCACCTTGCGCTCGCCGACCAAGAAGCCGCCAATGCTGGCCAGCGATTTGGAAAAGGTACCGCCGATCAAGTCGACTTGGTCTTGCAAGCCGAAGCTGTGGGCGGTGCCGCGACCGCCGGGCCCGATCACGCCGATGGCGTGCGCGTCGTCGACGAGCAGGCGCGCCCCGTGCTTTTTCACGATCGGTACGATCTCGTCGAGCTTGGCGATCTCGCCCTCGGCGCTGAACACGCCGTCGGTGATGACGAACGCGCCCTCGTCGGACTCGAGCTTTTCCAGCGTCTTGTCGAGTGAATCGGCGTCGTTGTGCTTGTAACGAATCAAACGCGCGCCGGCGGCCTGACCGAGCCGCGCACCGTCGTAGAGCGACGCGTGAACGTTGCGGTCGATGACGGCGACGGTCGACTTGTTGCTGAGCAGGGCCGCGCAGGTCGCGATGTTCACCTGGTAGCCCGTGGTAAAGACGATGGCGCTCTCTTTACCCATCCACGCGGCGAGCTTCTGCTCGAACTCTTCGTGGAGCTTCATCGAGCCGTTCACGAGGCGCGACCCGGTCATGCTCGTTCCGAAGCGATCGATCGCGGCTTGCGCGGCGGCACGCACCTTCGGGTGCGTCGTGAGGCCGAGGTAGTTGTTCGAGCCGAGCATGATGACTCGGCGTCCGTTGATGAGCGCCTCGGGGCCGTCGTTGAGATCGAGCGGGCGGAAGAAGGGGTAGATGCCCATCTTGCGCGCGTTGTCCGCGGCCATGAACTTGAAGGCCTTCTCGAACACGTCCTTACCGCCGACACTGGCTAGGCTCGTGCGCTCCTTCATGGACTCTTCCATGTTGGATGAGCCCTCGCGATCGGACAGCTCGTGACGGGCGGCGCCGTTGGTCGCACCGTTCGTGTGCGTGGAACCGTTGGCGTGAGCCGAGCCGTTGGCGTGCCCGTTGCTGGTGTGGCCGTTGGTCTTGGTCGCCGGAGCGGTCTCGCCGATGTTCTCGTCCAGCGCGGGATCGATGTTGGGCAGCTCGGTGCCCTTGATGAGCACCTGCCAGGCGTCGCGCATGCGCGTGCGCGCGTCGAGCAAGCCTTCGGTGGCCTTCATCACGCGATCGTCCGTGACCCAGCGCAGCACGCTCGGCTGGAGGAGTGCTTGCTTGCCGCGGTCCACGATTCTTTGCTTGAGGCCCATCACGTTTTCGAAGCTCCTGAAGTGCTCGCTGCTCGCTGACCAAGTCGCTGTCTAAGGACGCGACTGAGCGTAGCTCGACGAACGGGTGCGAGCCCGCGTTGTCGCCGGCGGAAGCTACGCGACGCTTCGACTTCCGTCAATGCGGCGAGGGCCAGGATTCAGGCGTGTCACTCGCAAGCGGTACGCCACCGTAGGTCGTGTCACTTTTCGAGAAGTCGATCGTGACACGTTCCAGACAGAGGCCGTCTGGCGGCGCGGTCATGCCGAGGTCCGTTCGGTCTCGGCTGACCAACGCACGGGTCAGCGCATCTTTCGGGCAGCGTTCACGACCGATGTCGATCAGTGTTCCGACGATGATTCGCACCATATTGTACAAAAACTTGTCGCCTTCGACTTCAACCAGCGTGATGCGTTCGTCGCTATGCGCCTGACGCGCCTCGATGCGAAAGATCTGTCGCACCGTGTCCGTGCGCGTGTCGGCGGCGCCGCGAAACGCGGCGAAGTCATGTTTCCCTACTAGGGACTGCGCGACCTCGTTCAACGCGGAGTGGTTCAACCTCTCGTAGATGCGCCAGACCCGCCCCTCCAAGAAGGGATCGCGCACGGAGCTGTGCAGGACCGTGTAGCGATACACCTTGCGGGTGAGGTAGCGGCGCGCGTCGAACCCTGGCGGCACGCGCGTCGCGCGTACGATCGCAATCTCGTCGGGCAAGTGCTGAGAGATCGCGAGCACCCAACCGCGCAGACCAATGTCCTTGTCGGTGTCGAACGCAGCGAGCTGCTCGCGCGCGTGCACGCCCGCGTCAGTGCGACTGAGGCCGCGCGTCTGACTCGCTTTCGGATCGATCGCGGCGATCGCGCCGTCTAGCTCGCCTGCAATGCTGCGCGCGTTGGTCTGCCGTGCCCAACCCGAGAAGCGCCGGCCGTCGTAAGCTACCGTGAGCAACACACCGAAGCGATGCTCGACCGCGCGGCCTCGATTGACGTGCGCTGGCTGCGCAGTCACCGATTCGTCGGACGCGTTCGGCGCGCCTTCGTCTGGGTCAGCCACTACCGGCGGCACCAGCCAGCTCGCCAGCGCTCCCGCCGTCATGCGCACTCGAGCTGCCAGCGGAGGCAGCGCCGGAGCCGCCGCCCGTGCCCGACGTGCCGCCACCCTCACTCGCGGCGCCCGAAGCACCCGCGGCGCTCCCCTCATCGGGAAACTGAGTCGGTGCCGTGGCGCAGCCTGCATCCACCGCGGCGGCCAGCGCTGCTTGCGCCTCTCCGCCGTCGGCGCTGGACGCGTCGGGAGGCGACGCGTCACCGAGCGGATAAGTTTGATACAGCGGCAGGGGCGGGCACACGGACGTGGCGCCCCGGTCATCACACGAAGCGACCAAACACGCGCCGAGCAAGAGTGCCCAAGGCAGCGGGGATTTAAGCGAAAAAGCTCGAAGCATCAGGTCTTGGGTTTGAAGTTCAGAGGCACGTGCGCTTCCACACAGCCGCCTTTGGGCGCGGGGAACGTGGTCGCGCGGAAGTTCTGCAGCACGCAGTTCTCGACGCCCGCGTTGCCCATGTCGCTCTTCACGCTGGCGCTACATACCGCGCCCTGCTGGTTGATCTTGATCGCGACGGTCATGTGCCCGCTCAGCGTGGAGTTGGAGCTGAGCGCTTTCTCGTAGCAACCGCGGCTTTGGCCGGCTTTGCCATTCAACGCGGCGTTGAGGCCGGGGTTGGGCTCACCCGTGCAATCACCACATGAAAGGGCAACGGCGCTACCGACCTTCTTCGGTCCCTTGTCGTCGGGCTTTGCGGATGCGTCGGTCGACGCGATCGGCGGCGGCGGCGGAGGAGGCGGCTCGTCCAAGGTGGGCTCGACCGGCGTTGCGCTCGGCTTCGGCGTCTCGACCTTGGCGACCTCGGGGCTCGACCCCTTCACCTTCCAATAGATCAGCCCGCCCATGAGCAGCAGCATCACGATTGCAGCAAGAATGAACGGGCCGCTACCGCCGGACTTGGGGATGGGCGGGGTAGTTTCAGACATCGGGGCACTCCACTTTCGTCATCAACAGGTCGAAAAACCGCCGGCTTTCTAGCGCCGACTATAGCTACCCCTCCGACCGAGCGCGAGTCTTCTTAAGAGGAGGCCGCAGAGTCGGTTGGCTGCACTTCGATAACTTCGAAGATCGTCACCGCGGTATCGCCCCAACGTCGCGTGTCGGTCGCGAGCAGGCGTGAGTCGGCTTTGAGCGTCGGCGGCGTGCGAGCCGCGTGTTCCAGCACAAGCCGAGCGGCCGGAGCGAGCAGCGAGGTGCTCGCCAGCTTTTCCAATACGCCGAGGGCGGCCTGCGCATCCGCCCAGGGCGGATCTGCAAATACCAAATCGAATGGGCCCACACGTTCGAGCGCGCGCAGCGCTGCTTCGGCGCGGATGGGCAGCAGAGTGGCGCGGGACTCGACGCCGAGCGTGGCGAGGTTGGTTCGAATTGCGCGCTGCGCGGCTTTGCTCGCCTCGACGAGCACGAGCTGCTTGGCGCCGCGGGACAACGCTTCGAGCCCCAGCGCGCCACTGCCCGCGTATAGATCGAGCACGCGATTCTCGCTGACGTCGGCGAGAATCGCGAACAGCGCTTCACGCGCGCGCGCCGCGGTGGGACGGGTCGCGTCGCCACCGGGAGTCGACAATTCTCGACCGCGCAAAGAACCTGCCACGATGCGCATCAGCTAGTTTCGATCTTGCTCCACATTTGGCGGCGCATCTTTTGACGCGCGCCGTCTTTGCGGGTGATGAGCTTGGCGGCTCCGAACGCGGCCATTAGCTCGCCCTCTTGGCCCAGGCCGGGGAGCACGGTCTTGCCGACCAAGTACGTGTTCGGGATGGGACCGCGCACTGGCTCGCCCGCGAGGTCCAGATAGCCCGCGGGCTCCACGGACCACAAGCGCTCCATGGGCTCTGCGCTGGGCGCGGTTCCGCGCAGATGCACGCGATCGATCTCGCGCCGCGCGCCGCTCCGATAGTCGTACAGCGGCATGCCGTCGTGCGGCGAGTCGACGATCAGCAAATGCTCGTCGAGAAACGGGAACGCGTCGCGCAGTGTGCTCAGCACGGCTTCGCGCGCCTCGAGCAAGGTGAGCGGCCCACGCGTGGGCAAGATCGTCTCTGCGACGAGCAGCGTTTCTTCGCGCGCTTGCTTGCGCGCTTCGGCGAACGCCGAGGCCTCGAAGCGCTGCAGATGCAGCGTCGGGTGCCGAGGATCGCGGCGCTTTCGCTCGCTGGGCACCAGGAACGATTCTTTGGACAACGGGGCCGGCAAGCCGCGGGTATTCACGACCAAGCTGACGACGAAGCGGCCCGCTTCCGGGCTCAGCCGCGGCCAGTCGTCACGAGCGGACTTGGTGACGCCTTCACCGCTGGAGAGCGCGGCCAGCGTCTCGCCGGATTGATCGCAGAGCACGGCGCCCGCGCCGGTGGCCGCCTCTTCTCCGTCTTCCAGCACGCCGATCACGGCGCCGCGTTTGGTGAGCAGCGACGTCGCGCGCCGACCGAGCTCCACGACGCCGCCGTGGGCCTCGATGCGCTCGACCAAGAACTCCGAGAGCTCGTCCTCCGCGCGTGACAAAGACTGCACGCCACGCGTCCAGGCGCCGTGCAGGCGGGCCAGCGCGAAGGGCGGAAACTCACTGCCCAGGATGGCCGAGTTCGACGCGAACTGCGCGGGGATGGTCGTGATGTCCCGATAGGCGTGGCCCGCCGGGAACTTGCCCAACAGATCCAGCGCGCGTTCGCCTTGCGTGAGCGGCAATGTCGCGGCGATGCGCCCGGTCTCGAAGCGCTCCCAGAAGTTGCCGGGCGGCCAGAGCGCGTCACGTTCGAACGCAGCGTCCGCAGCGGAGTTGACTTGGGCGATGGATCCGTACAGCTCGTCCACGATCTGCCGTACCTCGGGAAATTCGCGCTCGATTTCGCGGCCGAACAACTCCATGTCCGGCGGAACTTCGATGCGCCGACCCTCACTCAGGACCACGAACATGGGATCGAGCGGCGTGGTGCGCCGTCGAAATTGCGGGCTTTGCGCGAGCTCGTGCAAAATGCGGCGCCAGGTCGGCGAAGAGCCGGAGAGTAACGTGAACGAGCGCCGGCACAGCACGTGCTCTTCGAAACGGTAAGTCTGCCCGTATTGCCCTTGCCCGAGCAACAGCACGCGGAAGTCCCGCCGCGCGAGCAACGCTGCGGCCGCCAGCGCACCCAGCGAGCGCCCCAAGACGACGACGTCGTAATGGCGAGACGTCACTCAGACCTCGTCCGAGTACGGGACGACACGCCCGGCTGCGATGTCGCGCAAGGCGCTGACGAACAGCTCGTGCTCGGCCGCGTGAATGCGGGCGTTGAGCGAGGCCAAGTCATCGCCCGCTTCGACCGGCACCGCGCGCTGGGCGATGATCTTGCCCGAGTCGACACCGCGGTTGACGAAATGCACCGTGCAGCCGGTGAGCTTGACGCCGTATGCGAGCGCCTGCTTGGCCGCATCCACGCCTGGAAAGGCGGGCAGCAGCGAGGGATGAATGTTGATGATCCGCCCCGGATAGGCGCTCAAAAACTCCGGCGTGAGCACCCGCATGAAGCCCGCGAGCACGACCCAGTCCACGCTCGCCTCGGCCAGCGCAGTGACGAGCGCGCGATCGAACGCCTCACGGCTCGCGAAATCCTTGTGCGGGATGGTGAGCGCGGGGACGCCGGCGTGGCGCGCGCGCTCGAGGGCCGGTACGTCGGGCTTGTTCGAGACGACGACGCTGACCGTTGCGTTGAGCGTGCCTGCGGCAATCGCGTCCAAAATCGCTTGCAGATTCGAGCCCGTACCCGAGACCAGCACGCCGAGTTTGACCGGGTTTTGGCTCATCTCGCGGGGTCCATAGCACAGCTTATCGAGCCCGTTCGGGGCTAAAGGCGCTGAGCCCGAGCGGCGCGCGCTGCCCGAGCACCGCCGCACGCACGATCTCCGCGCTGATCGGCGCGAGTAGGATGCCGTTTCTGTAGTGGCCCGTGCTCAGGAACAAACCCGGGATTTTGCTCGGCCCGAGCAGCGGCAATTCATCCTTGGTGTAGGGCCGAAAGTTCGACCACGTGGCGCGCAGCGAGGCGCGCTCCAAGGACGGCACGAGCGCGAGTGCGTGCGCCAGTAGATCGCGTACAGCGCCCGCCGTCACTTCGCGTCGATAGCCAACGAACTCCACGGTGGACCCGATCAAGACCCGGCCATCGTCACGCGGTACGAGGTAAGCGCCGGGACCGAACACGACGTGTGAGAGCGGCGGCGCGGGCAACTCCAGCTCCACGATTTGCCCTCGCGCCGGGATCACACGCCCCGCGGGCAAGCCCAAGCCGTCGATCAGCGACGTCCAGCTGCCGGCGGCGACCACCACGTTGCGCGCGGCGAGCTCGCTGCCGTCGTCGAGCACGACGCCCGTGGCGCGCTCGCCGCTGAGCTTGATGCGGCGCACGAACGCGCCGCTCTGAAAGCGCACCCCGCGCCCGAGTGCCGCGATGTGCAACGCGCGCAACAATGCTTTGGGGTCGACGCGTGAGTCGGCCGCGAAGCGCACGCCGCCGGACACGCGCGGCGAAAGCTCGGGCTCGAGCTTCCTCACGCTGGCCGCGGTCAGACGCTCGACGGTTTGACCGGCCTTGCTCTGCCAAGCGACGTCCCGCTGCAGGTTGCTCACCGCGCCGCGCTCGAATGCGACGCGCAGCACGCCGGACTCGCGGTAGCCGACGTCGATCTGCGTCTCCTTGCGCAGAGCGGCCGCGAATTTTCCGTACCTGGACCGGCTCGCGAAGCACAGCTCGGCCATCGCCCCGGGCGCGTGCGCCTCCGCTTGCGCGCCCAGGATCCCGGCCGCCGCGCTCGACGCTTCCGCGCCGGGCACGCTGCGCTCGAGCACCACGACTTTTGCGCCGTGAGCCGCCAATTCCCAGGCCGCGCTCGTGCCCATGATCCCCCCGCCGATGATCAGAACGTCCGGGATGTCGCTAGCGGTGCGCGGCTTTCGGGGCATGGGGCGCCCGGGATTGCTCAGCTCACCTTCTGCGTCAACTTGGCGAGGCCGATCAGATTGAACGTCGCAAAGCCGAGAAACAACCCGCACAGCGCCAAAGCCCAGCGGGTGGTGTGCGGCGCCTCGCCATCGACGAGCAGCCAAGCGTCGTCCGGCACCGTGCCTTGCCAGGCGTCGCCCACGGCCGCGCGCACCATGCCGTGGCGAATGCCCGCATGGCTCACCGGGATCAGCCGACCCACGAAGGAGGTCGGCGGTACGAAGTGCGCGCCCTCCGGATCCGAAGGATCATCCGGCACGCTGACTTGCACCCAGAGCTTGTCGTTGCCTTCGACTTGAGCCAAGCGATAGGTGTCACGCTCGAGAGGCCGCGCGTAGTGCACGGCGCCGTCCGCGCGGAGCGTGCCCGTGCCGTGGACCCAGGTGTTGCGGTTGCTCGCGCCCGCGTGCAATTGGCTGAGCTCGCCCAAGTCGATCGGCGGCCCGCTCTCCAACGCGAACACGGCGTCCCCGCGGAGCTGGAACGCCAGCACGAGCGAACCCACGGCCGACAAGGCGAGCGCGCCGAGTGTGGCGCGCCGCCACGGCCTCCGGGGAGCGGGCAGCGCCTCGAGGTCGTGATCCGATGCGGCGGGTGTTCCGAGCAGATCCGGGCTGGAGGGGTAGCGGGACATGGCTGGCGGATTGGCGAGGACGAGCGAGCAACAGTATCCGACATCACCGGCCGCGCTTTGTTCCGCGAAACGGGCGCGCACGGCGGAAGTGGCAGACGCGATAAACGCCGCGAGCCTAGCAGAAACAGTCCCGCCGGGCCGAACGCGGCACGCGACCCTCCGGCCGAGCGGCCACTCCGGCGCGCGCGCGTCCGCGCAAATCGCTAACGGACCGCCAACCGACCGCCAATGTAGGTGTCCCGAGGCTCCTGCCGGGCTCGGCTCGCGAAGCGACATTTCAGAGTGAACGGTGTACTTTCATGGGAGTAGCATTAGGGGTCCCCATGGCTGTCGCTAGCAAGCTCATCTGCCCGTCCTGTGGTTTCGCGAATACTCCGCCGCTCGCCAACAACCGTTGCGTGTCGTGCGGAGCCAAGATCGAAGATCTGAAGCGCACGCTCACCCGTCAAGAGGAGCTCGAGCGCCGCTATCAGCAAGAGGGCTTCAGCCTGCTCTGGTTCGGCGTGTCGATCGCGATCATGTCGGTCATGACCGCAGCTCTGGTCATGGGCCTGCCGATGGTGATTCCGGCATTCGACTTCGAGGGCTCGGCCGGGATGCGGATCTCGATCCCGGTCTGGTTTCTGGGCGGGATGTTGATCGGTCTGATCTCGCCCGGCAAGACCTTCATCGAGCCGATGGTGGCCGTGTTCTTGGTCGCGATCCCGACCGCGTTCTTGCTGTACGTGAACCAAACCGTGAAAACGATGCCCGCGTTCATGTACGTGCTGCTCTCGGTGCTGGGCGTGCTGTTCACGCTGATCGGCGCGTACATCGGCGAGCGGATTCAGATGGGTCCGCCGCCCAAGGCTGCGGACTGAGCGAGCGCCGTCTCCTGCGCTCGAGCGCTGCCGTACTGCTCGGTTGCTCGCTCTGCCAGTGCTCGCTCGGCCCATCGTCGAGTGAGAAGGCCGAAGCCGGGCTCATCACCCGCGCCATCGACGTGCTGCGCGACGCGCCCAATGCGCAAAAGGGCGAGCTGCTCGACGCCCTGAAGAGCGTGAGCTGCGGCGCACCTGAGCTGTGCGAGCTGCAGCGCTTGTGCGTGGACGGCTACGGCCAGCACGTCGCCGCACTGAGCGAGACCGAGCGCGCCAAGGGCCTCCTCGCGAGCAACCCCGCCGAAGCCAACCGCGCCCTAGACTACGCACGCTCCGAGCTCGCCGAAGCCGCGCCGAAAATCGCCAAGTGCGCGGATGCCGAGGGCTCGGCCAGGCGCAAATACAAGCCCTGAGGTACCCGTCTCTCGACGTGCCCGTGCCCCCCGCTCCCTATCTCTGACCTTTCTGGGGGGTCGCCCCAAAGCAGCCCGCGTGCGCCAGTGCGTTACGACCCGTGGCACCTGATCTCGATGCGTCATGCATCGCTCCTCGCAAAGCGCTGACCGGCGAGCCCCTCTCGCACAAAAATCGTAGCGTGAATTCACGCTACGATTTTCGTGCGCGGGGGCTACTTGGGACGTGCTCAGGGACGACGCGCGGGCACCTGAGCCGGCGAGCGAGGTGCGAGGTGTGCCCCGTGAGCGCCCCCCCCAAAGGCTCACGCGGCGCTAGTGGGACGGCGCGGGTGCAACGGGTGCAGCCGGCGCGGGTGCGGCGACGCGCGAAGGAGCCTTGAGGATTGCGCCGGGGTGGGGGCGTTCGGCGGAGCCGGCGGGACCGGGGGCGGACGGTTCGCCCTTCTTTGTCCAGACGATGCGGCCGAAGCGCGAGGCTTTGTGGAAGTTGCCCTGGCCCAAGATCGGTGACCAAGAGACGCCGCCGTTGTTCTTCATGGCGTAGAAGTTCACTCGCCAAGAGGAGCCGAGCTCAGGCGGCACCTTGGCGGCTTTGCTGAAGGACTTCCACGGGATCATCACCTCGACGGTGTAGCCGCGGTCTTCGTCCGTGCTCTTGTCGACGGTGCCGTCGACGGTGACGCCGCTCTTCAGGTTCGAGGACCAGTCTTGATGACCGAAGGGACCGTTCGGCTCGACCTTGGGCTCGTTGTAGCCGTCGAACTGTGAGTCGAAGACCAGGTTCTGCGGGCCGACTTGGATCTCGTAGTAGTCCTTGTTGTCGCCATCGCCGTCGGGATCCACCATGATCTCGACGGTGTCTTTGGTCCACAAGTGCGGATCGACGTCGCCCTTTTTGAAGCCGCCAATGATGTCGGTGTCGGCGACCGAGAAGCCGACGTACATGCCGGTGTCGTTCCACAACACTTTCACGTCGCCATTCACGGGGATGTCTTTGTTCGGCTCACCGCTGCGCACGTCCACGAGCGGGCCGGTGCTCGCGGCGTCTTTCCAGGCGGGCTCGTCGAGCTTGCCGTCCAGCTTGATCGTGACGTTGGGCTCCAGCTTTTCCACGCGAAGGGTCGGAATGTGCGTGGAAAAGTGCGGGTGCACGCCGGTCAGCGCCAGCGTCGCGACGATGGCGCGCTTGCTCGTGTCGTGCGGGCCCGCGGTAATCTCGAGCCGGCCGGATTTACCGTAAATCCCAGTCACGATTTGGATTTTGTCGGCCTTCACCTTCTCGGGCACGGTGAAGCTTTGTTCGTCGACGTACACCTTGCCGGGCGTCCAATCACCGGGCGGCAGGGCTTGGCTGCCCGAGCGCAGTTCCCGCAGCGGGCCCACGTTGTCGATGTTCAAGATGCGTTCGCCCGCGGCGTCGACGATGTGCGTAAACAGCTTCCACGCGCCGTCCAGCTTTTGCTCGGATTTCCAGTACATCGTGACCTTGATCTTGTCGCCGGGCTTGGCAGTACCAGCGGGCTCGACGCGCGCGCCGAGCAAGATCACCTTGCCGCCGAAATCTGCATCGACGTGAGCGCCGATGTCGGCGGGCACGTCGGACAAGATGAAGCTCTTCAGCTCCTCACTTGCCTTCTCGCTGTCGTGGGACTCCGTGGGCGGAGTCGACACGCAGCCACCGAGCAGGCCGAAGCAGAGCAGCCAAGCAAAGCGCACACCCGCCATCACTTCTTCCCCTTCTTGCGCGCGTCACGTTCACGCTTGCGCTGGTTCTTCTTTTGGTTCTTCTCGTTTTTGGACAGCACGCGCATCTTGGGTGCGGCTGAGCCGCCCAAGCCGGGCATACCGGGGAACCCGCCCATACCGGGCATGCCGCCCATGCCGGGTAGGCCGCCCATACCGGGCATGCCGCCGAGCCCACCCATGCCGCCCATGTTGGCCATCATGTCCTGCATTTTACCGCTCTTCATCGCGCGCCGCATGTTGCGCGCCATGTTCAGCCCGCCCATGCCGGGGATCTTGCCGAGCAGCCCGCCCGGATCGCCCCCGCCCATGCCGCCCATCATTTGACGCATGAACAAGAAGCGCTGCACGAGCTCGCTCACGCCTTCGGCCGGCTGGGCCGAGCCCTTGGCGATGCGCTGCACGCGCGAGGGCTCGCGCACGAGCACGTTCGGATCGTCCCGCTCGGCGCGGGTCATCGACTGGATCATGGCCTCGATGCGGCCAAGCTCGCTGTCGTCCAAGTTCGCGGCTGCGCCGGGCGGCATCATCCCGCCCAGGCCGGGGATCTTCTCCATTAGGTCTTTCAGCGAGCCCATCTTTTGGATGGTGCGGACCTGGTTCAAGAAGTCGTCCAGCGTGAAGTTGCCCTGCATCATGCGGGCTGCGTCGGCCTCGGCCTTTTTCTGGTCGACGACGTCTTCGAAGTCCTGCATCAGACCCACGACGTCGCCCATGCCGAGCACGCGGCTGGCCATGCCTTCGGCGCGGAACGGCTCGAGCTTGTCCGTGGTCTCGCCCATGCCGACGAACACCAGAGGCGCGCCCGTGACCTCTTTCACCGACAGGGCCGCGCCACCGCGGGCGTCACCGTCGAGCTTGGTCAAGATCACGCCGGTGACGCTCAGCCGATCATTGAAGCCGCGCGCCGTTTTCACGGAGTCTTGGCCGATCATCGCGTCGATCACCAAGAAGATGTTTTGCGGCGCTACGGACGATTTGATCGCCGAGAGCTCTTCCATCAACGCTTCGTCGATCGCGAGGCGACCGGCGGTATCGTAGATGATGACGTCCTTCTTCTGCTTCTTCGCTTCTTCGCGGGCGGCTGTGCAGATCTCGAGCGGCGTGCCGCCCTCGATGTTGAAGACCGGGATGGACAGCTGCTGCCCGAGCACCTTGAGCTGCTCGACGGCCGCGGGACGCTGCATGTCGGCGGCGACGAGCAGGGGCGACTTGCCCTGCTTCTCGAACCAACGCGCGAGCTTGGCGGTGGTGGTCGTCTTACCCGAGCCTTGCAGGCCGACCATCATCACGCCGGTCGGTCCGGAGTCGGCGAACGTCACCGCCTCGCCCTCGTGGTCCATCATGGCCACGAGCTCGTCGTGACAGATGCGCACGAACTGATCGCCGGCGGACACGCGGTGCGTCTCGCCGCCGTGGCGCACGCGCGTTTGCACGGTTTGGCCGAGCGCCTTTTCCTCGACCGTGGCCAAGAAGCGCTTGACCACGCCCAGCTCGACGTCGGCCTCGAGCAGGGACAGCCGCACTTCTTTGAGCGCGGCTTGAACGTTTTTCTGGTTTAGCTCGGTGAGACCGGCGAGGCGGTTTTGAGCTTCACGAAAGCCTTTAGTGAGCGCTTCGAACACGGGCCGGGTCTTAGCATAGTCGGGGCGGCCCGGGGGGCTGGCGCGGCCCGCTTTTCAAGTCGCGCGTTTGGCGAACAGCGCCGGCGGACTGCCCACGAAACGTCGCTCGAAAACCCAGAAAAAACCGTACGAGAAGAGCAGCGACAGGGGCAGGCTGAGCAGCACGAGCCACAGCCACCGGGCCCCGGGGGAGAGCGCGTAGCGCTGCAGGCCGAAGTAGCACAGCGCCACGATCGGCAGGTGCGTCAGGTACAGGCTGTACGAAAACCTACCCAAGAGCACGAGCGGCTGCGACTCGAAGGCACGCAGCAGCAAGGGGCGCGGCTCGGGCGCCGGCCGAACGGCGTAGCGTGTGAGGTAGACCAGCGCGCTGGCCGTCGCTGCTCCGACCAATGAGTCGCTGAGCGGCATCACGACGAACCAACGCTTGATGAGCACCGTGATGCCGACACCGACGGCGGCCAGCAGTAGCAAGGTGATTGGGCCCCACGGAGCACGCTCGCGTAGGGCGCGTTCCTGCGCGCGCGAGGCGAACCCGATGCCCGCGGCACACATCCCGAGCGCGAACAGCCCGAGGTACCAAGAGTTGACGCTATGCGCGGCGTCCGGCGCGAACCATAGCAACGAGCAGCCGAGCGCGAAGCCGACGAGCAGCGATGGTGCGGCACCGAAGCGTCGCCAAACCGGGAGCAGCACGAATGGAAAGAAGAAATAGATCTGCCACTCGGTCGCTACGCTCCACAGCGGACCGTTGATGCGGTGCGCCCATTCCGGAAAGAAGTTGTGAACCAAAAGTAGGTGGCTAACCAGCGGACCCGTGTCGAAAGCGGGTGAGGTGTCGTCCCAGATTGTTTTCGTCGGCGTTTCTAAAATCGGGAACCAAGCTAGCAGCGACAAAGTAACCAAGAGCGTCGCAAAGTATGGAGGCAAGATTCGCCATGCTCGCCGGGCGATGTAGCTCGGCACGCCGCGCGCCAGCTGCCCCTCGGCACGCGCCACTGGCAACATGAGGCAATACCCGGACAGAACGATGAATACGGCGACCGCGTCATGACCGAAGCTCAAGGCGCGCTGCAGGTTGCGCGTCCAGCCCGGGAGCTCGGAGAGCGGCCCGCTGAAGCCGAGGCCGGCGTGAAACAGCACGACGTACAGAGCGGCGACCGCGCGTAGCCCGTCCAGGTACTCCAGACGTAAAGGCCTTCCCGTCGTGGCCGCCCGCGCTTTTCTATCCATCGGAAAGCCCGAGTCTAGACGCATGTTTGATTCCGAGGTAAGTGCCGGATGATGTCCTGAGAGGCTCAAAGGACGCTCGCCGGGCGCTGGGGCTCACCTTCTCAAAATGTGTTGGAGTTTGAAAAGCAAATGATTGAACGTTCAGTCGCCCTCGGCATCGTGATTGCGAGCATCCAAGAGGTCTTCGCGCAGAACGGTGATCCCGCACCCGCGGGCCTCAACGAGGAGACCGTCCTAGTCGGCACTGACGCCGTGTTGGACTCACTCGGCGTCGTGTCGTTGATCGTGGAAGTCGAGCAACGGGTCGAGAGTGAGCATGGTGCGTCCGTGACGCTCGCCAACGACAAGGCCATGTCTCAGCGCAACAGCCCGTTTCGCACAGTCGCCGTCCTGACCGACCACTTGGTGGCCATGGTCGCGGAAGTGAGCGCAGCGTGAGCGAACGCATCGTGAGCGACAAGCCGGTGATGTTGGTCACCGGGAGCCGCAAAGGCATCGGCCGTTACCTGTGCGAATACTACCTGGAGAAGGGCTACTTGGTCGAGGGCTGCAGCCGCGGCGACAGTGACCTCAAAGCCGCCGGCTACAAGCACACGGAGCTGGACGTGGCCGATGAGCGCGGCGTTCGGCTCTGGATCGCCGACGTCACCAAGCGCCACGGCCGGATCGACGTGGTCTTGAACAATGCCGCGATCGCCAGCATGAATCACATCCTGCTGACGCCGGCCAAGTCGGCCGACCGCATGCTTTCGGTCAACGTGACGGGTACGATGCTCGTCTGTCGTGACGCCGCCAAGGTGATGATTCGCCGTAAGTACGGGCGAATCGTGAATTTCACGACCATCGTCGCGCCGATCGCGCTAGCCGGTGAGGCGATTTACGCCGCGTCGAAGAGCGCGGTCGTGACCTTCACGCGCATCCTGGCGTTCGAGCTCGGTCAGTGGGGCATCACCTGCAACTCGTTCGGTGCCACGCCGATCATGACCGACATGATCAAGGGCGTGCCGCAGGACAAGATCGATGCCGTGGTGAACAACCTGGCCATCAAGCGCCTGGGCACCAATTTCGACTGCGCCAACGTGTGTGACTTCTTCATCAGCCCCGGCAGCGACAACATCACCGGCCAAGTCATCTACCTCGGCGGCGTCACTTGATCGTCGGGGGATTCGCCCCCGCACCCGTCCGAGTGAATCGGCCGGGGCCCCACCCCCGACCGCTTTGGACCCCAGTCCAAAACGACGACGGGACGGAGGGCCCGGGCCCCAAACCGTGCTCGGCGCGATGATTACCCCGTGGCTCTTCGAGCGGATCGTCGCCTGGGGCGATGCGCCGGCGCTGGTTTGGAATGATTCCGTAACCACGTATACGGAGCTCGCCAAGCTAGCCGACGTCTGGCAAGAGAAGCTCGAAGCGCGCACGATCGCGGCCGGGCAGGTCGCAGCCTTGGAGGGCTCGTTCTCGCCGAACGCCTGTGCCGCGCTGATCGCGCTGGTGCGCCTCGGGGCGATCGTGGCGCCGCTCACCCCGCTGATGCGCGCGCATCGCGAGAAGTTCTTGGACATCGCCGAAGCGCGCCTGCTCGTCGAGTTCGACGAGGCGGACGCCTTCACGTTCCACGACTTCGAGCGAACGGTGACCAACGCCGTCACTCAGAAGCTGATCGCCCGCGGCAACCCGGGGCTCATCATCTTCTCCTCCGGCTCCACCGGTAACCCCAAAGCGATCTTGCATGACTTTGCGTCGCTCTTGGAGAAGTTCCACAAGATCCGGCAAAAGAAGACCACGCTGACGTTCTTGCTGTTCGATCACATCGGCGGCATCGACACGCTGTTCAATACTTTGGCCAGCGGCGGTACGGTGGTCACGGTCCCCAATCGCGATCCGGAGACGGTCTCGAGAGCGATCGAGAAGTACCGCGTGCACACGCTGCCTGCGTCCCCCACGTTCTTGAATCTGTGGCTGATCTCGGGCTTGTTCGACAAGTATGATTTTTCGTCACTCCAGGTCGTGGCCTATGGCACCGAGCCAATGCCTCCGAATACGCTGAAAAAGCTGCACGAAGTGTTCCCCGACGTGTCGCTCGTTCAGACTTACGGCATGTCGGAGCTGGGGGTGCTCCGCTCGCGCTCGCGCGATTCGGAGTCGCTCTGGATCAAGTTCAGCGGCGAAGGCTTTCAGACCAAAATCATCGACGGCATCCTGTGGGTGAAGGCCGACGCCGCCATGATCGGTTACTTGAACGCGCCCGACCTGTTCGACGCCGAGGGCTGGCTCAACACGCAAGACGCCGTCGAGGTCGACGGCGAGTACTTGCGCATTTTGGGTCGCGCCAGTGACTTGATCAACGTCGGCGGGCAAAAGGTTTATCCGGCCGAGGTCGAGAATGCGCTCTTGCAGATGGACAACGTGCAGGAAGTCGCCGTGTTCGGCAAAGCCCACCCGATGATGGGTCAGATCGTCGCGGCGCGCTTCAACCTGAAGGCGCCCGAGCCGCTCGCCGATTTCAAGCGCCGCCTAGGCGCGTTCTGTAAAGATCGCTTGGCCGCTTACCAAGTGCCGCGCTTGGTCGAGATCTCGGAAGACGATCAGTTCGGTTCGCGCTTCAAGAAGCTGCGCAATGGTTGACTCCGAACATGAACGCTCGTTTCGCTCGTAGGGGGCTTTTCATCGTGGGTCTTGCCGCTGTCGTCGCGCTGTCGACCGGAGTCGTGGGTCGGCTTTTTGGGCGCCCACGTTTGCGCTTCCCGTACCTCACGGGATCGCTGCCTACGGCCGAATACCGCGGCCTTTCTTCGCAGCCGGGCTGGAGCGCGAGCCGCATCACGGTTGCGCCGGGCATTGGGTTGAATGGGCTCGTGCGCCGCCCAAAGGCGCCAGATGCGCCGTGGGTGCTGTTCTATCAGGGCAATGACGCCGCCATGCTGCGCGTCGGCCAGGCGTTCTTGAATCGCATCGGCGCCGATCGGGATTGGGGCCTCGCTGTGTACGCTTACCGCGGTTACGACTCGTCCGACGGTTCCGCGCGGCTCGCTGATTTGGCCGCCGACGCGCCAGTGATCGTGGAGCAGCTGTGTGCGACCGAGCACGTGGATCGCGGCCGGGTGCACCTCGTCGGTTTTTCGATCGGGGGCCACTTGGCGGTGCGGGCGATGGGCGTCGCTGCTCAGCTGCAGCCCAAGCCTGCGTCGTTGACGTTGCTCGCGGCAGTGAACGACATCGTGATGGTACGGCGGTCCTTCTATCAAAAGCTCGATCCAGGCGATGATTTTCAGACCGAGCCGTTCCTGGGCGCGATACCCGCGCCGGTGCTGGTCGTGCAAGGAACGGCGGACGAAGCGCTGACTGGGCCCGGCCAGGGTCGAGCCATCTCGGCGCGGCTCGGTGCGCGCGCGAAATACCTCGAGCTACCCGGCGTGGGTCATATCGAGCTGTTGAGTCACCCAGCGGCGATCGCTGCAACCCAAGAGCTGATCGCCGCGCATTCGAAGTAGGCGTTGGACGACGACGGCACCGTTCGACCGGTACCGTCCGAGGTGCCCCTTCGAAATGAAAATCGTAGTTCGAATTCACGCTACGACTTCGTTTCGAAGCGCGTTCTCCGGCTTTCCAGTGTGCGCCGCCAAAGCGCGGCTTCAGCTCGCTTCGCCGTCCTCGCGCAGGCGTTGTACGAGGGCGTACAGCTCTCGCCGCGGGAGCGGAATTTCGTCGCCGAGCTCGGCGACCAATGTTTTGACCGTGGTGCCTTCGGCCAAGCGGGCCGTGATGCGCGCTTCGAGTGGCGCGAGGTCGAGCGGTTCTTCGAGCTGAGCAGCGGCGGCGGCGACCACGAGCGTGATCTCGCCGCGCCATTCGCCTTCGCGCTGCGCCAGCTCGCCGATGGTGGAGGGTGTGATTTCTTCGTGCAGCTTCGTGATCTCGCGGCACAACGTACAGGCGCGCGTCGGGATGCGCTGGGCGAGCTCGCGCAGCGTCGCCGCGATGCGCTGCGGCGACTCGAAGATGACCACGGGATCGGCGCTCTTCTCGAGGCGCGCGAGCGCGTCTTTACGCTTTCGGCCCGAGCGCGGCAGAAACCCCAAGAAAACGAAGCTCGCGTCGACCAAGCCAGAGGCCCCGACGGCAGCCGTGACCGCGCTCGCCCCGGGGATGGGGCAGACCACGATGCCGCGCGCGTGAGCGCCGCGCACCAAGGCCGTGCCCGGATCGCTGACCGAGGGCATGCCGGCGTCGGTGACGAGCGACAGGTCCTCGCCGCTCTCGAGCAGCTCGAGCAGCTCTTCGATTTTGCGGGGGCTGGCGTTGGCGTCGAGCGCGTGCAGCGCTCGCTCTTGGATCGAAAAGTGCGTCAGCAGTTGGCGCGTGCGGCGGGTGTCCTCGGCGGCGATGTGCTTCGTTTGCTTGAGCGTGTCGAGCGCGCGAACGGTGATGTCGCCCAGGTTGCCGATCGGGGTGCCGACCAGGTACAGCTTGCCGGCCACGTGCCGCGCCTCGCTCAGGCGCCGCCGACGCCGACCGCGTCGCCGAAATTCTGACGCAGGTGCTCACGCAACTTGCCCATCAGGCGAGCTTCGAGCTGCCTCACGCGCTCGCGCGACACGCCGAACTCGTCCCCCAGCTCCTGCAGAGTGAGCGGCTCGTCGGCGACCACGCGTTTGTCGAAAATCTGGATGTCTTTGCCGCTCAGGGTTTTGCGGAACTCATCCAGCTGAGCGTGCAAAAGCTCGGAAAACTCCGAGCCCTCTGCGATTTGATCGGGGGTTGCGTTGCTGGAGGGCATCAGCTCCAGGCGCGTGGTGGAGCGGCCGTCGGCCTCGTTCACGGTCGCGTCGAGCGAGGCATCGGCCCGGGCGAGCCGGCGGTCCATCTCCGTCACTTCCGATTCGGCAACGTTGAGCCGCTTGGCGATCTCTGCGTGGCTGGGCTCGATGCCCATCGCGGTGAGGCGCGCCTTCTCCTTGTTCAGGTTGAAGAAGAGCTTGCGCTGCGCCTGGGTGGTGCCGAGCTTCACCATGCGCCAGTTGTTGAGCATGTAGCGCAGCATGTAGGCCCGGATCCACCACGCGGCGTAGCTCGATAGCTTGACGCCGCGGTAGGGGTCGTAGCGCTTGACCGCCTGCATCAACCCGATGTTCCCCTCCTGGATCAGGTCCATCATGTTGCGGTAGGCGCGCCGGTACTCGTA
>JBEQTH010000059.1:0-10047 GCA_040348785.1 Myxococcales bacterium | reverse complement strand
CAGCACAACCGCCTGCTCCGATACGTGCCGAGAGCTCGCTCGCGGTTTCGAAGAACTTGAAACCCTCACGCTCGGTTGGACTGCGGCAAAGTGACAGCTGCGTAGTGACCAACCATGAGCGGACCCGAACACAATTTTAGATGGCGAAGTCGGCGCAGGCAGTGGTGTACTCTTTCACGCGAGAGAGGGCGCGCCGGCGGCGTCAGCAAAGTGCAGTCCGCTTCGAACCCGCGTTCCGGATGGTCGTTGGCGCACCGCGCTGGCCGGAGGCCAGCGCTTGGGAAGCCGGGCGCCCGCAGCGCGCAGCGCGAGGACGCCCACCGTCGACCGCCGAGCTGTGCGCGGGGCAACCCTAGCTGCGGCCGTGGCGAAGAGAGACGGAGGCAAACGCGCGCGCGGCGTACAGCGCGTTGACCGCGATGTAGGGCAAGAAATACAGCTCGATTCGCCCGATGATGGCCACGTAAAGCAAGTACGACGGGTAGTGGATCACGAGCTTGGCGCAGCCTTCGAGAAAGCCGATTGCGCGCCGCAACGCAGATTTCGGCGCGGGCGAGCTCGCGACCGCGGGCGCCACGGGCCCCAGTACCTCGGGGCGACGCATGAACGTGGTGAGCGCGATCCCTGAAGCCAACGCGACCAGTCCGAAAAGGCCGAGCAATAGAAAGCGCGTGTCCCCGCCCTCGAGGAAGAGCCGCACCGCGACCGCGGCCAATAAACAAAACGCCTTGAGCTCGTCCATCAAGAAGTCGAGCAAGTGGCCGACGGGTGAAGCGATGCCCCGCCAACGAGCGAGCATGCCGTCCGCGCAATCGAGCACGTACGAAAGCTCGAACACGATCACCGCTAGGATCAACCCGAGGTGTCCCGGCTCGAGTAGCAAGATCGCAACCGAGGCGAGCGCCACGAACACGGCCGAAATCGTGATCTGGTTCGGCGTGATGCGCGTGCCCTGGATAGCACTCACCAGCGCCGCGGCGATCGGTCGACAGACGTAAGCGTTCCAAAACAAATCCGGAACCTTGCGCGTCTTTCGGTAAACTTCGGCCGCGCTCATGAAAATTCCGCCGCAAGCTACCGCGATCCCCCTACAAACCAAACCTCTCAGCGCCTTGATTCTTGCCGCCCTCGTGCTCCTCGCCTGCAACGCCCCCGATCGCGACCCCCCGGCAAATCACGTCCCCGCTCTCTCCGCCGTTTCCACCTCTCCCTCTCCCTCTCCCCCTGTGCCCGTGTCTGCGCCCGTGCCCGTGCCCGTGCCCGTGCCCGTGCCCGTGTCCGTGCCCGTGCCCACCTTTCCCTCTCCCCCTCTTCCTCCCTCTGCTCATCACTACGTCCTCGCCGCCATCGGCGACTCCCTCACCGACCCTCGCTCCCACGGCGGAGGCTACCTCGAGTACCTGAAGACGCGCTGTCCCGGCATCGAGATCGACAACTTCGGCAAGGGCGCAACGATGGTCAACCAGATGCGCCGGAGCTTTGCCGACCAAGTTGCCGCCTCCAGCAAGCGCTACACGCACCTCGTCGTGTTCGGCGGCGTGAACGACCTGTACAGCGATCTCACGGCGTTCCGCACGCCCGCGAAAATCGAAGCCGACCTCGGCTACATGTACGACTGGGCGCACGCGCACGACGTCAAAGTGGTCGCGCTCACGGTCGCCCCGTGGGGCGGGTTCAAACGCTACTTCAACGCTTCGCGCGCAGCAGCGACCCGGGAAGTGAACGCCTGGATCCGCGCCCAGCCGAGCCAGGGTCACGTCGACCACGTGGTCGATGCCTACGCCCTCCTGTCCTGCGGCGACCCCGACACCCTGTGCGAGCGCTTCTTCACGCCCTTTAAAGACGGCATCCATTTCGGTCCAGAGGGTCATCAAATCCTCGGCCAAGCCCTGTTTCAGACGGCTTTTTCCGACTGCGAATGAGCCGTGGGCGGGGTTTTCCCCGTGCCCCTCGCAGAAGTGGCCCAGAGCGCTTGGGAGAGTCGCCAATTTGCGCTATTGAAGCGCGCGATGGCGACGAGTGATTCGAGCAATCCCGAAGAGAAGCGCGCAGCCGCGCCCAAGAGTGGCAGCACTGTTGCGAAGAAGGCGAGCGGCGCAACCCGCCCGGTCACCCGCCGGGTGGACGAGGAAGAGGAGACTCAGGTCGTCGGGGGCCGCTTCTTGGTCGCCGCCCTGATCATGGGCGCGCTCACCGTGATCCCGATGTCCGCGCTGGGCAATCTGTTCGAGCCCGCCGAGCCTCCACCCACGGACACGAGCTCCTGGGTGCCCGGCTCCAAAGGGATGATCCGCCTGACCGTCGTGACGGCGGACGCCGCATCGCTGACCTGCGCTTCGACCCAAAGCTTCGAAGGCCGTCACTGCGCGTACAAGAGCGAGAGTGAAGTCTGGCCGCGTGACCCCGAGCAGCCGCTCGACGACAACAAGGCGCTCACGATTCAGCCGTACCGCACCTGGCTCGACAACAAGCTGATCCTGGTGTCCGGCGTGTGGTCGTTCCCGTCCACCGCGTACCGCCTGCATCAAGAGCCCCCGGGTAACCTGCCGAGCGACAAGCTGGCGCGCTATGTCATCGAGTGTCAGGTGCACTTCGGCGGCAAGATGGACAAGCCGGCCTTGCGCTGGCAGCCCGGTCAATCCTGGGGCAACGAGCAGCCGACCATGGTGGCCATCGCTGACGACTGCAAAACGATCGAAGAGCCTTCGGCGGATTGCCCGTCGGGCCCGATCTGCGCGCTGTTCAACGCGATCAGCCCCACCAAAAAGAAATGACCGAGTCGCAAGCGCTGCCGCGGCCCCAAGCGTCCCTCGCCGTCCGCGCGCTCGCCACCTGGTTCGGATGCGGCGCGAACAAAACCGCGCCCGGCACCGTGGGCTCGTTCGGTGCAATCCCCGTGCACCTCGGTTTGCGTCTGTTGCCGGCTCCGGTGCACCTCGCCGCCATCGTCGGCATCACCGCGGTCGGCGTTTGGGCCTCGAACGAGATGGCCGAAGCCATGGGCGTCGAGGATCCGCAGTGCGTCGTGATCGACGAGGTTGCCGGGACTCTGTTAGCCATGGGCATGGTGCGCAATTCGAGCATCACCGTGCAGCTCTTGGCGCTCGGCCTGTTCCGTCTGTTCGACGTCTGGAAGCCGGGCGTGATCGACACCGTTCAGAACGCGAAGCCGGAAGGCGTCGGCATCATGGCCGATGACGTGCTGGCCGGGATTTTGGCAGGCGCCGTCAGCATGGTCGTCGCAAAGCTCTGATGCCTCAGGGCGCCGTGGCCACGACCCACAGATAAAACTCCGTACACGTGTCGTTGTGCACGGCGATGCGCGTGTCGTCTAGCGCAGGCTCGGTGTCCCCATCGGCGCCGCGCAGCTCGGCCATGTTGCCCGCCGCGGGAGCGAGCGTACCGTCCTTGAAGAACGCGACCCACAGCTGCACCGAATACGGCGTCACTCCGAGCCCGTGCTCGAAGCTGATGGTGCGGTTGGGGGGAAAGAACTGATACGGCCCGCCATAGTTCGACGAGCGGTACGTCTTGCCCTCGATGATTCCGTCCTCCGGATGCACGGTCACCAAGTCCGCGTCGCGCGAACAGGTGCTGGTCGTGCTCTGACAGGCGAGGCTCGACAGCGCCGCTGCCCCAAGCACCAGCACATGCCACAGTTTTGCGGGCATCATCGGTAGTCCTTTGCTTCGGGGCCGAGCAAGGTGCCGCACATCGTTTTACAGCGAATGTCCTTCTCGCCGCAGGTGCACTTACCTTGCTTCTTCAGCTCGAGCTTTTGCTGCATTTGGTCCTTCGTGAAGCCGGCGATGCGCTCCACCCGCTCGAAGCCCCACTTGCCCTTGATCTGTTTGGGCGTGCGCGGATCGGTGGGCTTGCCGTCGGGCTCCGCGCAGCAACGAAAGCCGAGGAAGTAGTAATAGAAGCCCTCGTCGTGGGTATAGATCTTGGGCCGGCATTGGTTGCGCACGCCTTTGTACCAAGGCCCCCCCGAGTGCACGCTGTCGAATTTGCCGCGGAAGTCCGAGGTGTAAGTCTCGCTCGACACGACCTCGTCCGTATTGCCGGGAAGATCCGCCACGCCGTAAGCGCTGATGCACTCGGGCTGGCTGCCATTGCGCACGCCCTTCCAGAGCCGCGCTAGCTCCTGCGGATCGCGCTTGGCGACCTTGAGCATGTTCGGCCCGTCCCATTCCACGTCCCCGAGGCATTTGTTGGTGTCGCGCACGTAGCCATATGGGAAGGGCAACATCTTCGGACCTTCGCAGGCCAGCGTCCATTCCGTCTCGGTGCACATGCGCTTGCCGACCGACGCGCACTTCACCTCGGCCTGGTGAAAGCGATTCATCACCTCGGGGCGCGCGCCCTTTTCGTTGGGCCAGGTGTAGGTGTCCATGCAGTAGCGCTTGTGCACCTTCTCACCCAAGCACGTGCTCTTGGGCTCGAACTCCTCACACACCGTCTTCTTGTTGGATTTGTCGTACCAGCTCTTCTTGCACTCGTAATCGACGTCGGTGCAGTAGTCGCCATCCACGAGCTTCATCCCCGCGGGGCAGCTTCCGTCGGCGGCCGGCTCGGGCGCGTCTTTCGGTGCTAGCGGCTGCGTGTCCTTCACTGTCTCTTTGGGTGTCTCGGGGGGTGCGTCTTTCGTTGCGTTCTTGTCGGCCACCGATGTCGGTGTCGTTTCACGCTTCGGCGTCACTGCTTTGGCGTGTGGCGCATCCGCGGGCAGCGCGGGGCTCGTGAGCGACGCGCCCGTGCTCGACGGCTCGCGATCGATCGAGGGCGCGGGTTTCGTGCCCGCACAGCCAATCAAGAAAACTCCCAAAATCACGGACAATCGCATCGAGGGGCAAGGTAGTGCGACGGCCTACATTGCGCAATCGCCGTGGCGGGTCTCGCTCGGGTTTCTAGCAACGCACCGCGCAGGGTCAGCCGCGCATACGGCGAGTCACGTCGGCGCGCACGCCTGCCTCATGCGCTCGGACTCGGGCTCAGGCAGCGAGACGCGCGCAACGCGCAATTGCCAATCGCGGCGAGCGGGCCAATCGCGATCAACACTCGACTCGACGAGACGCGGCTTCCACCTTGGGCTACACTTTCGTTCCATGCTCAGGCGCGCGGGCCTCATCGGCGACATTCATTGTGAGCTCGGGAGCCTGCAGCGCGTCATTCAGCACTTCCACACCTGGGAGGTCGACACCGTGCTTGCCGTCGGTGACATCGCGGACGGCCCGGGAGATCTGACCGACACGTGCCTGCTGCTGCAGCGAAATAGTGTCCTCGCGGTGGCCGGCAATCACGATCGCTGGCTGCTCGCGGGCGAGATGCGGGACCTGCCGGACGCGACGCCCATCGCTGCCGTCACACCCCAAGCCCGCGCGTATCTAGCCGCGCTGCCTCGCACGCGCTTGCTCGAGAGCCCGCGCGGCAGCGTGCTGCTCTGTCACGGTCTCGGTGAAGACGACATGGCCAGCGTGCGCCCCGATGATGAAGGCCTCGCGCTGCACAACAATCATGCGCTGTGCCGTCTGGTGAAGAGCGGCGAGGCTCGCTTCGTCGTCAACGGCCACTCGCACCGGCCCATGCTGCGCACGATCGACGGGCTCACCATTTTGAATGCGGGAACCCTGCACCCCAAGCACCGCCCCGTGTGCTCGATTGCCGACTTCGATCGCGGCGAGGTGCAGGTCTTCGACGTCGGCGCCCGCGCCGTCACTTCCGCGGAGAAGTGGTCGTTCGAGCGCGGGTCTCGGCCGGTTCAATCCCTATCCGGCTAGGCGCTCGCTCACTCGGCGTCGGCGAGCGACGGCTCTTTGCGCTGCAGCGGGTAGCGTGCGCGCTGCGCGGTCGCGATCTTGATGATACCCACGGCGTCGAGCGCGACGATCACGTAGTACGTCGGGTCGATCTCCCACCAGCGAGCGGCGAAGCGCGGGCTCATCGAGAACTCATGGTGGTTGTTCTGAAACAATTCACCCAGCGTCACGAAATCCCAAGGCAGCGTGTTGCGCGACACGTCCGCGCTCTTGAAATTGCGATAGCCGTATTTGTGCCCGGCCCAGTTCACGATCGCACCGTGGATCGGACCCATGATGAAGTGCGCGGGCAAGAGCAAGAACCACCAGGCGTTGGGCGCGAACGCGATGTACACCGAGGTGTAAGCCGCGCCCCACAGCACGCGCATCATCCAATTTTGACCGAGCTTGTCGAGCGCAGGCCAATCCGGCAGGCCGCCGTCGAAGCGCGGCTCGGGCTCCTCGCGGCGATAGGCGAAGGCGTCGTAACGCTTTTTCGTCGCCAGCATCATCGTGAACACGTTGCTGTAGAACAACGGAGAGTGCGGGTCCTTCTCCGTGTCACTGTAGGCGTGATGCATGCGGTGCAAGATCCCGTAGCCGCGCGGCGACAGGAAGCTCGAGCCCTGCGTCAGGTACGTGAGCAGGTGGAAGAAGCGCTCCCAACCCTTGCTCATCGTGAACTGGCGGTGCGCGCCAAAACGGTGCAGGTAAAACGTCTGGCAGAACACCGACAGCTGCCAATGCAGAATGAAGAACGCGATGATGATGTACATCCGAGTGTTCTGACCCTAGCTCACACCGCCGGCCGAGCGGTCACGCTTCCGTCATTTGGGGGTCATTTCCCTCGAAGTTTCACGCATTTGCACTTTCGGCGCACGACGCGCCGCGGCACGCTGTCCAACAATCATGCGTGAGCGCGCGGGTTCTTGCGGCCAGCGCTTGCGAGGCTGAGCCGAAATGACTAGGGTTCCGCCCTCCTTTTGACCGATTCAATCGCAAAACCACTGGTCGGGCTGATCATGGGCTCGCAAAGCGACTGGGAAACCCTGTCCCACACCGCCGACGCGCTCACTGAGCTCAGCGTGCCCCACGAAGTACGCGTCGTTTCTGCGCACCGTACCCCGGACCTGATGTTCGAGTACGCCGCCAGCGCCGAAAGCCGCGGCCTCCAGGTCATCATCGCGGGTGCCGGCGGGGCCGCGCACCTGCCCGGTATGGTCGCCGCCAAGACCGTGCTTCCGGTGCTCGGCGTGCCCGTGCAAAGCCACAGCTTGAACGGTTTGGATTCGTTGCTCTCCATCGTGCAGATGCCGGCGGGCATCCCCGTGGCCACGCTTGCCATCGGCAAAGCGGGCGCCATCAACGCCGCCATCCTCGCAGCCGCCATCCTCGGTACGAGTCACCCGGCCATCCGCGAGGCGCTCAAGCGCTTCCGCGCCACCCGCACGCAAAGTGTCCTCGACAACCCCGACCCCCGACGCTGACCGGGCGCTGCGCGTCGGTGTCTTCGGCGCTGGCCAACTTGGCCGCATGCTCGCGCTCGCCGGCATTCCGCTCGGCTGCGAGCTCGTGTTCGTCGATCCCACGCCGGGCTCGCCCGCCGCAGCATTGGGCGAGCAAATCGTGTGTGAGTATGGCGACCCCGCGGGCCACGCCGCCTTAGCCCAATGTGACGTCGTCACGTACGAGTTCGAGAGCGTGCCGGTCGAAGCCGCCGAAGCGATCGCCGCGCGTGTGCCGGTGTATCCCCCGCCCTTGGCCTTGCGCATCGCCCAGGATCGCTGGCAGGAAAAGAGCTGTTTCCGTGAGCTCGGGATCGGCACGGCGCCGTTCGTGGCCGTCGATAGCGAGGCGGATTTAGCCCGCGGTGTGGCGGAAGTGGGGCTGCCCGCGGTATTGAAAACGCGCCGCCTCGGGTACGACGGAAAAGGCCAATTCGTGCTCAAATCCGCGGCCGACGTCGCTGCCGCGTGGAGCGCCGTCGGCGGCGCGCCGTCGATCTTGGAAGGCTTCGTGCGCTTCGAGCGCGAGCTGAGTCTGATCGCAGTGCGCGCACGCGACGGGCAAACCGCCTTCTACCCGCTGGGTGAGAACCAACACGAGCGCGGCATCTTGAAGAAGTCGCTCGCCCCCGCACCCGCCTGGTCGGCGGAGCTGCAGGCCATGGCCGAGGGCTACGCCAAACTGATCTTGGAGCGCTTGAGCTACGTCGGCGTGCTCGCGGTCGAGTTGTTCCAAGTGGGTGAGACGCTAGTCGTGAACGAGATCGCCCCGCGCGTGCACAACTCCGGGCACTACACGATCGAGGGCTCGCGCACGAGCCAGTTCGAGAACCACCTGCGCGCGATCCTGGGGCTGCCTTTGGGCGGCACGGCAGCACTCGCGCCAACGTGCATGCTCAACCTAGTCGGCGCTTTGCCGAGCAGCGCGGCCGTGCTCGCGGTGCCCGACGCCCATCTGCACTTGTACGGCAAATCCCCGCGTCCAGGCCGCAAAGTGGGCCACATCACCGTGCGCGGGAAAGACTCGGCCGAGCTCGGCGAGCGCGTCGCGCGGTTGCAGGCGTTAGACGGGCTTTTCGAGGTTTGAGCGCGAGCGAGAGCGAGTCTCGCGCCGCCACGAATGACTCGTTCTGTGGGGGATGCCCCTCACGGAGAGCGACGGAATACGGCGGGCGTGCTCGCGCTTCGCGCTCCGCCGCCCGGCACCCCCGGCGTCGGCCTTCGGCCGAGCGGGGTGCCCACTTCTTGGATCGGTGTTGATCGAGTTGCACGCTCAACGTTGAGAGTGACGGCTCTCCGGAGAGGGAGAGAGAGCAACAAGGGATTAGAGCTGCTCGCGTACTTGGCGGAGCTCGACGAACGGCGGTTGTTTCTCGATCTGGGATTTCCATCGCTGTTCGCGTTTTGCGTCGAGTCGCTCGGGTTGTCCGAAGCAACGGCGGGGCGTTACATCGCGGTCGCGCGAGTATGTCAGAAACATCCCGAGGCATTTGCGCTCGTGGCACGCGGGGAGCTGCACGCTTCGGCGCTCAGTCTGATGAAGCAATTCCTCACGCGCGAGAACGCGGTGGAGTTGTTCGCGCTGTGCGCTCGAAAGAGCGCGCGCCAGGTCGAGCTGTTGCTCGTAGCTCGCTTCCCCAAGCCCGATGTGCGCGATTCGATCCGAAGGCTGCCCAATCCCCCGAGCCCAACTCTCAACGTCGACAGTACGGCGCAGCCGGTCTGCCCGGAGCGGGGTGTGGCGCCCGCTGCATCAATGGCATCCGCGGTATCAGCCGCACCGACGGGACCAGCGGCACTTGGAGGCCGCCCCTGCCGAGCGCACCATTGTCCCGAACCCAAGAAACCCGCACGAATCGAACCTTTATCGACCGATCGCTACGGCGTGCACTTCACGGCTGACGGCGAGTTTCGCGAGTTGCTCGAGCGAGTGCGTGGGCTTGCGGGGCATCGGCTGCCGAGTGGGGATTTGCTCACCTTGATGAAGCGCGGGCTCGAGGCTTACGAGCGGGAGCTCGTGAAGGATCGCTTTGCGGTCGGGGGTAAGGCTCGGGGCAAGCGGATGGCGAACGCGGCCTCGGCTCACGCCTCATCGGAGCACGAATGTCCGGCAAATGCGCCCCCGGCCCCGTCGCGACCGCGCAAACGCCGACTCGCCGCGGCTGCGATTCGGCGCGTTGTATTCGCGCGTGACGGCGGCCGATGCACGTTCGTTTCAGCCGACGGGCAGCGTTGTGAAGCGCGCAGGTTCCTCGAGATCGATCACATTCAACCGTTCGCGAAAGGCGGCGCGGATTCGATCGAGAATTTGCGGCTGTTGTGCAATGCGCACAATCTGCACGCGGCACGCAGCTCGTTCGGCCGCACCTACCTGCGCTACGCAATCGGCAGAAAGCGAGACCGCACGCTCAGCCGAGGGTTTGATTGGGTCGCGACGCCGCATCGCCCGGCTCAAAGCCGAGCGGCATCCTCCAGCACTCGCTTCATGTCGTCGTCGTCGTCGGTGCGGTAGTAGCCGCGGATCGTCAGTTGGCGATCGACCAGCACTAGGTGCGAGCCGTGGATGATGCCGCCGTTTTCGGCGCCGGGATCGGCTTTGCCGTCGAGGGCCAGCTTGAAGCCGTCGACGACGGTGCGTTTGACGGTGTCGAGGTCGCCGGTCAGGAATGACCAGGTGCGCAAGTCTGCCCCGTACTGTTTGGCGTAGGCGAGCAGCACCGGAGGGGTGTCGTTGTCGGGGTCGA
>JBEQTH010000118.1:0-63987 GCA_040348785.1 Myxococcales bacterium | reverse complement strand
ATCACGCGCTCGACCCAGAAAGAAGCGCGCGGCCGAGCGCGGCTCGTGGCGAATTCGGCCAGGATTTGCGGGACTTCATGGCCTGTGCCGCTGACGCGCACTGTTCGGTACATGGACTCTGGCGGGCGGCATTGGTGACGGCCGCGGGGACCTGTGCGGACTGCAGGCTGCCTTGCGCGTCAAGGGAGCGCCCCCCAAAAATAAAACCGCGCCGGCCCGCGCACGAACGCGCAGGCCGAGCGCGGCGAGTGACTCAGGCCTTCTTACCCTGATTGGCGACGGCCTTGGCGGCCTTCTCGGCGGCTTCGGGATCGCCCAAGTAGTAGCGCTCTTTGATCGGCTTCAAGTTGTCGTCCAGCTCGTACACGAGCGGGATGCCGGTCGGGATGTTCAGCTCGACGATCTCGCTGTCGCCCACGTTGTCGAGGTACTTCACCAGCGCGCGCAGGCTGTTGCCATGGGCGGTGATCAGGACGTTCTCACCGCGCTTGATGGCCGGCGCGATGTCGCTCTCCCAGAAGGGGAGGAAGCGCGCCACGGTGTCTTTCAGACACTCCGTCGCGGGCAGCTCGGCCTTCGAGAGCTTGGCGTAGCGGCGATCTTTACCCGGCCAGTACTGGCTGGTCTCTTCCAAGACGGGCGGCGGGATGTCGTAGCTGCGGCGCCAGGTGAGCACCTGCGCGTCGCCGTGGCGCGCGGCAGTCTCCGCCTTGTTCAGGCCTTGCAGGCCGCCGTACATGCGCTCGTTCAAGCGCCAGGTGCGGTGCACGGGGATCCACATTTGGTCCAGCTCTTCGAGCGCGAGCCAAAGCGTCTTGATCGCGCGCTTGAGCACGGACGTGTAAGCGACGTCGAACTCGAAGCCGGCTTCTTTGAGGAGCTTGCCCGCGTTCCGCGCCTCTTCCATGCCCGCGTCACTGAGCGGGACGTCGACCCAGCCCGTGAAGCGATTCTCGTTGTTCCACTGACTCAAACCGTGGCGAAGCAAAACTAGCTTTTTCATGTGTGTCCTCGGGCGCGCGGGCCTCGACACTCGATAATGCAAAACGCCGCGCGCGCAAAGGCGCACCTCGCGTCAGCGGTTCGTCAGCTGTGAAACGGAATGAACAGGCTCAGACCGCCGGTGGCGGTGATGTCATTCACGACTTTTTCCAGCCCGAGTTGCACACGTTTCTGCTGGTGCACGGCGTCCCGCACGTCCCAGCGCAGCGCCAGCCATTCGGTCAGGTAGAACTTCATGCCGAAGCCCGCCGAGCCGGTGAGGCCCACGTCATCCGGCTGTTTCACGGCTCCGCCGCCGACCGATAAGTAGAAGTCGTAGCGACTGATCCCGCCGCCCATCCAACGCACCTTGCCGTAAGCCATCGACCAAATCAGGTGGCCCATGAAAAACTGCACGGTTTCATCCGTGGATGCCGTGAGGCCGACCAAGCCCTGCTGACGGGCGATGATCGCGTCCAAGATCCCGAAGTGCTCGCGCGTGCGCAGGTAGCTCGCTTCGAGCCCCAAGTCTTCGGTGAAATGGAAGGTGTACGCGCCGCCGTAGGTGGGCGCGCCGTCGGCCAAGTCGCCCGCGAACCAGCCGCCTTGCGCGGACAGCTCATGGCGGAGTGACTTTTTGATCAGCCGCGGCACCACGCCGCGGTACGCGCGCTCGCCGATCAGCTGCTGCTTCAGCGCTTCATCCACACACTGCGCGGAAGCTCGCGAAGGACGACCGAGCAAGGCCACCGCGCACACGAGCAGCGCGAACCAATGACGGGGGGCAGGACGGAGTAGCAAGCGTTCCACCGGATATCATAGAAGGCGCGCTTTCGGCGAAACCTCCGCGACTCAGCCACGAACGACCGGCCGATTGCCCGGCAACGCTGCAACAAACCCCATAAATGCCGGACAAAACTCGGAGTACGACCCGCTCGCACTCCGCCCGCGCTACCCTCACCCGGTCGATGACCCGTCGTGTCTGTGAAGCTCTTGGCCTGCTCTTCGCGCTCACCGTGAGCGGCCCCACGCATGCAGAGACGGGAGCAGCGGTGCCTGCGGCTGCGACGAGCTGTGAGCGCGAGACCACGGCAATTGGACGCACGGCTTGTCTCGTTGCGACGTCATTGAGCGGCGTCGCAGATTCGGCGTTGGTCGTTGCGGCGCCCGCGGCGGGCGATGAGCGCGTGAGTGTGCCCGCGCGCGTCACTGAGCATCTCGCCCAGCTCGTTGTGGCGCGACTGGGTGCGTCAGCGCGGCCGAATGCGGCGCCGCTTGCGCTCGGTGATGCGCAACACGCGGCCGACTCGGCGCGCGGTTTGATTTACCTGAGCGTAGCGCTGTATCGCGATCGCTTAGAAGTCGGAGCCGATGCGTATACCGGCGCGGGACACTTCTGGCAGCGCGTGCGCACGCCCGGGTTACGGTTGAAGAGTCACGCGTTCGCGACCAGCGCTTTGGATCCCGAATTGCGTGCGCTGTTTCCCGCGATTCCGTTAGTGGTGACGCGCGTCGATAAAGCGACGGGCAGCGAGCGAGACGTCTTGGCGCTCGCGTGTGGCGACGTTCGCGGTGACGGCTCGCGTGAAATCGCCGCAGTGGGACGGCGCAAAGTGCAAGTGGGCCGCCTCGAGCATGGCAAATTCACGGCGCGCGCGAGCGTGAATTGGGCGGATTTCTCGAGTATTGCGCCGAGCCCGCTGCGTGAGCCCATTGCGACGTGCGCATTGCCCGAGCCTGGGCGCTTGTGGGTCGGCTTGAGCGACCGCGCCGATGCGCTCGAGCTGAGCGGCGCGCTGCAAGTCGAGCACAAGTGGCACGGAGTGATGCCCTGGCCTGGCGGAGGTTGCACGCGCCGCGCGGGGCTCGGATACGCGGGACGCGCCGAAGCCTGCCCGGGCGGAAGTGCGGGCGCGGTCGTCGATTTCGGCGCCGTGCTCGACGCGTTCGCGAGCCGCGCATTGAGCGACCACGACGGACAGGCGCGCACCGTGCGCGTGGGCCGCGCCGTCGGCGGCGAAGCCGCGCGCGTGCTCGACTCACTGCACGCCGAAGTGACGGTACCCAACGTCGGCGCGCAGCTCACCGTGGGTGACCTCGACGAAGACGGCCTACCCGAAATCGTGACGTCATCCCCGAGCCTCGACCGCCGCGCCGATCAACTGGTAGTGCGTACACTGACTGACAACGGCCAGCTTCGTGAGCGCATCCGAATTCCAGTACCAACTGGGATCGACGCACTAGCGATCTGCCCCGGCGACGGACGCGCCATGGCACCGCTCGCGCTCGCGACGGGAGACGGCATCTGGGTCATTCGGTGACTCGCCTGGGCCGGCGCGCGTTCTTGGCCGTGGTGTCTAGCGCAGGTGCCGCGAGCGCGCTGGGCCGCACACCCGCGTCGGGAGTGCTTCGTTTGCGCCTGCCCTTGTACTTTGGCGGCCTAGATCCGCATTCTGCCGACGATCCGTTATCGGCGTTGTTCAGCGCGGCAATTGCCGACCCGCTGTTCGCGGTCGATGCGACTGGACATCCCTATCCGGCACTAGCAAGCAAGCTGCCCGAGCGCGTACCGGGCGGGATTCGAGTCAGCCTGAGGCCGGAGCTCGTCAGCGCGCGCGGCAAGGCACTCTCTGCGCGCGATTTGATGTTCGCATTCAAACGTTCACAGGCAGCGGGCGGCGCCGCCGTGCTCGGCGCGTATCGCGCCCCGACGCTCGACGCCAAAGATCCGCTCTCCGTGGTCTTCGCAGACGGCACCCCCGAGCTATTGGCGCGCGCGCTCGCTCACCCGTTGACCGCGCTCGTGCCACGCAGCTTCTCCCCTTTGGCACCCGACGGCACCGGCGCATTCCTAGCGACCCCCGGCGCCGGAACACTCACGCTCACGCGCAACGAACGCGCCGCCCGCGCCGCGTCTTTCTTGGATCGCATCGAGCTGAGTCGCGCCGCCGACCTAGCCGACGCCCTGCGCGCGTTCGAAGCCGGCCAAGTCGACGTGGGCTGGCTCGGCAACGGCCTGTATCGCCCGAAAGCCGGCGCACTGCCGTTGGAAGGCCCAGTTTTCGGCTGGTTCGTGCTCCGCACGGGGTTGGATGCCAAGAGTTGGGGCGCTCCCGGAATCGCTCAGCAGCTCACAGCCAGCCTGCCCAACGCAGCGCTCGCGCGCTTCGGCATACGCGCCCTGCCGAACGCAGGATCCGGCGAGCGCTGGGCGGGCGGTCCGGCTCCGCTCCTCGTGTGCGACGACACCCCGCAAGCCGTCGAGCTCGCCCGCGTCCTCGAGCCTCTGCTCGGTTCTCCGGGCAACGAAGTGCGCACCACACCCATCACGCGCAGCGCCTGGCTCGAAGCCCGGCGCTCACGAAAATTCAGTCTCCTGCTCGACTTCGTGCGCGCCGCGACGACCGACGCCACTGAATCGGCTCAGGCGCTCTTGGCAGCAGTAGACCCAGCTTTGGCGAAGCGCCCGCCGCGAAGCTCGAGCTCGCTGGTCGATGTGACCCGCACGCTGACACTCGGCGTGCTCGGGGAGGTGCGCGTTGCGGGAGCGCGAGTGCCGGAGCTCGAGGGACTCGAGGCGTGGCAGCTCGGCGCAGTCTGGATCAACCTGGACAAGCGATAGTTCGCCGGCGACGTGAAGACGCGGGCGACGTGGGAGACGTGGGAGACGTGGGAGACGTGGGAGGCGTGGGTGACGCGCGCAGCCTCCGCGGGCAACGCAGGGACCTCGCGCCGTGAGTGCTCGAGGAGTGGGGGCCGCGCAGGGAAGGGAAGCACCATACGCTTCGTTGCCGCGAGCCAAGTCGACCCGCCACACCGAGCGCGAATGCCATTCAGAACAGGTAACCCGCGAGCGCCTCGAGCTGCGTCTCCTGCGTCAAATCATCCCGCGCCGGGCTAATGAAGCGGGCGCGCGCGCCAACGGTGAAGTTGTCGATACTGCCCAGCGCTTCCAAGCGGTAAGTGCCGACAGTGGTCGCCGCCGTGAGGTGCAGACCTAACGACTCACTCGGCCAGAGCTGCAAGCGACCGAATAGTAGCGCGTAGCCCTGACCGCCTTCGCCGCCGCGCAAGCGTGGACCCGCTTCGAAGCCACCGCCCGCACCCATCACCACGCGGCCGGGAATGACGCGGTTCCAACGCACCAGGCCGTAAGTGAACGCGACGTCCCCGCGCATGTAAAAGCCCGAGGTCGGGTCGACATACGGCGCGGTTGGCGCAGGCGTGCCGGCGACGGGCACCACCGCAGGTGGCGGAGCTGCGCCGTAAGAATTACTGCCCTGGTAGCCCAGCGCGACTTGCAGCTCCAGACCGATCAGCGTCTTGAAGTAATCCTCATCGAAGAAGCCGCCGATGCGAAACTCGGCTAAACCGGCCTTGCGCGTGTAATCCACATCCCCCGAACCGCGGCGCGTTCCGGAGGCCGTCATGCCCACGATGTCGACGAGCGCCATCGGCTCCCCGTACATGCCGGCTTGTTTGGAGGGGATTTCATCATCCGCGAGCGCGCGCGTGGGCGCGAGGGCTGCCGCGAAACCGAGCAGCGCGGCGAGCATGAGCGAAGGAAGCATCCGTGTAGAGATCGTCATCGCTCAGAACCTGATCCCGGCTTCGAGCACCTTGCCAAGGCCGCTAGTGCCCGTGGTGTACGTGATCATGGGCCGCGCATACACGCGATCGGTAAGATTGAGGTACGCACCCAACCGCAAGGGCGTGCCACGAACGGTGTTGTCCTTCTTGGAGGTCAACAGGCCATACACATTGAGATCGACCTGCGCCAACACCTCGAGCAGCGCAGTCACCGGAACTTGATAGCGAACCATCAAGCCGAAGTTCACGAACTCCACGTCCGCGCGGTGCCCGTCGTCGAACAGCACGTTGCTCGCGTGGTTGTACGAATACACGACGCCGATATCGAAAATGCTCGGCAGATCCAGCACGAACGGTCCCGCGAAGTTGCCGCCGAGATAGAAATCCCCGCCGCGCACGCGGTCCGCCTTACCCGCTCCCGAGCCGAACAACCCATCGGTATAGAGCACGAGCTCCGTCACGTACTCACCGCTGAGCGCGCCCGCGACCACGGCCGCGTCCGCCTCACGCTCCGCGTCGGTCTTGCGACGCGAGTAAACCGTCGTGACCTCGTAGTCGCCCTGCCGCTCGACCGTGCGCCCCGTCTCCACTCGATCACCCGACGTGCCCAACGCCGCGAGCAAGCCGACGGAGAACTTCGTGATCAGCCCATGGTGCTCCATGAAGCGCAGCCCCATCTGCGGGCTCTGCGAAGAACGCCCCGAGAGCCCGAGGCTACCCGTGTTGCCAATGAACGCGCCGATCTCGTGGTACTGACCGAGGCGCCGGCGCGTGCCGGTGAACCACGGCGTTCCGCCCGAATCCTCCTCGCTGTCCGGAGAATTCTGCGCCGCCGCGGGCGGTGGCGGCGGAGGTGTAGGCGGCGCAGCGGGCGGTGCTACGGGCGCAGCGGGAACGGCTGGAGTCGGCTCAGTTGGAGACGGCCCAGGAGGCACTGCCGGCGCTCCATCGCTCGGCAGCGTTGGCGCTGGCGCAGACGGCGCTGGCGCAGACGGCGCTGGCGCAGATGCGACTGCAGGCGGCTCCGTCGGCGGAGCCGCATCGCTAGCCGGCGCTTGAGCGAAAGCCCGCGCACAGAAGACCAAACAGAGGCTCGCGATGAGCAACTGAAAGGCAAACGTAGACCGAGCGCGCCACCACCACGGCAGGCGCCAATGCGGGACGCGGTCCCGCAGCGTTGGTGCTTGAAGCAAGTTGTATCCGAAGCCGAAAAGCCTAACTTTTGAACGTATTCGAAATCAGAAAGCCGTTCAATCACAAACGTAAACAATTTCTCGCTTGCAAGCGCTCGTCGTTCTCGCGAGGCGCGTTTCGAGCTTGGCCCGGCTTGTTCCGGCTTGTTCCGGCTTGTTCGGGCTTGTTCCGGGCGATGACGTGGCGGGGCCGCAGTTCTTGAAGCGGGGTCAGACGCTGAACGTTAGCGGGGAACGGACACGTCCGGATGGGACCAACCGGATTAGCTTCACGCGCCAACAAACGCATCAATCCGGAAGCACGCCAACATCGCGAGTGACGACGCCGATGACCCTGAGCGCGGCCCGCCGTTACCCACTTCTTGATCGAACGCGCGAAGCGCGGCGAGCGGACCCGTTCCCGCATCCAGCCGCTGGGGCGTCACCTGCAAAGGTACATTGAAGCGCTGAAGGGAGAGCGGGAAAATGTCCGCGTCACTCCGTTGCATAGACAACACTCTCCCGTCGCGCGAGTAGCGCTGTACATGGTGCAGGAAGCCGTGCACGAACCGGACATCGTCGTTCCACCCTCCGTGAGTCCAACCGTCGGGTCGACTGATACGCGCCCGTCGCGCAGGTAGAAGTTGAGCATGCGGTTTTCCGGGAAACCGAGGAAGGTGAGGTTGTCGTTTAGGTGGTTGAGTGAAGGAGCGTCAGTGATCTTCTTTGTCGAATACGACCGGTAAACGTCGAAGAAAGCCTTGACGCCGCACGAGCCGAACTCCGTGTGCGAGTAGACGAGATCGTCAGCTTCCGGATGACAAGTTCCGTTTGCTTCGCAGCGGACTTGGTCATCCCAATTTGCTTTCAGCGCCGCCCTGAGCGCTGCCGGGTCGAGCCACACACCGCCAGGCATCTGGACGCTGTGTGGAGGAGCGTCCTGCATCGCGAGGAGCGCCTTGACGTTCGAGGTATCCTTGTTGCTGATGCGGCCGTTCCCGAAATAGGTAAGTTCGAGCCGCCCAGTCCTGGCATTCCACTGAAAGTCGTGATTGGGCAGCCAGCGACGGATCTCCCTACCGGTCGCTACCGCCAACGCCGCCATCACGCTGTTGACCCCGTTGTCGTTCGAGCACAGGGCTTCCTCCTCCCCTTGAGCGACATCTTCCTGCGCATTGGACGAGTCAACAGCGCAACCGGGGGTCAGCGCAAATAGGGCGCAAGACGAGACGAGCGCAGCAATGAGGGTCTTCATGTGGTGGTCTTCCTTCGGAACGACTGACGAACTGCAGGACGCATGCCCGAGCTGCGCGCACGCGCGCCAGCCAACGCACCGATCCGGTGTCGGGCGCCCCCGTCAGTATCGCGGCCAAATGCCAGTGTCGTTCTAACTCCGACCCCTGCGACCAGCGGCGAGCCTGTCATACACTCGCGCACTGCAACCGCCAGAAAGTCGCGTCTGCCAGAAAATGACGCCGGCCGCGGTTGCGCAACGAGGACGATTAATTGCACAACTCGCGCTACACCAGTCGAGCAGCTCACGGGCATGCAGGGGGCGGGCAACGCCGCAATCGGAGTCAGCTACTTCGGGCAAGCCAAAGGCTCGGGGTCGAGCGCCAGGTCGTCGTAGTAGAGGTCGTTGGCAGGATCGACGGCGCCGGATCCCCAGAATCTGAAGCCGATCGCGAGATCGGTGAAGCCGCCGACCAGACCCGTGCTCTTGCCATTGAGCGTGAATGGGCTCTTGGCAAAAGCCTGCACGCCGTCCACCGAGACTTTGGCGCCATCAGGCGCGTCGTTGAATTCCCAAGTCATGCAGAACCAGCGACCGTTCGGGATCGTGCCGCCGCTCGCGTAACTCTCTCCACCGCCGGATCTCAAGTCCACGAACGTGAGCTGGAAGGTGCTTCCGACGCTGGCCACTTCCAAATACTTATACGTCGGAAAACCAGTGGTCCCGGCGGTCACCAGGCCGGCGTGTCGGTTCGCGAGCGGCGCTTGGAAAAGCACGTTGGCGCGCCCGAAGTGATGAGTGGCGAGCGATGCCGGTAGCCCTTTGGCGAGCGCCATCGACCAGGTTCCGCGGGTGCCCGCGTAGTGAAACAGCGCGGCGTACTTGCCGTGCGCGCTCTTGGCGCTCTGCACGCTCGCGCTGTTCGCGCCTTGAATGGCGAGCGTCCACTTTCCGGCGTCGAACTTGCCGGACTCGAAGTCCTCGCAGAAGGCCGCCTCACAGTTACTACCGGTTTGCCCGCCACCCGGGTCGGAGCCACCGATTTCGCCACCGGCAAGTGCGGTGGCCGAGCCTCCGCCTCCGAACGCGCCGCCATCACCGGCGCCGCCGGCACTGTTTCTCGCACCCGCGCCGGACGACTCAGAACCACTCATGCCGCCGCTCTCAGCCAGATCTGACCCGCCGAACCCCGAAGAGCCGCTGGACCTACCAGCGCTGGGAAGAGCCGAGCTGCCCCCCGCCGAGAGCCCCGCTACGCCACCGGAAGACTCTGCGTCACCGGAGCCGCCCGCGCTCCCCGAAGCCGAGAACGGCGACGAGCCGGAGCAAGCGACGACGAAGACGCCGCCGCCGATCTGGACGGCAACGCTTCGCACCAGCCGACGCAGCGTTGCGGCCCGCAGCGGCGTCATGCGAGCATTTGGCTGATGGTGCCTGACACGCCACCCATGCTGGTGGTGACGCCCACGGCTTTGGCCAATGTGTTGAGCATGCTGCTGGTCGACGCGTTGCCTGCGTCGACATACTTGCCCTTGGTCAAGAAGCCGCCCGCGGTGCCTGCCATCACGAACGGGATGGGCCGCATGGAGTGATCCGGCCCCGTTGCCAACTGGTTCGTGTTCACGGCCACGCCTTGGTCCAAGAGGGTGCCCGTGGGAGTCTTGATCGCCGACAACTGATCGAGGAAGTACTTGAAGTGGTTGATCTGAATGCGGTCGATCAACTGGCAGAGCGCGTAAGAATTCGGCAACGTGCGGTGCGACGCGGTGTGGAACTGCACGCTGCTCCCATTGAGGGTGTACACGTGGTCGTCCTCGCGGTCGCCGACCTGCAAGACTGCCACCCGCGTGTAGCCAGAAGACAGCGCGAAAACCATCAAATCCATGTGCAGCTGCTGGATGGTTTCGTGGTTGGCGTTCGCATACGGGGTGCCGTCCACCGCGGTCATTTGAGCGATCTGCGCGGCGCTCATGGTCGAGGTCGAGATCGTGACTTCCACGTCCCGGATCGCTTGCAGGTGCTGATTCAGACGTTGCTTGTCCTCCGAAGTGAGCTCCGGCCGGGCGAGCAAATCGCTCAGCTGACCGCGCAGGAGGTCATTGATGCTCTTCTGGCGCAGCGCGAGCGGGTCGGTCTGTCCCGACGGCGTGGTGGTGTTGGCTTTCGTCCCCACCATCCGCTGATAAGCTTGTAGCGGTGAATCGATCGCTGCGCGTTGCTGCTTGCCTGCGCTATACGAGATGTAAGACGGCACATTGAAGCCGGAGCCACCGGCGGAGTACATGCCGGCGTGCAAGAACAAGGGCTGTACCCCGGGCGGGTTCACCGCCGCAGCGATCACGGTGTCGACCGAGACACTGGTGGAGACCGTTTGGTTCGACTTTCCCGACAAGGCAGCGGTGCCGGTGAGGATCTGCGCGCAGGCGGCGGCGTGATTGCAGCCTGCGCTGCCTGCGCCGTGCCCGACCCCGCGCACGAACAACAGGCGGTCCGCATAGCTCGACAACTCCCCCGAGGCGCGGGTTGCTTTATCGGCCGCCATGCCCGCTGCGGTGAGCACTCCTGTCTTGCTCGGCCACCAGGCCTCGGCCTCGCCGCTCTTGGCTTGCACCACGCCGTTTGCGCTGCAGATGATGCCCAAGAATGGCGGTGTCGTGGCTGCCGCGGCGCGCGCGGTTTTAGGCAGAAGGCCCTCTAAAATCGGCAGGCCAAGGGTCACGCCACCGGCACCAATGAGAAAGTGGCGGCGTCCGAAAGTTCTAATGCTGTGAGTCATTGCTGGCCCTCCACGCGGGTCACGAAGGCGTCATCGCTGACCAGTTTGACGATGAGGTCGAAGCTGGAAATATTGTCTTTGAGTGAGCTCTCGGCGGCAGCCGCGGCGGCTTTCAGATCGCCCTCTCTCGGGATGCGAGTAAACAGGTTTGCGGCCCACTTGGTCGCGTAGCAAGCGTGCGCTTGTGCGCTGTCGGCGAGGGCTTTGTTGAACTCCGCGGGGCTGGCGAAGCTCTTCGCCCCATCGTTGAACGGGTACTCGCCACTTGGGTCGACGGGTAGCCCATTCTCGACGGAATGGAAGGCCCCGATGCCGTTGAAGTTCTCGAAGGCGAAGCCAGCAGGATTGATGAAAGTCGCGTGGCAGCCAGCGCCGCACGTTCCGGGACCCGTGATGCCATTGACCACTTGGCGGTTGGTCTGCGTGGTCGTGGTCGATGGGTCTGGCAGTACCGGAATGACGATGCCGGGCGGCGGCGACATCAGTTTGCACAGCACGCGGCCATTGATGTACACGCCGCGGTGAATGGAGTCTTGAACTGCTCCGTCGTGCCCGTAGTAGGCGAGAAAGCCGAGCCGGGTGAGCAGGCCGGGGCGCTGGGCACCCAAGTCGACCTGAGTCCAGCTGTTGGCGGTAAAGGATCCGGACAGGCCATATAGGCTTGCGACGGCGCTATTCACGAAGCTCACGGGAGACGTGAAAATGTCGCGCAAGCTGCCGTTTTGGCTGAACACGTACTGTAAGAATTGTTGAGCCTCCGAATCTAGCAGGGGGCCAGTGGCCGCGGTGAATTGGGGGAACGCCGTGCTCTTCTCCAACGTGTCGTACTGGCCGAGACCGAAGTACTGGAAGTTGAAGCGGTCGACGGCTGCTTTGCCGGCGGCGGTTGGAATCAGCAGCTTGGCTTGCGCAGCCACGGCCGCCGAAGTCTGTAGGCCTCCGCTATCCGCGACCGCAGCCAGGTCTTGGCTCGGCATCGTGTTGGTCAGCGCATAGGACAAGTTCGAGGCGATTTCGTAGTCGGTGAGCCGCGCGCGCCCTTGAACCGCCGTACTGCCAAACGCAGTTCGGTACAGGAAATTCGGAGACTGCAGGAACAACTGCAACGTGACGCGAACGCCCGCGGCAAAGGTGCTCAAGCCGGCCGTGAGCGTTGGCCCTTGGTTGAACAGCGTCAGGTACTGCTGAAGCTCGGACGCAGTGAGCGGTCGCCGATACGCTCGCCGGCCGAATGCCTTGAGGAAAGCCGTCGCCTTGCCGGTCGCATCGGTGGGTGCGCCTGCCGGGACCAATCGAGCGATGGCGGCGTCGTCGCCGGCGACGAGCGCGGCCAGGCGTTCCGCTTGAGCCTGCAGGTCGTCCCGCAAATCTGGACCGACGAACAGAGAGTCTGCCTCGTTGTCGAACCGAAGTACGGCATCCGCGGTGCGCAGCGTCAGATCGCCGGGGGTGGGCAGAAGCAGCAAATCCCGGACCGAATTGGCCCACTGCGACTCGCTCAGCCGAGACACCGTGGGCGTGGCCGCTACGATGTCGCCGTCGATGCCCGAGGCCTCCGTCGCGCTGTCGGTGATGCTACCAATGGGTGTGGTCGAGCCTGCGCCGCCCGGAGCCGAGACCGCGCCACCACCCGGGTTGGCGGTGGAGCCGGAGCTGCCCTGGTCGCCGCTGCTGCTGCTGTTGCCGCTGCTGCCATTCGCGATGGCCCCGGGGCCAGCCCCGGCGTCACCGCTGACGATTGCCGTACACGCGCAGGAAAGTGCGGCGACGGCGGCGGCGCAGACGACGCCCCGGCTGGACCTAGAAAACGTTGGACTCATTGGTTACTCCAGGCCGGGACCACTCTTCGACGAATGGCGATTCGCGGGCGAACGAACACGGGCCTGTTGCTAAAGTGATGTGAGGACCTCCGATCAATCATCGCCACAGCAACAATTCGCCGTGCGGGTAGCGCCATCCGTAGGCGCAACAAATCTCGCGCTCTGGTTCAATTTTTCCGAGCGTCAGTCTGCTCAGTGCAGCTCGAGCGCAAGGGAGAGGCCCGGTCGCACGAGCCAAGGAGAGACGACACGCTCACGCAATCCGTCGACCTCGACGTCGTAGTGCAAGTCGAGCAATGGCACGCTCGCTAGCAGCGCGACACTCAGTCGGGCCTGGCTCGTCAGCTCTGCGCCCAGCAGCGCACCACCGCACAGCACGGGAACGAGCGTCGAGCGTTGGGGCGCCAAAGCCACAGATGACTCGACCAACCCCGCGCGAGCCGCAAACCGGACGTAATCGGCACCCGCGCTCAGCAGCGCGCCTGCAAACGCGCGATTGCTCAACAACGATCCGACCCAACGCGCTCCCGAACGAAAGGCAAAAGTTTGCAGCGCGAGCCCCGCCACGGACCCACGGTAGGTCTCTGGGAGCTGAGCGCCGCCACTCACCCACAGGCCTGCGCGCCAGCGGCCGAGCAGACGTTCGTAGCCGAGCGCAAGAACGGGACCTTGAACGGCACCGAGCTCGCGCGAATGGCCTTCGAGCTGCCAGGCAACGCTGGCGAAAAAGTCAGACCGCGCTCGGGGACCGGGGCTCGAGGCGGCTGGCGCGATCGGCGCGGCATGCTCCGCTCGCGACTCGGGGTTTGCTCTCGGCCCGAGCAGGGAGCGAGCGGCGTCACGATCGATCCCGGCGTGATCTTCGAGCATTGCGCGAATAGACAGCTCGAGGGCCTGACTCAGCGCTTCGCGGTCGAGCTCGTCGAGGCGACCGGTGAGGTCCAGGTCACGGATCAGAAAACGGGTCGCTGCCTGGTCCGCAAAGTACAGGTGCGCGTGACGAAGGTCCGAAAGCACGAGCCAACACCGGACCCGGACCTCCGAAGCCCCGGCGGCGCCGTCGACCAGCCGCGAAGGGTCCCAGCGCGCGCTCCACAGCCAACGCAAGGTCGCCGGCGCGAAGCTCTGCGGCGACAGCGCATCACGAACGCGAGGCAGCGTTTCGGTCCGCCCAACTACCGTCACCTCGATCACGTCTGCCGCGGTCGGCCCCTCGGAGGCGGGCGGGTTTGCATCGTTAGCCTGAACCCGACCTACGATACCGAGAACAGACAGCACGACTCCGAGGGCCAGCGCGACATGGGAAAGGTTTCTCGACGTCACTGCCGCAGGCGAGCCTCGAGCTCAGCGTAGCTCAGCCAGCCGGCGCGTCGCGCGATCGACATAGGGACAACGGGGGAAGCGCGCCAACAGCTCTTGCCAGGTCATGCGTTCGTCGCTCTGCCTGCCCAATGCTTGCAGGGCACGACCACGGCCGTACAGAGCCTCCGCCGCGCTGCTGCCACGAGGCGCCGTCGAAAGGTACCGGTCGAATTGCACGAGCGCGCCTCGAGGGTTTGCGCTCGAGAGCAAGCTGCCCAAGGACACCGTGGATTGGGCTGCCTCGGCCGAACCGGGATATTCTTGCTGCAAGGAGCCATAAAGCTGGATGGCCTTCTGCGACTGGCCCGCGCGCCGCGCCTCGTTGGCGGTGCGAAACAGCTGAGCCGCAGACAGCCCCACGCGCGTGCGAACACCCAAAGCCGGAGCCGTAACGTCCGAGGAGAGCCCTGAGGCAGCCGCGCTCGGCGAAGGTGCTTCGGGGGGCAAGGGGGCAGAGGGCAGTGGGATCGCCGCTGCTGCCGGCTTGGCGCTAGGACTGCCGTTCGAGCTCGCAGTGTTCGCGGCAACACGCAGCACTGGGCGCGGAGCCAGCCAACGCACTGCCGCCGCCGCAATCCCCGTAACCAGCAGCAAACAAGCGGCCAGAGCCGCGACGCGCAGCACCGGCTTCCTGAGCGGCCGTCGTCGACTTGCGGCCAGCCGCGCCGCCAGGCGCTCGATGCGCGCGCCGTCATCCCACTCCGGCTGGTCCAGGGCGTCGAAATCAGCCCCGATTTCCACGTCGAGCAGGCAGCTGTCGCAAGCTCGAAGGTGCGCCTCGAACGCAAGGCGCTCGGAGGAGGAGAGATTCCCGCGGCGCGCGTGAGACACTCGATCACTGCGGCAGTCGAATGCCATTATTCCGTTGCTCCCAATAGCTCGACGAGACTTTCATCTTGCAGTAGCTTTTTGCGTAGAGCCTCTTTGCCTAGGCGCAGCCTGCTCCAGACCGTGTTCGGGGGCAACGCGGCCGCCGCCGCGATCTCCTCGACAGTGTAGCCGAGCACGAAGTGCAGCGCGAGCGCCTCGGCAACCGGCTCCGAAAGCTCATCCAACAGCTCACGGACGAGCACGCGACGCCGGCTCGAAATCGCCTTCGACAGCGGGGAGGACAGCCCCGGATCTGCGATCGATTCGGCAGGCGTATCGAGCTCTGTGAAGCGGTCGATGGTGCGCAGGCGGCGGCGCGCAGCCAGCGCGGTGAGCAGCGCAACGCGATGCGCGAAATGCGCCACCGTGCACTCGCCTCGGAAGCCGCGCAGCCCCGCCACCAGCGCCACCAAGGCATCTTGGGTGACGTCCTCCACGTCCGGATGTCCTCGCCCCAGGACTTTGCGAACGGTGTTCAACATGGCGCCGCCCAAGCTGATGACCAGCGTGTTGATGGCCTCAGGAACGCCCCTGCCCGCCGCCCGCGCCAATACCAGCAAGGCATCTTGCTTTTGTTGCGCGAGCGGGTCGTCCGCCGCAGCTCGGACCCGTCGCACGGCGTCCTTGGCATCTTCAAACATCTAGCGGGCTTTACGATGTCTACCGTTCTCGAGACGGTCAAGTAAAGTTCGGGGGTCGAACGCCGACCCAGCCACTCGGAATTTCTTTTCGATCTCAGTGACTGATTTGGGCGATTGGAATCACATGCGCTGTTTCGCTCGCCTTTGAGCTCACTTCGACGCGGCGCGGCGCCTCGAAACGGTGGACTCGGTCCAGGATCCGAGCAAGCTTCGCTCGGTGCGCACGACTTGCCTGGTCTCGACGGTAAAGGGCTCCGTTGCACTCTTTGCCGTCGGCACGATGCTAGGGGCTCTGGCGTTGGTTGGCTGTGGCGAGCGCTCTGAGCTGCTGGGCGTCGTTCCGTCGGAAGCCGCTGACGGCGGTGCCGCAGGAGCCGGCTCCCGCCCGCACTTCGAACCTGCCCAGTTGGTCGCCGCCTTGAACGTGCCAGACGCGGACGACGAAGCCCCGACGCTCACCGCCGATCTGCTCGAGATCTATTTCATGTCGGCGCGCGGAGGGACGCGCCATTTGTGGGCCTCGACCCGGGCGAGCCCCAGCGACGCATGGCAGGCCCCGCACCAAGTGAGCGAGCTCGATACGGACACTTATGAGTTCACGCCGAGCGTTTCTTTGGATGGCCTGCGCCTTTGGTTCTGCGTCGGATCGACACCGACGAGCGTTTGGTTCTCGACCCGAGCCTCGCGCAGCGATCCCTGGAACGCGCCCGTGCTTTTGACGGATCTGGTGCCGCCTTCAGGCACCCAGGAAGTGAACTCGCCCAGTCTCGACGAATCAGAGACGATGCTCGGCGTGTCCTTGCGTGGGACCGGCACCGCTGGCTGGGATCTGTACACTGCAACCCGCACCAGCACTGACGACGCTTGGAGCCCCCTGATCGCCCTGGGCGGAGTCAATGAGGCGAGCAAGGAATATGATCCGGCGCTCGGCAACGAAGGGACCGAGCTCTTCTTCTCGTCGTCTAGGTCGGGTATGGACGATCTGTTCTGGTCGCAGCGCGGGACTCGTTCCGAGGCATTCGCGGCTCCGATCGCCCTCGATGAGCTGAACACCCCTGACTTCAAGGAGTTCGATCCGTTCTTCGCGCTCGATCGCAGCCTGATCTTTTTTGCTTCGAACCGGGGCGGCTATTCCGACATCTACCAAGCCGCGCGCTCGGAGCCGTGAGCCTCGGCGCCGAAGCCCGTTGCCGGGGGGACTTCGTCGCGTTCGGCAACCCTGATTGCCGCGGTAACGAGCTTACCGAACGCGGCCATTTGCGGAGAACCGAATCGCGATCGCCTCTTCGACGAGCTGCGGCTTCGCCCTCCGGCCGATCGCGCTACTCTCCTGCACGATGATCGCGTCTGCCGTTAGATCGCACGCTCGCGCCAATAGCAAACGGTCGCAGGTCTTTGGCGAGGTGTAAGGACAAGCGGCAGAAATGGTTGCCAACTCCTCGAACGCCTCGGGCGGAGGAGCGCCGAGCGTTTGCACGGGCCGAAAACAATTACTTTGCTCAGCGGCCCCCACTCTGTACAAGCCGCCGGGCGCGCCGGTCGGTGCGCACGCCACGATCGCAAATGGGAGCAAACTGAGAAGCACCGATCGTCGTTGCATCGCGCCAATGAAGCATTTAGTTCAGTGACGCGCGTCGTGCAACTAACGCACCTTGGCTCGCAATGCCCACTGTGATCCGTTGCCGCCGGTCCTCCGTTTTGGTCAAAACCGCGGCGACTTGCGCGCTCCCGCAAGCTGAAGTCCAATCGGTCCATGGCCACAAAAAAAAGTGATGCAGTGCTGCGCGGGGCGGCGCTGATCAAAAAAGCAATCGAGACCAGCAAGGCACTCGGCAAGATCGCCGAGCCCGAGCCGGTTCCTGCGAACGTGCTGAAGAAACTCAAGTTACCGAATGACGAGAAGCTGTCGCCGGGTTTGAAAGAGCTCTTGGCATTCGACTCCAGCTTTCTCGGTTGGTCCATCGACGAAGAAGACCCCGAGCTCGAACCGATGGCCCTCGACGAGCTGGTAGAGCAGGAATTCGGAGAAGAGCTCGTGCCGCGCTTCGGCGAAGCGCTGGAACTACTCGGGGACGACTGCCTGCTGGTGGGTCAAAGCGGTGACGCGCGTCACTTTCTGTATATCGGCGTCCCCGACGACAAAGGTGAGTATCCGGTGATCACGCTCGATACCAGCAATAAGCCGATGGTCAGCGGCTTCGTTCCATTCGACGTCTGGGCGGCGCAGCAACTCGGCGCGCTCGAATCCGCCAAACAAGTCGGCGAAGGGCCTCCTGGTTACGAAGCCTCGTGTAAGTCACTCGCCGAGTCCAATGGCGACGGCCGAGTCCAGTTCGAACCGGAGACGCGTACCGTCGAGCGTGAAGGTGCAGACAGCGATGAAGACGAGGATGAGGACGACGACAAGGACGAGGCAAGCAGCGACTAAGCAGCGTGCCGGGCGTGGGGCTGGCTCCGCGCGACGGCTCGCCGGAGCCGGGGCCGCCCAGCGCCGCCGCGGCTCGTGCTAGAGGTAGCGGAGCGCCTGAGTCGTCACTTGGGCTACGCGCCGCGCCTCGCGCTCTGAGCCCGCTAACCCAAACCCAAGCCTGCCATCGTGGCCGATATGCCGCTCGCGGGCTCATTCGCACCTGCTAGGCTCGCGGCCCCATGACCGCGCCGGCCATCCGCACTGAATCGTTAGTCAAACGCTACGGCGACAAGGTCGCCGTAGCGGGCATCGAGCTCACGGTCGAAGTGGGCGAATGCTTCGGCTTGCTCGGGCCGAACGGCGCCGGGAAAACCACGACGGTCGAAATGCTCGAAGGGCTGACACGGCCGGATTCTGGCTCGATCGAACTGTTCGGGGTGCGCCGCGGGGATGGGCGCGACGGGCGCAACCGAGACTTGCAAGAGCGTTTGGGCGTGCAGCTCCAGGACACGCAGCTCGCCGACAAGCTCACGGTGGAAGAAGTGCTGCGCTTGTTCCGATCGTTTTATCGCAAAGGGCGCACGGTCGAACAGCTCATCAATGAGCTCGATCTGCAGGCCGAGCGCAAGCAACAGTATCAAAAGCTGTCGGGTGGGCAAAAACAGCGGGTGGCGTTGGGAACGGCGCTGGCGGGTGATCCGGAGCTGTTGTTCTTGGACGAGCCGACGACTGGGCTCGACCCCCGCGCACGGCAAGCTCTATGGGGCAGTGTGCAGCGCTTCCAAGAAGGCGGCCGCAGCGTGCTCATCACCACCCACTACATGGAAGAAGCAGCCGTTTTGTGCGACCGCATCGCGATCATGGATCACGGCAAGATCATCGCCCTCGGCACGCCTCGCTCGCTGATTGACGGCCTAGGTTTAGTGCAATTCGTGGAGTTCGAGACCAAGCAAGCGCTCGATGAGGCGGCGCTCTCGGCGTTGCCGGAGGTCGAAAAGATCTTGCGCAAGGGCGAAGGCTATCACTTGCGTATCGATCGCAGCCTCGCTGCACTGCGCGCGGTGCTCGCCGAGCTGGAACGCCAACAGCTGATCCCGGTCGGGCTGAGCACGCATCAAGCCACGCTCGACGACGTATTTCTGCACCTCACCGGTCGCGCCCTGAAGAGCGAAGCCAACGCGAACAGCGAAAGCAGCGCACCGTGAGCAACGATCCGGAAGTGTTGAGCCCGCTCAAGGAGCTGACGCTCGCGCGCGTGCGCGAATTCTTGCGCGAGCCCGGATACGTGTTCTGGGTGTTCGGCTTCCCGCTCTTGATGGCCATCGGCTTGGGCCTCGCGTTTCGCTCCAAGGCGCCCGAGCTGCCGCGCATCGCCGTCACCAGCAGCGTGCCTTCGGACAGCCGGCGCCTGCTCGCCACGAGCGCTCGGCTACAAACCGAGCAGCTGCCGCGCGCCGATGCAAAGCTCGCCCTCGCGCGCAGAAAAGTGGATCTGGTCGTCGATCAGCCGAGCGCTGATCGCCCGCTCGTGCTCGCCCTCGACGTGAGCCAAGAAAAATCCTTGCTGGCGCGCGCCGTAGTCACCGACGTGTTGGAGCGCGCTGCCGGCCGCGAAGACCGCGTGCGCGTCGACGAACAGCACACCACTGAACGCGGCTCACGCTACATCGACTTCCTGCTCCCGGGCCTGATCGGCCTCAACCTAATGGGCAGTAGCATGTGGGGCATTGGCTACAACCTAGTGCTGGCGCGAAAGCGCAAGCTCCTGCGGCGCTATGCGGTCACGCCCATGCACCGGAGTCACTTCCTCCTGTCGTACTTTTTCTCGCGCTCCATGTTTCTGGTCTTGGAGCTTGCGGTGATCATCGGCTTTGGCCGGTTCGTCTTCGGTACGCACGTCCAAGGCAGCGTGCTCGCGCTGTTGGTCGCTTCTACCTTCGGCGCCGCTGCCTTCGCTGCAGTAGGCTTTCTGATCGGCGCCCGCCTCTCGAGCACCGAAGTGGCCGGCGGTTGGATGAACTTCGTGCAGCTGCCCATGTGGCTGCTCTCCGGCTCATTCTTTTCCTACGAGCGCTTCCCCGAGTGGTTGCGCTTGCCCATCCGCTGGTTGCCCTTGACCGCCAGCAATGACGCCCTCCGCCGCATCTACAACGAAGGAGGCACGCTCTCGTCCATTGGCTTCGAGCTTACCGTGCTCGCGGTGTGGACGCTCGTCGGTTTCGCGATCGCCATCCGAGCCTTCCGCTGGCAATGACGACCCGGTACAAAACCGCTTCCGTGCCCAAAAAGCCCGTTTCCAGCCGGGTAACGCTCCGCGCGCGGCCAGATGGGAACTTCCGCTTTGCGGTGGTGGCCGACACTCATTCCAAGCCGCACCCCGCGACCGCGGAACGCATTCGCGAGCTCGCGCCGGACGTCATCTTGCATGCCGGCGACATCGGCGAGCTGAGCGTGCTCGATCAGCTCGCGGAGCTTGCGCCCGTGTTCGCAGTGCGCGGCAACATCGACGCAAAAACCAACACAGTGCCGGACGTCATCACGCTCGAGCTGATGGACGGTGAGCGCATGAAGCTTCGGCTCTTACTGCTACACATCGCCGTCTACGGCCCGAAGCTGCGCGCAGAGGTCGCGCGCCTGGCCGCCAGCGAGCGCGCGTCGTTGGTGGTCTGCGGGCATTCACACGTGCCCTTCATCGGCAAAGACCGCGGCCTTACTCTGTTCAATCCGGGCTCGATCGGCCCGCGGCGCTTTCAGCTACCCATCCTACTGGGCACGATCGACGTTTCGCGAGAGAGCGCGCGGCTCAGCCACGTCGATTGTGAGACCGGCAAGGTCTGGCTACCGCCGTAGAATTTGGCGCCACGAGTGCTCGCTTGGAGTTGCCCTGTTCACGGGAGTCTGACCGTTGGGCTAAGAGCCTATCCCAGTGGGCCGCCCGAGGAGGCGGCCGAGACCGAAGCGGATGTCGAGCCAGATCGACGCTCGGCGCGCGGAGGCCTAGCAGGGCTAGGCCGAGCACGACGGGCGGCGAGGTGGCCGACAGACGCGAGAGATCGGCTGCCGACGACCAGGCCTACTGGGATAGGCTCTTCGCTTGGGCGATGACGGCAGACTACTGGCTCGAGCGCTGGCGCGAGGGACGTACCGGCTTTCACCTCGCGGATGTCAATCCTCGGCTGACCGAGCACAGCGCTGTTTTCAGTGAAGCGACTCGGGTCCTGGTTCCACTGTGTGGGAAGTCAGCCGACCTCGAGTGGCTCGTGACTCACGGTTACGAAGTCGTGGGCGTGGAACTGGTCGAGCTCGCCGCGCAGGCTTTCTTCGCCGAGCGTGGCTTCACGCCCCAGCGTCGCGAAGACGGAGAGTTCGTCGTTACGAGCACGGCAATCTCACTATCTGGGTCGGTGATTTTTTTGCAACGACGGGCGCGCAGCTGGGAATGTTCGACGCGGCCTACGATCGCGCGGCGATGATTGCGCTACCCGCTGCGCTGCGCAAACGCTACGTCTCGCACTTACAGACGCTGCTCACCCGGAAAGCCAGGCTGCTGCTCGTGACACTCCATTTCGACGTGCCTGGTGGCCCTCCTTTCTCGGTGCCGCCAGAAGAGGTGCGTGATGCCTTCGCGGGTGCCGAGGTCAGGCTTTTGGCCAGTGTGGACTCCTCCGCAGACATCCCGAGTGCCGTCCAGCGAGGCGCCAGCTTCGAGCACGAAAACGTGTACGAAGTGACCTTCCGATGACGATCCGCCCCGAACGAGCCGCTTGTTTTTGAAAGCCGCACTTTCGGAGCACGCCCACTTTCGTCTCGAAAATAATGTGAGGGCCCAATCCGGCGACTGCGGGCGCGCCTAACCAGGCTGGTCAGACTGGGCAAGCCGGAACCCCGAGCGGGGGCGCCGAAAGCACGGGCGGTTCTTGCGGCGCTGCAGTTGCTCTCGCTCCCTGCGGCGGAAGCGTGGTCGGAGCTTGGAATGTGACGCCCTCTTGCCTTACGGTTACCGGTGAGCGGAACATCGAAGGGATCAGCCTCGGGTGCCTGACCGTCGGGGTCACCGGGTCCGTCCAAGTGAGTGGCAGTTGGACCGCCAACGCCGACGGAACTTATACGGATCAAACCGTTACCAAGGGCCAGGAAACCCTCACACTCGGCGCCAAGTGTCTGCAAGTGTCGGGCACCACGACCACCTGCGAACAACTCTCTGGCACGATTCAAGGGTTGGGCTACGAAACACTCAGCTGCGTGTCCGCCACCGGAGGCGGGTGTTCGTGTGTGGGCACCATCAATCACCCAAGCGGAGTCGGGCTGTTGTCTGGCGATTCCATGGCGAGTGGGAACTACACCGCGGCTGACAATGCGATCACGATCGGCGAAGATGGGTTGACCCAACAGCCGCTGAAGTTCTCCTATTGCGCCTCGAACGGCAAGATGAGCTGGTCGCCAAAGGTCGCTAATCCAAACTACGCGGGGTCGATCGAATTCCAGAGCGGCGTAGTCGGCGGCTCGGGCGGAAGCGGCGGAGCTGGCGAAGCGGGCGGTGCCACCTCGTCAGGCGGAAGCGCTGGCGCGGGCGGCTCGACCTCGTCGAGCGGAAGCGGCGGCGCCGCCGGTAGCGGCGGAAGCGCGGGTGGTGCCAACAACGGCGCCAGCGCGCCCTGCGATATCTACGAAGGCGCCAAGACGCCGTGCGTCGGCGCCTACAGTATGGTTCGTGCGCTTTATAAAGCGTACAACGGCCCGCTGTACCAGGTCCGACGCAACACCGATAAGACCGCCGTCAAGGACATCCCGCTGCTCGAGGCGGGCGGCTACGCCGATTCAAAAGTCCAAGACGACTTCTGCACGGGCGGCTGCACCATCTCGAAGCTCTACGATCAGTCAGCGAAAAAGAACGACCTGCCGCTCACCTATCCGACGTACTGGTTGGTGGCCAAAGCGCCCGCCCCAGCCTCGCACGCCGTTGCCACCGAATCGAATGCCACGGCCGCAAAGATCATGATCGGCGGTCATCCCGTCTACGGACTCAAAACTACTTCAGGCGCAGGCAACAGCTATCGAGTCAACGCCGTAGGCACCGCCGTCGGGGACGCCGCAGAAGCCCTATACGAAGTCGTGGACTCCAAAGTGTACAGCCCGTACTGCTGCTACGATTTCGGAAACGCATCCACCGACGGCAATCCAGACGGCGCCGCCACGATGGAAACGATCTACTGGGGCAATGCCACGCTGTTCGGTCACGGCGCGGGAACTACTGGGCCCTGGCTCATGTCCGATCTGGAAGCAGGCACCTACCCTTCCAGCATGCAGAATGACCCAAGCATCCCCGCGGTCAGCTATCCCAAATTCGCCACCCTCATGCTCAAAGGCTTCACCGGGAACCGCTTCGCGCTCAAAGCGGGCGATGCGCAAACCGGCACTCTCATGACCACCTGGGACGGCAAACGCCCGAACGGCTACAGCCCCATGAAGAAACAGGGCGCGATCGTCCTCGGAACGGGCGGTGACGGCAGCTTCCTCGGAACGGGCATTTTCTTCGAGGGAGCGATCACCATCGGTTGCCCCGACGACAAGGCCGTCGACGACGCCATACAAGCCAGCATCGTCGCGGCCGGTTACGGGAAGTAATCGCTCGCCGGGCTGCGCGGGCGGCGATTCTTGACCGCAGCAGCGGCGGGGTGAAGCGAGGTGAGACCTCCAAGCGGCGGACTTGGGCCGAGCACCGAGCTCGCCTCGAGGCAGGCCTTGTTCCGCTGGTGCCAGCGGCCGTGGTCGCTCAGGCCGGCCGCTCCCCAAAGCAGGCACAGCTGAGACGCCTGCTCCGTGGTTGTGAAGTAATCCCGTTCGACGAATCGCCTGCATACGCTGCGGGCACTCTCCTCGGGAAAGCGCGCACGCGAGACGTCGTCGATGCCTCAATCGCCGCGCCTGCGACCAACGAGATTCAAGAACGCGCAGTGGACACCCGACGGCGCCGCGACACGAAGGATCGACGGCGTAGAGTCCTTCTTTCTTGGTGGTTGATGGTCACCGGACACGGCGCGGGGCGGCCCAGCCTTCGGCGTTGAGTTTCGGCCCCTCTAGCAGCAGCGGCCGGGAGCCGGTGGGCGCGCTCGCGAACGGTCTCCCCATAAAACGGTACCCCCACCACCAGGCGGCGGCATGGAACTCCATGAATTGCGGGCGTGATGGCGATCGGAGAAACGAAGCGCCTGACTTCTTCCCTACCCCTAGTTCTACGACTCGAGGCCAGCGCCTTTCTCGCCAATTTAACCTGAGCCGGCCAAGCACCCTGCACGCCCGCGCCGAGCACTGGAGATCGCATGAATCGGAACCTGACTTTGCTGTTCGCTCTCGTGGGCCTGCCGACGCTCTCGGTCCTTGCCCTCGCGGCCGTCGGCTGCAGCTCGAGCAGCTCGAGTTCGGCGACGACCCCGGGTTCCGGGGCGTCGGGTACCTCAGCAGGGGGCGGCCCGTCCATATCGGGCGCTGGCGGTAGCGCACCGCCCAGCGGAGGTACTAGCCCCGGAGCAGGGAGTGGTGGCACGGCAGCGGGCGGCGACACTGCCGGTTCGGGAGCTCAGCCGAACAACGGCGGCGGGAGTGGGGAGCTCAGCGGTGGCTCAGCCGGCGCTTCTGGATCAGTCGGCGCTTCGGGTTCGGCGGGTGCAGTGACCGGCGCCGGCACCGGCGCTGGTGGGGGTGCGGCCTGCCCAGCGGGCGTCCTGCTCTGCGATGACTTCGAATCCTATCCCGCCAGCAGCGCGCCCACGGGGCAGTGGAAGACCACGACCAAGGGAGCAGGCTCGGCAACCGTCGATGCCATGCACGCCTACAGTGGCACGAAGGCAGTCCATTTCCAGGGCAGCGTCAACAAAGACGAGGCCTATATCCGGGCCTCGAGCGCGCCCGTCTTTCCGGTCAAGGGCAACCAGATCTTCGTGCGCTTCATGATGTACGTGCAGACGTACCCCAACGCCAATCCCATGCACGTTCGCTTCTCATGGGTGGGTACGAGCGGCGTGTCGAGCAACACGGATGGCTCGGGTTACACCATGTGCACGTACAACGGTGTCGCCATCGAGCGCATCGCCTCTGGCTACCTGCGGGACACCAATCAAGCCATGACTCAGGCCGCGAACCAGAACAAGTGGATCTGCTGGGAGTACGAGATCAGCAACACGGACGGTCCGGCGAACGGCGAGGGGGGCACTGTTTTGCCTCGCATCTGGCGCGAAGGCACCGCGCTCACGTTGAACATGGCGGGCGGCAAGGTGAACTGGAACCCTGCGTCCTTCGATCTGGTGCAGTTCAGCTTGTTCGCGTACCAGTCAGATCCGACGATTGCTCACTACTGGTTCGACGACATCGCCGTCAGCACCTCGCGCATCGGCTGCCCCGCCGTCAACCCTGCGGCCAAGTAGCGCTGCGGGAGCGGGTCATCACCGGTATGGGCTCGCACGCCCTCTGGCACGTGCCGGAGGTGCCCACGGGCACGCCGGAGTGGGTGAAGGTTTCGACGATGCCGGTGATCGTGAACGATTGGACGTGCTGGGAGTGGCAGTTCGACGGGCAGAACGGCACGGCGGCGGAGGCGGCTGATCCGCGGATTTGGATCAACGGCGTCGAGCAGACTTGGGGGGATACGTTTGTGTATCCGGATCGGGCGGCGCATCCAACGCAGGAGAAGGCGGGGAATTTTACGACGTTGGAGGCGGGGGTGCGCCCGGTGGCGGCGCACCCAGCGCGGGTGCAGGTGCGAGTGCGGGTGGGGCCGGGGTGGCGGGCGGGTCGAGCGCTGGCGCGGGCGGAGCGTCCGGTGCGGCAGGCGGCAGTGGCGGCGCGGCGGGTAGCGGCGGCGCCGTCGGGTCAAGCGGCGCAGGCGGCGGCACCGGTTTGGGTTGCACAGCGCCGGGCACGATCTGCTGGGACTTCGAAGAAGGCACCTCACCCACCGGCTGGACCGCGATGTGGGGACGCGCTTGGGTATGCTCGGGTTGACCGCAGGCTGCCGCACCGAGGATGACCCAAGCCGCGATTAGCCGATCCCAAGCGAGCTTCATGGCTCGGGAATGTCGCCAACCTGGTCCTAAGATCTCTAGATCCGGCGTCGGACAGGGGTCAATCGTCGATGCCTTCGATCACTGCTCGCTCCAGGCGTACCTCGCCGTGCGCGGCGACCTTGGCGGCGATGGCCCGAACGTGATCCAAGTCCGTGCATGAGCCGAGCACGCTGACTTGGCCTGCCATGTGGCTCAGGTCGCCGAGACCGATCACGAATTGGCTGCCGATGATTTGTCCCGCCGCGGGCGGCGATGGGTCGACGCGGTTGGGCGGCGCGTGATAGCCGGCCAACATCAACGCTCCGGCGCGCGCTAGGCGTTGTGCATCGTCCGGGCTGGTCTCGATCGGAATGCGATAGCCTGGTGTGCCGGTGCCGTTGCCGAGCGGACAACCGGATTGCACGAAGGCGTCGGGCACGGCGCGAAAGAACTTGAGCTGGCGATACATCGGTCGTGTGACGACGGCGTGCGCGCTTGGGTCGAGCCAATTCGCTCGCCCTGTGGCGAGGCCGACGAATAATGCCACTGCCCGCGGTGCGGTGGCGGGCGAGAGCTCACAATCGACGACACCCTCTGAGGTCTCCAGGCGCGCTCGGATGTTGCCCGCGGGCAAGCCGGCAAGCGCGACGGTGGGGGCCGGCGGGGTCAATGGCGCGGTTGGCCCGCCGTGCGTTTTTTCCCCGTCTGTTTTTGCGCAGGCCGTCAGCGCAAGGAGCAGCGCCGGTGTCAGCGCTGAGACGATCCATCGGGGCCGCACAGCTGCTACAGTCGCCCAATCTTTTCGGCACAGCAATCTCGCGCCGCCGATCCGCTCGATCCCGCAAAGTGTCCATGAAGCTGTCTCCCTCTGCCCGAAGCATTTCGTTGTCCGTCCTGCTTTCTGCCTTGATCGCGTTGTCCGCGTTGCCCACGGGCTGTAGCGGTAGTGATGTGACGAGCACCGGCGGCGCGGGCAGCGCAGGCGCGCCGAGCACCGATGCCTGCACGGTGGATGATGACTGTACGTTTACCGAGATCGATACCGAGATCAGCAAGGCCAGTCAGTGCATGTGTTTGTACGGCTGCGTGTACTTGCCGGTGACCAAGATCACTAACGCCCGGCGCATGCAGCAGCATGAGAAGTTTTGTAAGCCGGACGTCGATGGCGAAGGCAATTCGTGCGGCATCGATGATTGCGTGGTGCCCGGCACGGTGGCCTGTGTCGACGGCGCGTGTAAAGTGAGCTCGACGGATCCGGCGCAGTGAGCCACGGCTTGGGTCGAGCACTCGGTGGTTACCGGCTTGACGCGCTGCCGCAACGGCCCGAGAAGGAGCGCGTGCGCGAGGCGGATAGAGTTGGCTTGAGTGGCGCCCGCGCTGCCCGCTCGTTGTCCGTGTTTGCCCTGGCATCTCTGCTGGTGCTCGGCGCGCGCCCTGCCGCGGCCGAGCCGCCCTCCGCACCGTCTGCGCCTGCGCCCGTGAGCGCGCAGCCACAGGGTGCCTCCGTTCCCTTGCTGGCTGCCGTGTTCGGTGCCATCGGTCTTTCGGGCCTTGCGGTGGGCGGAACCACGGGCTTTTTGGCCATGAATCAGCGGGCGATCGCCGAGGATCATTGTAGCTCGACGGTGCAGCTGTGTGATGGCACTGGCCGCGCCGCGAATGAGACGGGGCGTACGTTGCGGGATATCAGCACCGCGGGTTTTATTGTCGGTGGGCTCGGCGTGGGGCTCAGTGCTTACTTTTTATTGACGGCCCCTGCGCATGACAACGGCGACGTTGCGGTGGCGGTCGTGGTCGATGGCGCGCAACCCCGCGCGGCGCTCGTCGCGCACTTCTGAGGCAACGGTGGTGGCTCGGCTCAGTGCGCTCAAGTGCTTCCTCGTCGCCGGCGTTGCGTTGGGGGTGCTCGGCGCGTCCGGCTGTCTGATCCCTTTCGACCACTACGCCGAGGGTGATGTGTGTGGCGCCGGGCGTGATGCGGGCATTCGCTCGAGCACCGCGCCGGATCCGGTGCTGCGCGGCTGCGACGCCGGACCCGAGCCCGTAGCTCACGACGATCCGAGCAGCGGCGCTGCCGGCGCAGCTGGCACCTCGGGAGCCGAGGACAGCCCGTGATCGAGCGCATTGTCCCGTTCGTGGTGCTCGTTGCGCTCGTGTGCGGCACCGGCGCTTGTGCGGTGGTGCCCCAAAATCGCCGGCAATATTTGGTCGATCCGACCATGCCGTCGCAAGACGATCCGCTCGAGCAGCGCGCGATTCGTAAGTTTCACACTTCGCGTGAAGGCGCGGCGGGCGCGGACGGAAAGCCTGCGGGGGGCGGCTGTGGCTGCGGGAACTGAGCGCGCTCGCGCCCCGCGACGCGCTTGGCGTCTCCTCGTCTCAGCGGCCGTGCTCGCCGTTACTACGGCGCATGCCGATCCGGCGAGCGACGCGGCGATCCTCGGCACGGCCAGCGAAGGCCCGCGCATCGACGAGTTTCGTTTGCGCATGACGAGCTATTACCAAGACGGGCATGGCTATCAGTCGCTCGCTGGCCCGCTCTCTGGACCGGGCAGTGAGCGGGCGCTGATTCTGCAGCCCATGGCCATGATCGGTATTCGACAGAATTCGCGCATTCATCACGAGGTGGTCGTCCCCGTGGACATCGTGAGCGCCGCGTCGGTGAACGCGGTCGATATCATGTCGCACGCCTCGGGCGTGAATGAAGCGATCGGTGTCGAGCTCACGAGCCGCCTCGACGCGACGCATGAGGATCAACTCGTGACTCGCTTCACCTGGCATGAAGAAGAGCCGTTCGGCTCGGGTTCGTTCGGGTTGGGTTACACGCGCTCGCTCGCGGACGATAACGCGACGCTCGGAATTTCCGGGCAAGCTACGTTCGATCGCTTCGATTTCTTGCAGCGCAATGGCGACCGCCACGGGCGGCGCAACCGCACGACGGTGAACGGCAATCTGAGCCTTTCTCAGCTCCTTTCCCCGACCACGGTGTTCGACGCGAACTACGGGCTCACGTTGCAGCGCGGCATGTTGCAGACGACGTACAACAACGTGCCGCTCGCTTCGGGCAAGGGCAGCACGGACGAGATCTTCCCGCACTCGCGCACGCGCCACGCCGTGCAAGCGCGCGTGGCGCAGCACGTCCCGGCCACGCGCACCACGCTGCGCGCCGCGTACCGTTATTACTTCGACTCCTTCGAGCTCACGGCGCACACGCTGGAGCTCGAGCTGCACCAGTACCTGGCGCCGCGCTTCATCGCGCGCGGGAGTTACCGGTATTACACGCAAACCGGGGTCGACTTTTTCACGACGGGGTTCGTCGCGGATCGTTTCTTCTCCACGCCGCGCACGGCGGATTCTGACTTGGCGCGCTTTCACGGCAACGAGTTCGGGCTGAAACTACTGTGGCTCGCGCCGGGCACGAGCACGCTCGACGTCAGTTACTTTCACTACGCGCGCAGCAATGACTTCAACGCCAACATCATTTCGTTCGGCTACGGAGATCGGTTTTGAATTTCCGCACCGTGCCATACGCGCTCTTCGCCGCTCTCCTGGTGAGCTGCGCCGCGACACCACCGCCGGCAAAGTCCGTCACTCTGCCGCCCCTCGCCTTACAACGCCCGGACGGCCAAGCCTCGTCCTTCCGCCAAGCACTCGGCGGCTCCGTCGCCGTGATCGATCTCTGGGCCACCTGGTGCACCGCGTGCGAGCGCGAACGGCCGAAGCTCGCGCGGCTCGACACCGCGTATCGCGCTCAGGGCTTGCGCGTGATCGGGCTCAACGTGGGCGAAACGCCGACCGTAGTGAGCGCCTACCTGGCCGAGCACTCGCTCCCCTATCCCGTCTACCTCGATCCCGAGTTCCGCGTCGCGGACGCCTTAGGCGATCATCAGCTGCCGACGATCTTGGTCGTCGACCGCGAGGGCAAGATCGTGCGCCGCTCGCCTTCCCTCGACGGCCCCACGTTGAGCCAGGTGAAGGCGCTCCTCGCCGGCACCACGGCGAACTAACATCCAAATCGAACAAACTATTGAAATTACTTACCTAATTCCGGAGCGCCTCGAAAAAGTTGGGCCTGTCTGTGCGCTCGATGGCAGATAGAGCGCATGTGCGGAATCGTTGGTTACGTGGGCCCGGGGCGAGCGGCTCCGATCTTGATCGACGGGCTGCGTAAGCTCGAATACCGCGGCTACGACTCCGCGGGCTTGGCCATTCATAACGGGCAGCGGCTGGAATTGATGCGCGCGGTGGGCAAGCTCGACAACCTGGCGCGCGCCATCGAGGGCAAAAAGCTCGAGGGTACGATGGGCATTGGGCACACGCGCTGGGCCACGCACGGTCGGCCGAGCGAGCCGAATGCGCACCCGCACCTCGTGGGCGACGTGGCCGTGGTGCACAACGGCATCATCGAGAATCACCTGGAGCTGAAGCGTGAGCTCGAGCGAGACGGCGTGCGCTTTCAGAGCGACACCGACACCGAGATCGTGGCGCACCTCGTCAATCGCGAGGTCGCGCAGGGCAAGAGCTTGTTCGAAGCCGTGCGCGCGGCGCTCGGCCGTACGCGTGGGGCGTACGCGCTGGCCGTTGCGTCATCCAAAGAGGCGGACCGGATCGTGGTCGCCAAGAACGCGTCGCCGCTGGTGATCGGCCTGGCCGACGGCGCCACCTTGTGCGGCAGTGACATCCCCGCGCTGCTCGCGCACACCCGGCGTATGTTGTTCCTGGAAGACAACGAGATGGCCGAGCTGACGCGCGACGGCGTGCGTTTGGAGACGATCGCCGGTGAGCGCGTGAAGCGCGCGCCGAAGCAGATCGATTGGAGCCCGGTGCAGGCCGAAAAGGGCGGCTACAAGCACTTCATGCTCAAGGAGATCTTCGAGCAACCACGCGCGATCGAAGACACCCTGCGCGGTCGCATTTTGCTCGAAGAGGGCGACTTGGTGGACGCCGAATTCGGCCTGGACCCCGAGACGGTGCGCGGCATCGAGCGCGTGTATTTCATCGCCTGCGGCACGAGCTACCACGCTTCGCTCGCGGGGCGGCATTGGGTGGAGCAGATCAGCCGCATTGCGTCGCAGACCGAGCTGGCGAGCGAGGTGCGCTATCGCGAGCCGGTGTTCACGTCGAAAGATCTCGTCGTGGCCGTGAGCCAATCGGGCGAGACGGCCGACACTTTGGCGGCATTGAAGACCGCGCGTGATGCGGGCGCGCACATCTTGGCATTGGCGAACGTGGTCGACAGCGCGATCCCGCGCGCGGCGCACGGCGCGCTGTACACGCACGCGGGGCCGGAAATCGGCGTGGCGTCGACCAAGTGCTTCACGACGCAGCTCGCGGCGATGCTTCTGTTGTCGGTTTATCTCGGCCGGCGCCGCGGTTCGCTGAACGCCCCGCAAGCGCGTGAGATCTTGCAATCCCTAGTCGAGCTGCCCAATGAGATGCGCCACACGCTCGAGCGCAAGGACAGCGTGTATGAAGTCGCGCGTCGCTGGCAGCACGCGAGCCACATGCTGTTCCTGGGCCGTGGGCTCGGCTTCCCGATCGCGCTCGAGGGCGCGCTCAAGCTCAAGGAGATCTCGTACGCGCACGCCGAGGGCTACGCCGCGGGCGAAATGAAGCACGGGCCGATCGCGTTGATCGACGAGCACATGCCGGTGGTGGTCGTGATGCCGAAGGACGCGCATTACGAGAAAACTTTAGGCAACGTGCAAGAGGTGCGAGCGCGCGACGGGCGAGTGATCGCCGTGGCCACCGAGGGTGACGAGGAAGCCGCCAAGCTCGCCGAGCACGTTCTATACGTGCCGAAAGTTCCGGACGCACTGGTTCCGCTGGTCAGCGTGTTGCCGCTACAATTGCTGGCCTATTACATCGCCGATCTCAAAGGCACCGACGTCGATCAGCCGCGGAATTTGGCGAAGACCGTGACGGTCGAATAGGGCACTTTTGTCGCCGGGCGCTCCACTCCTCGAGACCTTCCGCTGCCCCCTGAGCGGCAGTCTCGACGCTTCGTGATAGAAGGGGCGCCTATGTTGCGCCCCTTCTTTTTGTCCGCTGTTGCACTGATTGCCGCCTGTGGCGGCGCGCCCGCGGCACCGCCGGTCGCGCCCGAGAGCGCGGCGCCGGCACCCGAAGCCGAGGCCGCGCCGGCAGCTGAGCCCAAAACCGAAGCGGCCTCTGCCGTGACCGTGCCCACCGGCTGCGCCAGCAAAGGGCGGCTGTGCATGCCCGATCAAAAGTTCACCAAGCGCATGTGCAACGACAGCTTCCCGTCGCTCGCGCTGTACTTGTTCGGCAACGGCTTCGGCTACACGCGCGGCTACCTGACCCGCAAGACGCAAGCTTGGAACGCGGCCGGCGGTGCCTCGGACAACACGTTCCTCGAGTTCGACGAAGAGGTGATGTTGCTCGTCGAGCGCGGTGCCGACGCGAACGCGATGCAAGTCAGCGGCGCCGGTGGCGGCTACGAAGCCCTGCGCTGGAACGGCTCCTGTGTGACCCTCGCCAAAGAAGAGGTCACGCTCGACAAGCCCCCGGCCCCCAAATTCGCCAAGGTGGAGTGGCGGTTCTTGGACGACAACGTGCAAGAAGCACTACGTCAGGATCCGACGATCAACACGGCCGTGCAGAAGCGGCGCAACGAGTGCAAAGGTGCGGTCAGCGGGGACGTGAGCCTCACGTGCGTGAAGGCAGACGACAAGCTGACGCAAGTGATCATCGATTACCTGCGAAAAGGCGGCAAATTGCCGATCCCGACCAAGCTGCCGCACTGACGTTACGGACTCGGCGTCACCGAGTCGACCTCGCCGCGTGGCGGCGAACGGGGAGATCTGCCCCGTGCGCGCCGCTCCATCGTGAGCTCGAGCGCCGAGCAAAAGACTAAATAAGTTTCGCAAGACGGCGCCCTCGGACAGTGTCCTGATCGGGCTCGAGGTCGTGATTGGATCCATCTTGTTCGGAATCCTCACCTTGGAACTTTCGCTCGAAAAGCGCACCTTGACGGCCGTAGCGCGTGTGTGGGCTCCGCAAGCAGCCTCCCGTGTAGTCGGCTGAATCGGTCGAAATTTTTGAATCAAAAAAGGTGCCCCGTGACGCTAGCAAGCAAGAACCGCAGCCGTGTCGTCCGTGTCGTTTGCGTCGGGCTGGCCGCGCTCGCCGCCCTGCAACCGAGCCTCGCCCAAGCGGCGGATCCCGTGGAAAAACTGCAGGATTTCCCGCTGGACCAGGTTCAAATCACGGACGATTACCAAAAGAGCCTGTTCTCGAAGGATGTGACGTACCTGATCACGACGTTGAATAGCGATCGCCTCTTGGCCGGCTTCAAGGCGGTGTCGACGGGCGGAACCGCGACCAACATGTATGGCGGCTGGGAGAGCCAGAACATCCGCGGGCATTCCATGGGGCACTGGCTGTCGGCGGTCGCGCACGCGTATCAGCAGGCCAAAGGCAGCGACCCCGCCCTGGCGAGTCAGATCAAGCTCAAGTTGGATGACGTCGTCTCGAAGCTGAAGACGTACCAGTCGTCGAGCGGCTTTCTGTTCGCCACGCCCATCTCGCAGTTCGATGACATGGATAGCGGCGGCAGCAACAACTGGGTGCCGTACTACACGATGCACAAGATCTTGGCGGGTTTGATCGACGTCTACGAGTTCGAGCAAAACCCCGACGCGTTGACGGTCGCGAGCAAAATGGGCGACTGGCTGTACAACCGCGCCAATGGCTGGAACGCGAGCGCAAAGTCCCGGGTTCTATCCTCCGAGTACGGCGGCATGAACGACGCGCTGTACCAGCTCTACAAGTACACGAAGAACGCCAATCACCTAGCTGTAGCCCACATTTTCGATGACACGAGCTTGTTCACGTCGACCGCGGGGGGCAACGACACGTTGAGCGGCCGGCACGCGAACATGACGATCCCGAAGTTCATCGGCGCATTGAACCGCTATCGAACGCTCGGCACAGCAGAGGCGAGCTACCTGACGGCGGCGGACCAGTTCCTGGCCCTCGTGCTCAAGAACCACACTTACGTCACCGGGGGCAACAGTGAGGACGAGCACTTTCACGAGCCCGGAAAGCTGGATGCTCGGCGCGACAACCTCAACAACGAAACCTGCAATGCGTACAACATGTCCAAGCTCACGCGTGACCTGTTCAAGGTCACCGGTGACGTGAAGTACGCTGACTACTACGAGCGGGTCCACATCAACGAAATCTTGTCATCCATGAATCCAACGACGGGGATGACGACCTACTTCAAAGCGATGGGGACCGGCTATTTCAAGGCCTTCGGCACCCCCGAAAGCAGCTTTTGGTGCTGCACGGGCACCGGCATGGAGAACTTCACCAAGCTCGGTGACAGTGTGTACTTTCACGACGCGACCGATCTCTACGTCGTGAGCTACGTGAGCTCGACCGTGAATTGGGCCGACCGCGGCTTGTCGGTCAGCCAAACCACTGACCTGCCGATGACGAACAAGGTGACGGTCACCATCAATCAGGCTCCGCTCCAGGCCGTGACTCTGAAATTCAGGAAGCCGTACTGGCTCGCCTCTTGTGCTTCGGCGACGGTCGCAGTCAACAGTCAGTCGGTCAATGCTGTCGACTCCAATGGCTTCTTGAGCGTGAGCCAGGTTTGGAAAGCGGGGGACAAGGTCGAGCTGACGCTACCGATGGAAGTCCAGGTCTCGCGGCTGACGGACAATCAGAACGCGGTGGCGTTCACCTACGGTCCGATCGTCCTCTCCGCGGGGTTGGGCACGGCCAGCATGACCACGACGGGGCATGCGTGGACGATCATGGCCACGAAGCCCACCGGCCTTCAGGAGACCATCGCCATCAATTCCGGAAGCACGATCAATGGCTGGCTCGGGAGCATCAAATCCAACCTGGTCCAGACCCCCGGCAAGCTCGAGTTCAACCTCAAGAATACGGACTCGGACGGCAAGCTGGTGTTCATCCCGCACTACTCCCGGTACCAGGATCGGTACGGCATCTACTTCAAGTTGTCCGGCACCGCGGGCGCGACGGTCACGCCGCCTGCCTGTCCGCCACCCACGACGGGTGGGGCGGGTGGTGCTGGCGGTTCGAGCGGTGCCAGCGCTTCGGGCGGCGCCGGAGGTGATAACCCAGGCAGCGGCGGCGCGGAGCTCGGTGGCACTCCTGGGCTCGGCGGCGCAGGTGGCGCCGGAAGCGCAATCGGCGGCGCCAGCACCGCGGGTACCGCCACCGGTGGCGGTGCTGTTGGCACGGGCGGCAGCCCCATCGGCGGCGTGGCAGGCTCCCCAGCGAGCGGCGGGACCAGCGAGAGCGACAATGGTGGCTGTGCGTGCGGGATCAACAAGGCCCCCGGCCGCTACCAATGGTCACTCGCCGCGTTGATGGCACTGGCGTTCGCGGCACGCCGGCGGCGCGCCGGCAGCGCTTCGCGAGCCACGAGCTAACAGCCGGTCCCGCTCGGCGGCGTGCGAGCAGCGCTCACTCTGAGGTCGAGGCGACGCTCGCCGCCGGAGCGTCGGTGCACAGGCCCGGGTCCGGCGGGCAAACGAGCTTCGTCGCGGCGTCCGATTTGCGATCGAAGAAGCGCTCGAAACGCTCGAGCCAGGCGTCGCCATCGAACATGCCGAAGCTGGTGTGCTGAGCGTCGAAGTCGAGGCCCGCGGAGACCGCTTGTAGCCCTGCAAGGCGCACGAGCAGCGCGCCCTGAAATCCATCCGGCAGGCTCTGCAGTCGACCGCGAGCGACTGCCGGGCCACCGCTCACCTCGACCAGATGAATGTCGGTCAAGCGACAGCGGCGCGCGAGTGATCCGGTGACCGTGAGGTCGCGCAACGGGAATGCGCTCGCTACCCATTTCGGCAATGACCCCTGAGACGCGAGCACGGCCATGCCCGGCGTCGCATCGCGCAGTGAGGCACGGAAGGTCCCGCCGAGCTCTAGGTTCTCACTGGCGCGGCCGAAGAGCGAATCCAACTTGATGTCCGCCCACCATTTCGAGACCGGGTCGGGCACATTCGGTAGCGCGGCGTTGCGCACGTGCACGGCTCCCGAGGCATGCGCCGTGCGCGCCAGGACATCGAGCGCGTCGAGCTTGAAATCCGCCGTCAAATCCGTGCTGATTTTCGTGGCACCGATGCGACCTTTCGCTTGTTCGGCCGACAGCGTTGCAGCGCCAGAGAGCTGCCCCGAGGTGCGCACCAAGTTTGCTTGGACACCGAGCGCGGGCACGTTCGCGGCCCAGCCTTTGTCTCCGCCAGCGCCGCTCTGCAAGCTCGCATTGTGCAGCTTCACCTCGAGCGTGCCCTTGCCGTCGCGCTCGAAGAGCCCCTGCCCGAAGCGAGCGGCAATCGCGATGTCTCCGCGCGTCAAGAAGTCGCCCCAGGCAACCTCGCTCTGCCGCAGATCCCCCGTGAGCGCGTACTCGGCGTCGCCACGCTCGAGCAAGTGAGCCGTGCCGTCGAGCGTGAGCGCTTGCACGCGCGTCCACGGGCAATCGGCGTTCTGCGTCGTATCGCCGAGCGTGACGCCAGTCGAGCTGAGCCGCCCGTCCACGTGGCCGCTGTTCCGCGCCAGATCCAGCTCCGCGAACTTCGCCTCGAGCGCAGACTTCCCCGAGAAGCGTAGGTTGCCGGCCACGACCGTCCAGGCTGCGGGTGACAAGTCGAGCTTGCCGGTGAGCGCACCGCGCGCGTCGTTACGCAACGCGGCGTGCAGCGCGACGCGCTGGGTCGTCGCCGTCTTGACCGGGCTCGCGCCGACCTGGGCACGAGGCTTGAGCAAATCGGCCCAGACCTCGAGGCTTTGCTCGACCCTGTTTTTTTGTTTGGCTAGCGTGCCACGAGCCTGCGCGGCAGTCGTTAACCGCGCGCCGCGTCCGGTCGCGATCAGCGCCGGAATTTGTGCGTTGAAATGGGTGAGCTGCACACCGTCCGGTCCAAGCTCGGAGCGCGCCTCTGCCGTCACCTCGGGTGCTTGAACGACGAACCCTGCGTTCGTGGTCGACAGGTTCCACAGCTTGGCTCGACCCTGCATTTCGTTGCCCGACGTGTCCCGACTCACTGAAACGTGAGCCTGCAGCCCGGCCACCTGCAGATCGCCCTGGCCAAGCTGTGCCTGCATGGCATGCCCGCTGAGATCGGCCACCGCGTTGCCCGTGAATCGCTTGGGGTCGGCGTGCTCGACGGAGACCGTGAGCGCCCCGGCGTAGTGCACGCGTTGATCGGCGATCAGCGCGGCCACGCCGTTGCTCTCGAGGATCGCATCGCCGTCGATGAGCGAGTCCTGATAGCGACCGCGCGCGAGCAACGACACGCCGCCACTGGTGAGCGAAAACTTCGGTCCTTTGAGCCAGCGATTGAGCCAACTCGCGTCGCCCAGGGCCATGCGAGCCTCGCCGAGGCGCACTTCTTTCAGCTCGAAATCTCGCGCCGTATCGCGGTTGCTGCTGAGCACGCTCACGTCCAAATGCTCGATGTGCGGCGGGTGGCCGGGCGCAATTGCCTCTTTGACAGTGGCTCGCTCGATCAGCAGCGTGGCCCGGCTGCCCGCGGTTTCATCGACGCGCACGTGCAGCTCGAGCTGTGCCGCGTCGAGATCGCCCTGACCCACGCGGAGCTCGAAGCCACGCTGCACGACATCCACTTGACTCTGCGGAGTGAGCACGCCGTGGCGGGTCTCGAGATCGACGTGCAGCGAGCCACTGGCGGAGGAGACGCGCGGCGCGGGCTCGCCGCCGAACAGCGCGTACACTTGCGGGTCGAGCGCCGGCGCATCCAAACGAACGCGCGCCGAAATGAACTTCATCGGCTCGAGCCCATGGACCGGCCGCACGTCGAACGGGTGCACGGTGCAGTCGATGTGCCCGTGCAAACCAGGCGCCACGCGATACGTCCCGGCCGACAAGAGGCCCGGCTCGAGGTCGAGCGTGGCCGGGCCGACCCACAGCTCGCGCGCGGGCTTCAGTTGGAATTTGCCGCGCGCGCGCCCCCGCCCCTTGTACCGGAATTGCTGCGCCCAGAGCTCGGTTACGCCCACATCGACGTCGTCGAAGCGCACCTTCCACAAGTTGTACTCGGCATCCGGGATTTGAGCTTCGGGCACGTACGCCTCGACCACCGCGGGCGAGCTGAACTCGGGGATGGGTGGCAACGCGCCCACCCACGGCTCGTTCTTGTCCCAGGGATCGATACGGCTCCGCGTGCGAAAGGCGATGCCCTCGCCGCGCAACTGCAAGACGTGAAACGAGCGCTGAGTGAGCTCACGCAGGGCAAGCACCAAAAATCCGCGCTGCATGTCGATGGAGAACTGCACGTTGTGGTCCTGAAAGGTCACGCGCGCGCCCTTCACGTGCACACGCCCCGGGATCACGCTCCAGCCGCCGCGAATCGACGCGTTCACCTGGTTCGTGCTTTCGAACGCCAACGGCAGCAGGTTGAAATTCAAAAACGCGTTCGCGCCGATCAGGTACAAGAGCCATAGCCCGAGCACCGCAACGCTCACCCCGCGCAGCACGCGAAACCACAGCGGTCGCCGCTGGCCGGCGCCTACCTCGTGGGTCGAGTTCCAAGCGAACCAAGGCCGAAGCACACGCCCGTCAATGCACGAGTCGGGCCGTGTGCCGCGGCTCCCCACGCGGGCGTGCAGCGGGCCGTTTACCGGCTATTCCTCGGGATTTTTACAGAGGCAATTTGGCACGTTGAGGCGTTCGAGCCGCCCGTTGCGCACTGAGTTAGACACCATCGACGCGCAAGCTGCGGTAAAGATCCGCGGTCTGCTTGGCGATCGCCGACCAACTGAACGTCGCTTCGACGCGGGCACGCCCGGCCTTGCCGAACGCGGCGGCTAGCGCGGGATCGGCGACCAGCTCGTTGACGCGCGCCGCGAAGGCTCGCGCAAACGCGTCGCGATCCTTCGGTGCGCCCATGGGTGTGCCGTCGGACTCGAAGTGCACTAAGTAGCCCGTCTTGCCGTCGTCGACGACCTCGGGAATGCCGCCCACCGCCGAGGCGACGACCGGCGCACCGCAGGCCATGGCTTCGAGATTCACGATCCCGAACGGTTCGTAGATCGACGGGCACGCGAAGACGCGGGCGTGGCTCAAGATCTGGATCAGATCCGGACGCGGCATCATCTTCTCGATCCAACGCACCGGCCCACGCGAGCGTTCGAGCTCGGCCACGAGCGCACGCACCTCGGCGCCCATCTCTTTGGTGTCCGCGTCACCGGCGCACAGCACGAGCTCGACCCCGGGGCTGAAGTAACGAGCCGCCTCGAGCAAATGCACGATGCCCTTTTGGCGCGTGACGCGGCCCACGAACACCACGTACGGGCGCGCCGGATCGATGCCCTCACGCTCGAGCACGTTGGTCCGCGGATCGGGTTGAAATTGCGTGGGATCGATGCCGTTGTAAATGATGTGCACGCGCTCCGGATCGACGTTCGGGTACGCGGCCAAGATGTCTTTGCGCATGCCCGCGGAGACGGCGATCACGGCATCAGCCGCCTCGATCGACGTTTTCTCGCAGTAGCTGGAGAGCGCGTAGCCGCCGCCGAGCTGCTCGGCTTTCCACGGGCGCAGCGGCTCGAGGCTGTGCGAAGTCATCACGTGCGGGACGCCGTACATCAGCTTCGCCAGGTGCCCAGCGAAGTTCGCGTACCAGGTGTGCGTGTGCACGAGCTCCGTGCCTTGTACGGCCTTGGCCATCAACAGATCGACGGAGAGCGTGCGCAGCGCGGCCAGCTCCGGAGCCTCACCATCGAGCGCCGCCCAAGGCTGGTAGTTGCCTGCCACCTCGGGCGCGGAGCGAGCACCACCGAAGCAATGCACGGCGAGCTCGACCTCGGCCAGGCGCGCGAGCTCGCGCGCCAAATATTCCACGTGCACGCCAGCCCCGCCGTAAACTTCGGGCGGGTACTCGCGGCTCAAGAGCGCGATTTTCATCTAATATTTCCGTACGATCACACGCGAACCGGATCGTCCTTACCGAGCACGACGATGCCGTTGTCACTGAAGGTGAAGCCGCGCGCGCGGTCTTCTTCCGGATCCACACCAATGCGAGCGCCCGGGGGCACCTTCACGTTTTTGTCCAAGATGGCGCGCCGGATGACGGCGCCGCGGCCCACGTCGACACCGTGCATCAACACCGAGTCTTCGACCGTAGCGCGCGAGTGAATCGACACGCCGGGCGACAAGATCGAGCGCTTCACGGTCGCGCCGGAGACAATCACGCCCGCGGCGACCATCGAGTCGATCGCCGACCCGCGGCGCTGGTCTTCGTCGAACACGAACTTCGCGGGCGGCAGCGAGCCGAGCGACGAGTGAATCGGCCACTCGTGATTGTACAGATTGAAGATTGGATGCACGCTGATCAGATCCATCTGCGCTTCGTAGTAAGCGTCGAGCGTGCCCACGTCGCGCCAGTAGCCCGCGTCACGCTCGGTGGCACCCGGCACCTTGTTCTCGTGGAAGTCATACACCGCGGCCTGCCCGGCGTTGACCATGCCGGTGATGATGTTGCCGCCCATGTCGTGCGCGCTGTCCTTGTTCGCGGCGTCCGCGTGGACCGCGTCGATCAGCGCTTTGGTGTTGAACACGTAGTTGCCCATGGACGCGAACACCTGGTTCGGCGCGTCGGGTAACCCCACGGCATCCTGCGGCTTTTCGGTGAAGCTCGCGATCTTGTTGTTGGCGCCAGGCGTGATTACCCCGAAGCGCGGGGCCTCTTCGATCGGCACGCGAATCGCCGCCACCGTGACGCTCGCGCCGGACTGCATGTGCGCGTCGATGATCTGCTCCGGATCCATGCGGTAGATGTGATCCGCGCCGAAGACGCAGATGTAATCCGGGTTCTCGTCCTGAATCAGGTTCAGGTTCTGGAAGATCGCGTCCGCCGAGCCCTCGAACCAACGCGGGCCGAGCCGCATCTGCGCGGGGACGGTCATCACGAAGTTGTTGAACAGCGGCGACATGCGCCACGTCTGCGCGATGTGCCGATCCAGGCTGTGGCTCTTGTACTGGGTGAGCACGGCGATGCGCAGGTAGCGGCCGTTCACCAAGTTGCTGAGCGCGAAATCGATGATGCGATAGTTGGCACCGAAGGGCACTGCAGGCTTTGCGCGATCGCGCGTCAACGGCCAGAGCCGCTTTCCTTCACCACCGGCGAGAACCACTCCAAGAACGTGCGGGCGTTTGGCCATACGGGAAAAATCCTGCCGGAAGTCGCGGCCCAACGGAAGGGCTTTCTCAGCGCGACCACGTTCGCTACACCAACGGCACGCCTTTGAGCCATAAAACGCCGAAACCACCGCGAGGCCCGAGCCTCAGCAGTGGTTTCGACGTGATTTAGCGTGATTCTACGCGACCCAAGCTCGGGCGCAGGCGCCGCCCGCGCCCGCGGCAGCACCGCCGGCGCCCGCGCTCGCGCCGCTAGCACCCGCAGAGGCCCCGCCCGCACCAGCGCTAGCACCACCAGCACCCGCAACGCTCGCGCCGCCAGCGCCACCGGCGCTCGAAGCCGCACCTGCACCAGCGCCGCCGCTACGGGCCGAGGTCGTGATGTTGCCCTGGACTCCGATTGGCTCGAACTTGAGCTCGTCGACAGAGAAGTCGAAGGACGCAGCGGGCATCAGGTCCGGCGAGGGGCCGTGGGCGTTGAACACGATGTCGCGACGGCTTGCCCGTGGTCAGGTAGCCAGGAGCCTTCAGATCTTCCCAAGCGATGATGTACTGCTTCTACTCGGGCGTGGATTCAGACATTCATCTGATGATTTCCGAACATGCCGAAAACGGCCACCGCGCACGCATGAATCGTAACTCTGCTCGTTCATTTGAACCGAGAAATACGGTACATCCGCGAACACTGCGCGGCTCGTGACGCGCGTTGAACGCACTCGCGACTGCCCAACGCGGACAACATCGAACACAAAAGCGACACCGCGATAGCAAGAAGTCACCGCGCTGCTCCGAGTCCCAATGCGACGCGTTCTGAGTGTGAGTGCGCGTGGGGAGATCGGCCTTCGGCCCACGGCCGATCGGCCCCTTCGGCCCACGGCCGACCGCCGATCGGCCCTCGCCTCTCGATCGCGCTTTCTGCCCCAACCCGTCCCAACACTGAGGCACCTTGCCCTCACGCTCGCCCACGAACGAGCATTTCCCCAGCACATCCAAGCTTGGCACGCCTCGTGAACTCCTCACGGAACGAAGGAGCAATTCCCATGGTTTCCCTCAACAAGATCTTGGTGCCAACCGATCTCTCGGAAAACGGCGCTCGCGTGCTCGCTGAAGCCCAGCAGTTCGCGAGCACGTTCTCGGCCACGATCGACCTGATGTACGTCTGGACTCCGCCGGCGCTCGCCGCCCCCGAGTCGGTGCTCACTGGTGCAGGTGTGGCCGAGCAACCGCTGCTCGAGTGGCTGCGCGCTAGTGCGAGCGATCAGCTCAGCAAGTTCGAGAGCAACGCTCGAAGCGCCGGCATTCCGATTCAGCAGAGCTTCTGCGATCTCGGCGATCCCGCGACGGCAATCGTGGAGCGCGCCACGAGCGGCGGCTATGACTTGCTCGTACTGGGCACACATGGTCGTACCGGTCTGTCGCACCTGCTGATGGGTAGTGTCGCGGAAAAGGTGGTACGCCGGGCCCCGTGCCCGGTGCTCACCGTGCGCTCGCAGGACCCGCAAGCCATGCAGAGCCAGAGTCCCGGAGCGAGTCCACAATAATCAGGGAAAGCGAGCCGGCTTGGAGGTGTGGACTGGGAGCGTTATGCTTCCGGGTTGATGGCAAGCGGCTCTTTCAAGCGTTGGGCGGTTCGGTCGACTCTGTTGTGCTGCGCGGTTTCGGCGCTGTGCGGAGCACCGACGTCGGCTCGAGCGCAAGCACCCGCCGCCGACAGCGACGCGATCAAGAAGGCCCGCGAGCAATTCGGGCAAGCGCTCGCGCTGCAAACTGGCGGCGATTGGGCCGGCGCGCTCGCGCTGCTCAAAGAGGTGGCAACGGTGAAGCCTACCCCGCAGGTGCGCTTCAACATCGCGCTCTGTGAAGAGCGCCTTGGGCGGCTCGTCGCCGCGCTGGGCGATTACGAGCTGGCCGCTTCCGATGCGCAGGCGGAGAAGGCCGACCAAGTCCGGCAAGAGGTCGACGCACGCCTCGAGTCGCTCAGAGCGCGCGTGCCGCGCGTGGTCGTGTCACGCGGCGAAGGCGCCGATGCAGCGACGATCTCGCTCGACGGCGTGTCGCTCGGTGACTCCGTATTGAACGCGCCGCTGCCCGTCGAGCCAGGCCCGCACGTCGTCGAAGCGACGGGCGCCGGCTATCAGCCGTTCAAGCAATCGTTCCGCGTGGCCGAGCAACAGAACTTCACCGTTCAGGTCAAGCTCGAGCCCAACCCCGTCATTCCCGAGCTGGTGGCTCCCGTGGCACCGCAGGCCGCTCCACAGCATATGCGCACGGCCGGGTACATCGTGGGCGGCGCGGGCATCGCGAGTCTGATTGCGTCCGGCGCGATGTTTTACCTGCGTCACAACGCGATCAGCGATCTCGACAAGCAATGCGGCGTCGATCGCATGTCTTGCCCGGACAGCGCGCGCAACACCGTCGATCGCGGTAAGCTGTACACCACGCTCGGCGACGTGACGCTCGCCGTCGGCGCGGTCGGCCTGGGCGTGGGCGCGATCCTCGTGGTCGTCGGCAGCCACTCCGGCGAACATGCGAGCTTGGGCATCGCCCCGGGCGCGGTTGGCGCCAATGCTGGCGGCGCGAGCCTAGTGGGTCGTTTCTAAGCTCGGCCCGGTTTCGCGAGGGCCCGCGTCACCCGATGCAGCTGGGCGGGCTCAGAACCCCGGGTTGCGGATCGGCGACACGAACGTCGGACTACGGGGCTTGACCGGCGCCGGATCGGGCTTTTTCACCGGCGCAGTCCGACGCTTGCTCGGCGCGGCCGACTTCGCCGGTGCCACCGATTCAACGGCAACGGGCGCGGGCGGCAAAGATTCGGCGGGTTGAACCGCAGGCTCGGTGGGCGGCGGCAAAGGCTCACGCACCACGCTGGCGGTGGGCGCGACGGGCGGCGATTCCACCGCAGCCACGGGCGGACCCGGGCGCCGAGCGAGCAGCAATGCGACAATCACACCGACGGCCGCGACCAAAGCGATCGACAAAGCCGTGCGCAGCCGATTGCGTTGCGGCGCGCGCTGGCTGTCGCGGTTGGCGTTCAGTGCCTCGCGTACGGTGGCACCGGGGAGCGAGTGCTGCCCTTCCTCGGTGCTGGGCGTCATTTCACGACTCGAAACCAAGCCTTCGAGCACCGTGGGCGCCTCGTCCTGCGTCTCCTGCTCGCCGCTGGCCGCGCGCGACAAGGACTTGCCGGCTTCGCGGCGATCGGCCGCCTCGAGCGCGGCTTTGATCGCGGCCTTGCGCTTCTCCAGGCGATCGGGCAAGAGCGCGCGCAGGAACTCCGCGACCTCTTCATCGGTGCTGGGGCGCATGGACGGCGGCAAAGCGCGCGTCAGGCCGATCAGCATGTCGTTGGCGGTCGGGTAACGCTTGGATGCATCCTTGGCCAGCGCTTGCAGCACCACGGCTTCGAGCCCCGCGGGATAACCAGGGACGATCGAGCTGGGCGGCGTGACCGGCGCATCGTCACTGATGCGGCGAATGGTCTGACCCTGGTCGTCACCGCGGAACGGGTGCGTGCCCGTGGTCATCATGTACAGCAGGATGCCCATCGCGAACACGTCGGTGCGGCGATCGATGCGTTCGCCGCGCAGCTGCTCGGGCGACATGTACGCGATCTTGCCCTTGAGCTGCCCGGCTTCGGTCTCGTTGGACGCGCGGCTCGTCGCTTTCGCGACGCCAAAGTCCACCACTTTGACCACGCCCTCGTACGTGAGCAGCACGTTTTGCGGGGACACATCGCGATGCACCAGCCCCACCAAGGCGCCGTTCTCGTCGCGCAGCTCGTGCGCGGCGTGCAGTCCGCGGCAGGCCTGCGCCGTGATGCTGACCGCGATCGCGAGCGGGATTCCGCCGCGCGTGGCGGCGTATTTCATGATGATGTTGAGCGGCTCGCCGTCCACCCACTCCATCACCAAGTAAAGAATCCGATCGACCTCACCGAGATCGAGGATCTCGATCACGTGCGGATGGCGGACCTGCGAGGCGAGCGATGCCTCATCCAGAAACATCCGCTCGAAGTGCAAGTCGTCGACCAGACCCGGGAGCATGGTTTTGATCGCGACCATCTTCTGAAAGCCGCGCGTGCCGCGTAGTCGCGCGGCCCACACGCTCGCCATCCCACCCTTGGCGATGGGGAGCAGTAGCTCGTAGCGCCCGAGCACCTGGCCGGCAGTGAGGTCGTCGAGCATTCGTCCCTGAGAAACTCTGACCCTACCATAGCTCTCTCTGCCGAGAACTGCTTGCCCAACCCCTTAAAACGTCGGCAATTTCAAGAAGGAGTCAGTGTGTGCGCGCGTGCTCACCAGCGAACACGACAACGCGCGGCGCGTTATCGGCGCCCTCACTCACTCCCTCCGCCTCGGGCGCGAGCCGACGCAAGGCGAGCACGGAACGAGCATCCGCAGCGCCGGCCAGGACCGGTGACGCGGTGGTGAGAATCCACTGAGCCTCGGGCAGCGCGCCGCGCAGCGCTGAAAGCAGCCGCTGCTGCACCTGCGCGTCCTGATGTAGGTCTACGTCGTCTATCGCGATCACGCCTTCGGACTCACGCGGATCTTGATCGGGATAGGCCGCCCACAAGGTGCGCACGGAGAGCGCCGCGAATGCCGCGAGGTGGCGCACCTGGGTTGGTAAAGCGTCGAACGGAAGCACACGCCCGTCTTTCACGAACAGCGGCTCGAACGACAGCGGATCGAGCCCCCGGTACGAGACACCGACCAGATGGAGCAGCGCATCGACAGCGCTGTGCATGGCTTCGCCCAACAGATCGAAGCGCTTTTCGGCATTTTTGGCGACCGGGATCGCGGGCGCGAGGGCCGCGGCGATCGCTGCGTAGGCCAGCGCTTGCTTGGTCTCGCGCGCCAGATCCGAGCGCGACGCGTCGTCACCGCTCACGCTGGCGCGCACGTCATAGCGGGCCACGGTGCGCGCGGGCGCGCTCAGCGCGATCGGCTGCCGCGAGAACCAGCGCGTGCTCGGGATGGCGAGGAACGCATAGCCGCCTTCGCCGGCCAGGCGATCGAACAGCACCTGCTCGCGGCGCCGCAACGCCTCCGCTTCGTCGTTGAGCGACGCGCGCCCATTCGGGCTGGCGACAAACAACGCGTGCGGCCGTTCGGGCTCGTCCTGACCGAGCGCCCAATCACAGGCCGCAAAGGGCGGGGCGGCTCCCTCACGCGGGTCGGGGCGACTTGGCAGCACCACGGCGTGCCCGGGACGGGTGCTGGCAATCGCGGACAGCACGCTGCTTTTGCCGACACCGCCGGCCCCGTGAATCACGGTCACGGGGCGGGCTTCGCCGTTCTCGTCCGCGAAGGGCAGCGCGAGCCGATCGAACGGACCGACACCGACCAGCACTGCTTGCAGGAGCTTCATGCGGGCAGCTGAAGGGTAATCGCCCCTGCGTACAAAGGCTAGCCGAGCCCGAGTGTCGGACTAGAGTCACGGCCATGGAAATCCGAACCGAGCTCGAAATTGCAGCGCCCGTCCGGGAGGTTTGGGGCATCTTGACGGATTTCGTGCGCTACCAAGAGTGGAACCCATTCATTACGGAGATCGCGAGCGACGGCGTGGAGGGCCACCCGCTGCACGTGCACATGAGCCTACCCGAGGGTCGGGACTATCGCTTCAAACCACGGCTTTTGCGGATGGAGGAAAATCGCGAGCTGCGCTGGCGCGGGCACCTGCTGTTCCCGGGGCTGTTCGACGGTGAGCACTTTTTCCGGCTCGAGGAGCGCGGGCCGCAGCGCACGCGCTTCATTCAAGGCGAGAATTTCGAGGGCATCTTGGTTCGCTTCTCGGGGCGCACGATCACGCGCGCCGCACGCGGCTTCGTATACATGAACGAGGCGCTGAAGCGCCGCGCGGAAGCCGAGGCGGCCCACCTTTCGGGCCGCGCCGGCCTTGAGCAACGGGCATAACGGAGTAGAGTCGCCGCATGGGCATTCGGCGCATCATGATCCCGATCGACTACTCCGATAATTCCAAGACCGCATTGAAGTACGGCGCGGACTTCGCGCTCGGCTTCGGCGCCTCGATCGACATCGTGCACGTCTGGGATCGCCCAACGTACCTCACCGACGCGGTGATGGTGCAGCGCCCCGGCGAGGCGCACAAACCCATCGGCGAGCTGATCCGCGAAAACGCTCAGCACGACATGAACGAGTTTTTGGCCGAGCTCGCGCTGCCGAGCGGCGTGCCCGTCAGCAGCCGGCTCATCTCCGGAGAGCCCGCCTCCGCACTGATCGCCGAGCTGAAGAAGGGCGAGCATGATCTGGTGATCCTGAGCACGCATGGCCGCACGGGCTTTGCCCATTTGCTCCTCGGCAGCATCGCCGAGAAGCTGGTGCGCATGTCGCCGGTTCCCGTGCTCACGGTGCCGTCTCCGGGTCGCGGCTGAGTGCCGCCACTCCCAAAGGCGAGCGACCCGCCGCACAGGACCCTACGCGCGCGGCGGTCGAAGCACGGAGGGGACGGCAAACGGTGCGCAAAGCCCGTCAAAGGGCAGGCCCGCCCAACACGGTTAAGTGCCCAGCACGCGTCGTGACGGTGACGATTGCCTGGCGCGCGGCCCCCGAGTATTGTCGCGCGCCCCTGTGACCAACGAGCTCCCCGCCCACTGTGTGTCGCGTCACGTCGTCCGAGTTCGTTTCGGTGAAACCGACCTGATGGGCATCGTACACCACGGGACGTACATTTCTTATTTCGAGGTCGGTCGCGTGGAGTACATGCGCCGCCGCGGCCTCGACTACAACTCGTGGACCGAGCTCGGGATCCATCTACCCGTGGTCGAAGCACACGTGCGTTACCGAAAGACCGCGCGCTTCGACGAGGTGCTGTGTGTCGAATCCCGACTCACTGAGCTGACGCGCGTGAAGGTGCGCTTCGAGTACCGCCTATACCGGGGTGGCCCGGTGCAATCGGATGAACTCGTAGCGGAAGGTTTCACCCTGCTCGCCTGTGTGGACGACGCCCACGTGCCCCGACGCATCCCGCCCAACGCCGACGCCATTTTGCGCGGCCCCGAGCTGAACTCGGAAGTGTTTCCCGAAGTGAAGGCAGCCGCTGCTGGACGTTGAGCGCTGCCCGCTCAACACGGGCCGAGAGCAGTGCTAGGGTCGATGCCGAATGAATGACGGGGCGCCGCCACGACCCGACCCGAAAGCCGTCCGCTCCACGCTGGTCGACTCCGGATGGTCGGCTATTCCGCCCGCGGCAACAGAAGTGCCGGGGGTTCCGGACCTGCCGCCGCCTCGCCCGCTGCCCAATTATGACGCAAGCGAGAGCGTTCGCGAAGTGACCATGGTCGATCGCGAAATCAATTCGCGAGCCAAGGCGATGCGCGAGAAAGACACCCTGCCGCCGCCGCGGCGCTCGGGCTTTCCGCCCACGCGCAGCTCTGCCTTTCCGCCCAGCCGCGCCTCAGCTGCTCCACCCGGCTTGCCGCCGCCACCGGTGGTGCGCGCGCAAGAGCCTGCGGTAGTGATTCACCCGGGCGAGGCCGTGAGCCCACCCGCGGCGCCTCCTCCGCCGGTTGCGCCGCGCTCCTCGGTCGCTCCGCCGCCGCCCTCGCGTCCCGCAGCGCCGCCCTCGCGTCCCCCGCCCCCTGCCACGCGCCCCGCGCCGCCACCGCCGCCCGCCTCGGCTGCCGATACGAATCCGGGCCATCAGGCGGCCGCCGCGCGCAGCGCTGCCACCTTGGTTCGCGCGCGCCCCTCGCAGAACCCGCAGGCGCTGCCGTCCTTCGCCAGCGCGTTGAAGCAGCGCGTTCGTTTCGCGGGCGGTGAAGTCCCGCTTTGGAGCTTGGTCACGCCGTTGGTTTTGCTGGTCGCGCTCGGCGCAGCCTTCGCGGCCGCCGCCGTCACCTCGGCCGCCGATCCGGGTGCCGCCCAAGCCGCCCTCAAGCCAACGCCCGAGCCGTCTGCGTCCGCCGCACCGGTGCTACCCGCTCCCTTGCCGCCCCCGCCCGTGGTCAGCGCGAGCGCGGATGAAAAACCCAAGCCGCTCACGCTTCTCGAGCGCGTGTCTGCCGGGGATGATGCAGCGATCAAAGAGCTCAGCGCCAAGCCTCTGCCCCAGCTGAGCGTGGAAGAGGCGATCGCGCTCTCGCTCGGCCAAAGCGCCCAAGACGCGCGCTCCGCTCGCGCCCTGCGCGACCGCGTTGATCACGATCCCGGCCTGATCAAAGACCCCGAGGTCCTCCAGCAGCTCCGCCGCAACACGGAAGATCCCGAGACCGCGCGCGACGCGCTCGCGGCGATGGCCAACGTACCCGGGCCGATCAGCGCGGATCTGATTTACGAGGTTTGGACCGCGACCGCCTCGCGCACCACCGCGACGGATCTTGCGCGCTCGCTCATCTACAGCAAAGAAGTGCGTGCCAAGGCATCCAAAGCCCTGGCCGTCGCGCTCGATCTGCGGGACGCTGACACGTGTGAGAAGAACCGGGACCTGCTCGCCACCGCCAGCAGCGATGGTGACCGCCGTGCCTCTCACTTGCTGAACAAGCTGACCCGCAAGTACGGCTGCGGCCCCAACAAGCGCCAAGACTGCTACGCCTGCCTCCGCGACGGCAAAGCGCTGGACGACGCGATCAAGGCCGTGAAAGCGCGCCGCGAACCGCACCCCTTCGGCGGCTGATTTTTTTTGGGGTCGCCTCGCGGCTGCTCGCGAGCGCTGCTCGATGCGGCGTGTGGGCGTCAATCAGCGGAAGCGAACGCTGAATTCCCCGATCTCGGGTCCATACAGCACGACGTCGATCTCGGGCTCCGCGTCGCGGCTGAGCACCACTTGTTCCAACGTGCCGATCAGACCGCAATCGATCCAGCCCGGGAAGCCTTGAACTTGGAAGAGCACTTCGTTGGGGCGCGGTTCGCTGGCGAGCACGCTGTGGCTCGGGTCGGTGACCTTCCACATTTTGGGCATGCGCAGCAGCGCGTCGCGCGGGCCCGTGGTCATCGAGCGCACGACCTGGCCGGCTTGCGAGGCAACGAACACTTTCACCGTGTCGCGCCCGAGCCGGCGCAACCCTTCCAGCAGGCCGTGCGCAGCGTATTTGGTGCGCGCAACCGCATGTAACCAGCGCAGCGCGTCCGCGAACGGATAATCGAGGAACGGTTGGTACTTCCCGTGACGCGGAGGCGCTTGCAGCGTCGGCCACACTTCATCAATCACGCGAGTCTCGAGGCGCGCCATCAGATCGGCCAAGTACATGCCCTTGGTCATGATAGAGGGCTGCACGGCGGCCAGGCGCGCCTCAGGATCGACCTTCCCGGTGAGCGCTGCGCCCGGCAGCACGCGAAACCGTTGCGGCGTCGCGTAGCGTTTCTCGTTCCCCGACAAACCGAAGCATGCCACATGCCTGTCCCGGCGTGGTCGGCTATCGACTACTTCGCCTTGCGCTTGCTAGTCTTCGCAGGCGGCGCGGTTTTCGCGTTTGCCTCGTTTGCCTCGTTTGCCTCGCTTGCCTCGCTTGCCTCGCTTGCCTCGCTTGCCGGGGGCCCGGCCGTCGGCAGCGAACGCGCGGCTTTGTACTCTTCGAGCTCCTCCAAGCTCTTCGGCCAATCCGATTTGAGCAAGCGCGACAGACCGCGATCGGCGAGCAGCTTGCCGCCGGTTTGGCAGGTGGGGCAGTAGTTCAACTCGTTGGCCGCGTAGGAGATGCGTTGCACCGGGGTACCGCACACCGGGCAAGGCTTTTGATAGCGGCCGTGAACGGCCATTTCCGGCCGAAAAGCAGTCACTTTCTCGGGGAAACCGGCGCCCGCCTCTTTTCGTAGACGCTCGACCCAAAGCTCCAAGACTTGCTCGGTGGCTGCGTGTAGGCGAGTGACTTCATCATCCGACAAACTGCGCGTGAGCTTCACTGGCGACAAGCGTGCCGCATGCAGGATCTCGTCCGAATACGCGTTGCCGATGCCGCTGAACAAACGCGGGTCGGTGAGCGCGCGCTTCAACGTGCGGTTCTCCAAGACCAGCGCGGCCCGAAAGTCGGCTGGGCTCGAGCCCAACACCTCGAGCCCACCGCGCGAGAATTCGGCGAGGTTCTCGGCACCGCGCACCACATGCAAGCTCGCGCGCCGTTGCGTCCCGGCCTCGGTCAGCACCAGAGTGTGCTCGGCAAAGTCGAGCCCCAGCAAGAACTGCTTGGCGCCGAGCTTCACGCCCTTCTCTTTGAGATGAAAGCGGCCCGCGATCATCAAGTGGAAGACCAAGAACAAGTCGCCCGACAACTCGAACACGATGCGCTTGCCGATGCGCCGGAACCCGGTCAAGCGCTGCCCGTTCACGGCAGACAATGGCGGATCGAAGCTGCGCACCAAGAACGGGCTCTTGAGACGCGCTTGTTCGATCGCTTGGCACAGGAACAGCGCGCTCAGACGCTCGATGTAGATGGCCACGTCGGGGAGCTCGGGCATCGCAGCCAGAGCGTAGCGAAGCTCGTGGCGCGCCGTACACCCACCTGACCCTACCCCGCGAAAATCCGCGAACTTCGGCAGCCGAGCACGAATCCACAAATCATTCCGCGAGCCTGCCCGTATCACTGAAAGCTCGGGGCGCAACGTCGCGTTCTAGCAAGACGAGGCCCGCCATGTATCACTCACGCCCCACTGCCGTCCGTCTGTCTTGGTGCGCGCTCAGCGCGTTCGCTGCGCTTTCCGTGCTCACTGTCACGGCCTGCAGCACCAAGAAGAAGCCCGTCGAAGCCACCGCCCAGCGCGGCAGCGTGGTGCGCCTAGTGGCGCCGAGCACAGGGCTGGGTTTGCAAATCTGCGACCCGCAAGGTGCGGCCTGCGCTCAAGCGGCGGTTGGTGCGGCGGTACCGGCGGGATCCATCTTGCGCACGGGCTCGCGCAGTAGCGCCCAGGTCGCTTTGGCCGACGGCAGCGCGCTCGCCCTCGATCACGACACCGAGGTTCAGCTCGCCGGCGCAACGCGCCGCGCGCGGCTGAGCCACGGCCGGCTCGTCTTCGACGTGGCGAGCAAAAGCAATGCCCACGCCGCCTTCGACGTGAACGAGGGCGTGGTCGCGGTGCCCGCGGGCAAGATCGCGTTGCGCGCCGGCAGCGATTTCGCGATTTTGGACGTAGTTCGCGGCTCAGCCACACTGAGCGCCGGCAGTGGGACGCCGCTCAGCGTCGTGGGCGGCGAAGAAGCGCGGCTGTACCGTGGCTCGGCGCCGTACGTCAGCTCCGGCGCGGCCTTGGCCGAAGCCGTCGCGTTCACCGACGGGCTGCTCGCGGCCGCCGAGAGCGGCGCGCAAAGCCGCGGCCTCGGTGAGCTCACTGCGCGCAAGCCCGGCAGCCTGGACGAGCAGCGCGGTGCGGTGAAGCTCGCCTCGCACCGCGTGCGCGTGCGCATCGCCGGCGCCATGGCGCGCACCGAGGTGGACGAAGTGTTCGAAAACTCTTCCGACGACGTGCTGGAAGGCGTGTACCGTTTTCCGATCCCCGCCGACGCCAAAATCGAGCGCTTGGCGCTCGAGGTCGACGGCAAGTTGGAAGAAGGCGCATTCGTCGATCGCGACCGCGCGGCCGCCATCTGGCGCGGTGCCATCGTGCACGCCGCACCCAGCATTCGCCCGCAAATCCAAGACGACATCGTGTGGGTTCCCGGGCCCTGGCGTGATCCCGCACTGCTCGAGTGGCAGCGCGGCGGGCGCTTCGAGCTCAAGATCTTCCCGATCCCGAAGCACGGCCAACGCCGCATCGTACTCGCCTATACCGAAGCCGTGCGCCCGGTCGGCGGCGTGCGGCATTACAGCTATCCCCTGCCCGTCGATCCGGGTGGCACCACGAAGGTGCGGCACTTCGACGTGGACATCGAAGTGCGCGGACAAGACCCGCAGTTCGCGGTGCGTACCCTCGGTTATCCCCTGACCGCGAGCGATCGCGACGGCGCGCGCGCGCTCGACTTCAGCGCCGACGACTTCACGCCCAATGGCGATCTTGCCGTGGAGTGGGCGTTACCGGCGCGGCAGAGCGAGCTTTCCGCGTTCGGCTACCGCGCGGGCGACGAGCGCTTCGCGTTGCTCACGCTGCGCCCCAAACTGCCGCGCTCCAGCATCGATCAAGTCCACGCGACGACGATCATCGTCGACTCCAGCCGCTCGATGTACGGCGAAGGACTAGAGCGAGCCAAGCGCTTGGCCGCGCGGCTCGCGCGCGAGCTCGACCCAGCGGGTCCAGTCACGGTCTTGAGCTGCGACAGCACCTGCCGCGATTTACCCGCTGGCTTCCTGATGCCCGGTGCCCAGGCTGCGCTCGAAGTGGAGCGCTTTTTGAGCGGAATTCCAGCCGAGGGCGCGTCCGACCCCACGCAAGCCGTGGCTAGCGCCAAGCGCGCGCTGGACACGGTGCCCGGCAGCCCGGTGCGGGACATCGTGTACATCGGCGACGGCACGCCGACGGTCGGCCCCATTCGTTCGGCGACGGTCACCGCCGCAGTCCGTGACGCGCTCGCCGGCTCCCGCACGCGTGTCACTGCGGTGGCCGTGGGCAGTGCCTCCGATCTCGATTCGCTCGCCGCGCTCGCGCGCGCTGGCGGCGGCGTGGTCTTGCCGTACGTGCCCGGCCAAACTTTGACGGAAGCCTCGCTGGGCGTGCTCAGCGCCAGCTATGGCAGCGCGCTGCGTGACGTCGAAGTGATCTTGCCGGACGGACTACGCGCCGTGGCGCCCGAGAAGCTTGACACGATCCTGGCCGGCAACGAAGCCAGCCTCAGCGCACGCATGGACTCCGATACCGTCGATGGCTCGCTGCTGGTGCGTGGCAAAGTCGGTGACGCACCTTTCGAACAACGTTACCCCGTGCACTTGGTCGCGTCGGACAGCGCAGGCAACGCGTTCGTGCCGCGCATGTACGCCGCCGCCCGCATCGGCGATCTGGAGCAAAATGGCGGCGCGGAAGCCAAAAAAGAGGCGCTCGCGCTGTCGACGCGCTTCGCGGTCGCCAGTCGCTACACCTCGCTCTTGGTGCTGGAGAGCGAAGCCATGTTCCGCGCCTTTGGCCTCGATGCGGCAGACCGCAGCAATCGCTTCACCGGTGAGGAGCTGGCTGAAAAGAGCGAGACCAAGGGCGATCTGCCGGTCGACGACGCGGAAGACACCTTGGACGCCGCAGCGAACGGCCCGGTACGCGCTACGGACAGCACCAGTTTGGACAAGAAGAGCACGGGCAGCGCGCTCGGTGGGTTCGGCGCGGCCAGCCCCATGGCGCCGATGGGCTCCATGGGTGCAGCCAGCGCAGCCGAAGCCGCGCCGGCAGCCAAGCCCAAAGCGGCCGCACCTGCGCCGATGAAACGCGCCGCAGCCGATGACGGCTTTGCCGAGCCCCCGCCCGCCCCGAGCACGGCGCCGCTCGAGCGCGCGCGCAGCGCCGATTCGTTCGACGATCCGCCGTTCCGTCGCGAGCCCCAGCGGCGCCTGATCCCGATGCGCCGGGTCTGGGATCGCAAGGGCTCGATCAACACCGCGGACCGCGTGCCGCGTACCGCCAGCGTCACCGCCGTGGCCGACGCCGAACGCGCGCTCGCCGCCGAGCCCGATCGCCGCTCGGCCGTAAAAAAAGCCTACTCGTTGTATGCCATCAGCGGCGATCTGGGCCGCGCGACGAGCTTGGTCGAGCGCTGGGTGAACAAAGAGCCTCTCGACCCCGAGGCGCTCACCGCGCGCGCCGACCTCGCCGCACGCCGAGGAGACCGCGAGCTCGCCGTGCGCATGCTAGGCAGCGTGGTCGATGTCCGTCCCGACGACGTGGCGAGCCAGAAGCGCCTGGCGCGCTTGTACCGCTGGTCCGGACGCGCCGATCTCGGCTGCCGCCACGCGATGGCGATAGCCGAGCTGCGCTCGAACGACGCGAAGCTCCTCGCCGATGCCCTGCGCTGCGCACGCAGCGGCAACGACGCGCGCTGGGCCAGCGATGCCCTGGCGCTCGTGGACGAAAAGACCGCGCACCTCGCCGCTTCACTGGCAGAGGCGCCCGCGCCCGACGACTCGCGCCTGCTCGGTGATCTGCGCGTCGAAGCCACCTGGCTCGACGACATCGACCTCGATCTCGCCATCTTGCACCCCGACGGGCAACGCGTCTCCTGGCTCGGCGCGCCCACCCGCGAAATCATCGCCGCCCGCGATGTGCTCGACCACGGCAAAGAAGGCCTGTCCCTGAGCGGGGCAAAGCCCGGCGAATACGGGATAGAAATCGTGCGCACCGGCCCAGCCAGCGGTCCCGTCCGCGGCGAGCTCACCGTCTTCGCCGCCGGCGAAACGCGCCGCATCCCCTTCACCCTCGACGGTCAACGCCTCACCCTCGCCCTGGCCGAAATCAAAATGGTCGCGCGCCTCATTCCGCTGGACAACGATCGGCTGATGATCGCGCAATAGCCGCAACACCCCATTCCCGAGGCGCGCTAGCTGCCCTGCGCTTCCTTGATCAAACCCTCGAGCTCGCTGTGCCCGACCACGCCGGTCTCGACGGCGCGTACGATACCGCCTTTGTCGATCACCAGCACGGTGGGCAGGCCCGTGACGTCGAAGGCGTTGGCGGCTTCGTTGTCGGCGTCGAACAAGACGGGGTAGCTCGGCTGGTGCTCTTGGAAGTAGTGCACGGCGTCCGCGAATTGATCGCTGGTGTTCACGCCGTACACCGCCAGCTTGTCGCCGGCCAAACGCTGGGCCACGCGCTGCACGATCGGGGCTTGCTGGCGGCACGGGCCGCACCAACTGGCGAAGAAGTCGAGCAGCACGGTCTTGCCCTGTAAATCAGAGAGACGCTGGGTTTTCCCGAGCCCGTCTGGGGCGAGCGCGCGCAAGATGAAATCCGGCGCTGGGCGACCCACGAGGGACGAGTCCGAGTGCGTTACGTGGCGGCCGAGCCGAGGTAAGCCGAACAGCCCGACGCCCACGCTGACCACGATCACGGCCAGCGCCACCAAGTAGCCTTGGCGAGCGTCTTCCTTCGAGTGTGCACGCTCACTCATGAAAGCCCGACGCGCACATCGCTGTCGCTGCGCAAGAGTGAGGCAGGGTCTTCCAAGGCGCGCTCGGCAGCTCGTGTGCCCAACACGGGCAAGCGAACGCGTAAGCGAGCGCCGCCCAGCGAGCTCTCACCCGCGCGGATCGATCCACCATGTTCGATCACGACCTTTTTCACGATCGACAGGCCGAGCCCGGTGCCGTCGTCTTTGGTCGTCACGTAGGGATCGAACACGGTTTCGCGGAGCTCCGCTGGGATGCCAGGGCCGTTGTCTTCCACGTCCAAATTCCAGAACTCGCCTTCTTGAGCCAAGCGCACCACGATGCGACCGGAGCCAGCGCTCGGATTGACTAACGCTTGGGCGGCGTTGCGCACCAAGTTGAACAGTACGCGACGCAGCATTTGATGGTCGATCAAGGCCTCGCAAGGCCCCGTCGGCACGTCGAATTCGACTGCGATATCAGTGGCTTGCCCGAGCGACAGCAGCTCGTCGAGCGCGTTCTCGGAGCTGTCTCGATCGCCGTTCCGGAGCCCGAAGCGCCCGGCTTGCTCGCGCAAGAACTCCGCCAAGTCCGCGCGCTCGAGGGACGCTTGGGGCAAGCGCGCAAAATCGGAAAACTCACTCACCAGCCGGCGCAAAGTGCCCACTTCATCCTCGACGACCTCGAGCGTGGTGTCGACCAGGCGCTGATAGTCCGGATCGGAGCCGACGTAGCGGCGATGAATTTCTTGTACCGCAAGCGAGATGGGCGTGAGCGGGTTTTTGATCTCGTGCGCCAAGCGCCGGGCCATCTCTTGCCAGGCGCTGATGCGTTGCAAGTACTCGATACGGCTGCGGCTCGACTCCACCTCTCCGAGCATTCGGTTGAACGCGCGAGCCAAATCCGCGATCTCGTCCCCGCCGCTTTCCGGCACGCGAATGTTCAGGTCGCCCTCGCCGACCAAGCGCGTGGCGCGAGCCAGCTCGCCGATCCGGCGTGAGACGCTGCGCGCCAAAAAGCTACCGACGCCGATCGCCGCGACGATGGTGATGCAGAGCAGCGCGCTGAACGCGAGCAGGTAGCTGCGCTCGTCGGACTCACGCCGGCGCTCGATCTGCTTGTAGGTATCGACGAATTGGCTCATCTCGCCGAGCTCGTCGAAATGGCTCTTGTCTGCGGCAAAGACGGCCTCCAGCTGCGGCCCGTCGTCGCCCTCGGGCAGATCGCTGAGCGGCTTACTCACGTCGAGCTGGTTCTCGCGGCTCGGGTCGAGGGGCTTGTCGCGCTCCACGCTCGCCAGCTCTTTTCCGTCCGCGTCACGCACGCGCAGCGAGACCAACGTCGGGTGGTCGCTGAACGAGCGGCGCAGCTCGCCCTGCAGTGCGGCGGAGTCGGTACCGGCGGCGGCTCGGCGTAGCGCGGGGCGTAGCGCGATCTCGGCGGCCTCTTGGCGCATCAAGGCCTTCACGTTGCGTGCGAGCTCTTGGTACAGGCCGAGCGATTTATCGAGGTGAGCGCCGACGTCGGGGATGTAGAAGCGCGCCGAGGTCTGGCGCACGGTGCTCTCTGCCAGCCAAATCGCCGCCAAGAGCGGGATCAGCGCCGTGAGCACGATCGCGAGCGCCAAGCGGCGCCGAATGCGACCGGAGGTGAGCACCTAGTCGTGCTCCCGCTGGTCGCGGTCGCGCTCGAACAACCCGACCAGCGCCGCCCAGGGATCGAAGCCGAGCAACGCGGCGAGATCGCGCGACACGAATTCTTCGGCGCGGCCGAGCATGGGACCGAGCGCTTCACCCGCCCCAAAACGCAGAGCCAAACCGCGCAGCCCGGCGAACGCGGCGCGCCCTACGTCCAAACCGAGCGGCACGGCGAGCGCGCCGCTCACCGGCGAAAGCAACAAATCCCGCGCCGCGACCGCCAACGCAAACGAGCCCGGGGCGGGATCTGCGGCCAGGGCTTGGAACGTGAGTAGCTCACCGAACACGCCCAGCGAGAGCGGAGCCACGTTGCGCTCCGCGGCTGCCGCGAAGTGCCGAAAGTCGCGCCGAAAATCGCCGGATAGGAGCCCCATCTCCGAACGCAGCTCGTCCGGGCCCACGATCTTGTCGAAGCCCAGGCCCCGACGCCGCGCGACCAAGCCCGTGTACAGCTCACCGTGCCGAAACACGCCGAGTGCGATCGCGCGGCCGTCACCGCACAGCATGTCGAGGGCGGTCGAGATCACGCGCGGGCCGGGCACCGGAATATCGGCGAAGCGCTTGGGCCACATCGCGACCAACCCTTCGGCTTCCAGCTCACGCAGCGCGCGCGCCAGCTCCAAGGCTTGCTCCAGGTAACCTTGGAGCGGCCGGATGCGCTCCGAGAACCGCTCCACGAGCTCCTCCAGCGCGCCCGCCGAAAGCTCCACCGCCCAGCTCGAGTCATAACGACCGGCGAGCGCGGGCAACTTCATCGGCCAATCGGCGCCGCTCAGGTCGAGCCGACCGCGCTGGGTATGGACTAGCTTGCGCAGCCGGTTTCCAGTCGTGACGGCCACCACACCACCGCGCGAGCGAGAGCGCTCGCGATGGTCCGCCGTGGCCTGACCGGGCGCGCGGAACACGTCAGCTAGGCGCTGCCAGTCGGTTGCGGTGAAACCCTCGAACGAGACGTCCTGCGTGATCACTTGGCCTCGAGTATAGTCCCAGGGAATGCCGGACCAGGACAGAACCCCCGAAGCCACCGACCTGCTGTCCTTCTTGGACGCTTCCAAGACGCCGTATCACGCCGTGCGCGAGCTCAGCCGGCGCCTCACGGCGGCCGGTTTTCGCCAATTTCACGAGCCGGACAGCTGGCAGGTAGACCCGGGAACGCGCGGTTTCGTGGTCCGCGCGGGCGGCTCGATCGTTGCGTTCGAGGTGGGAAAAAAAGCGCCGACCGACGCCGGCTTCATCCTGCTCGGCGCGCATACCGATTCGCCCAACTTGCGCCTCAAACCGCAGCCGGACCTGAGCAGCGTCGGCTATCGCCAGCTCTCGGTCGAGGTGTACGGCGGTGTGCTGCTCTCCACTTGGCTGGATCGCGACTTGTCCGTCGCCGGGCGCGTGGTCTTCGGCGATGGCACGAGCGAGCTCGTGGATCTCGAACGCGCAGTGTGCCGCATCCCGAACCTCGCCATTCACCTGAACCGCGAAGTGAACAGCGCGGGCCTCGTGCTGAACGCGCAGACGCACCTGGTGCCCGTGCTGGGCTTGGAGTCGGAGCTCGGCGGCTTCGAGGCGCTGCTGAGTGAAGGCTTGCGCAAGACGGCCTCGAGCGGCGCCAACGTGAGTGACGTGCTCGGCTTCGACCTGTGCCTGTACGACACGCAGCGCGCCTCTTTCGCGGGCGCTCAGCGGGAGTTCGTGCTCTCGAGTCGGTTGGATAATTTGGCTTCCTGTCACGCGGCCCTCGTTGCGTTGCTGTCCGCTGCGCCGGACCTGGACGCCACGCGCGTAGTCGCGTTGTACGATCACGAAGAGGTCGGCAGTCAAAGCGCTTCGGGCGCCCGTTCGCTGTTCCTGTCTGACTTGCTCGAGCGCTTAGCGCGCAGCTTTTCGCCCAAAGATGCCAGCGCTTTGCCGCGCGCGGTCTCGCGTTCGCTCTTCGTGTCGGCCGACATGGCCCACGCCGTGCACCCGAACTACCCCGACAAGCACGACAAGCAGCACCGGCCCATGCTCGGCAAGGGCCCGGTGATCAAGGTGAACGTCAATCAATCGTACGCGAGTGACGCGCCGTCGATTGCGGCGTTCAGCGCCGCGTGCCGCGCGGTCGACGTCGTGCCGCAGCACTTCAGCTCGCGCAACGACTCCCCGTGCGGCAGCACCATCGGCCCGATCTCGGCTGCGCGTTTGGGCCTGCGCACGGTGGACGTCGGCAACCCGATGCTGAGCATGCACTCCTGTCGCGAAATGGCCGCGGTCTCCGACGTTGCGCCGATGATCCGCGTTTTGACTCGACTATTTTCCGAGTTCAAAGGCTTCGACTCGGCGCGCTGATTCCGCAGCGTAGAGAAAAATCCAAAATCCAACCGGCGCACGCCAATTGGGATACCCTTCTCGGTGGGACGAAGAGGAGAGGTGTCATGGACGAGCCTGAGCAGACCCCTGAGGCGCTACTGGAGCAATTATCCGCTCCGGAGCGCGCCGTGCGCTGGAAAGCCGCGCGGCTGTTGGCGCACGACATCGACATCGGCCGGGCTCGGGGCGCTGAGTTTCGCGCGGCCTGCGTGCCGGTGCTGCTCGACGTGTTGGAGGCCCACGACGCCTACACCGCGTTCGATGCCGAGGACGCCGCGCGCCGTTTGGTCGACATCGGTGAGCGTACGGCGGAGGTTCGCGCCTGCATGGGTCGCTGCCTGAACCGCGCGCAGGACGAGCTGCTCTCGCTCGCAGCCGCCCTCACTCCGATTCAGAATTCGGAATTGCCCGAGCGAGACATCCTGCGCGCCCGTGTCGACTCGTACCGCTCGCTCGTCGAGTCCCTGCGCGGCTACTTGGAAGAATTCCGCGCTTCACCAGTCGCGTCGTTCGCGCCGCCCGCAGCGGCGACCGTAACCGCGGTGGCCGAGAGCCGCCGGCCCGGCAAAGCCGGAAACATCAGCCTGCTCTTGCCCGTGCTCGCCTTGTTGCTGGTCGTGGGCGGCGTGGCCGCGCTCTTGCTCAGCCACAAGAGCCGCAGTGAGGTGAACCTCAACTCGGCGTTGCCCGCGGCGCCCAGCGCGTCCGCCACGCCCGAGCATTGAGCTACGGGCAGCCGACGCGCGTCGTCGCGATCGCGATGTCGTCGTACCAGATCGACCTGCCCGGCTCGTGGTAGGCGCCGAAGCCGAAGTCGAAGCTCGTGAAGGTGGCTTTGGCGAAGCCCTGAGCGTCGAGCAGCTGATTTTTGTCGGCGAACACCTGCACGTTGCCCGTCGCCCCGTCGAACTGAGCCTCCATGCAGTGCCAAACGTCTTTGGCGAGGGCCTTGTTCGTAGTGCACGTGTTGCCCGTCGGAAAGAGCGTGTCGCTCTTGTTCAAGAGCACACAGCCGAACTGCTCGGCGACCTCCACCGTGGTCGTGCTCATGTGATAGTTGGCGTTCGTCATCGCGTTGAAGAACGCATTGTGCCCATCTTGCCCGATGTCTACGTCGCTCTTCATGTAGAGACGAACCCAGAACGTGGTCGGAACCGGCACCGCGAGCATCCAAAAATGGAATGGCCCGGTGGACGTCAGCTTGAGCGACTGCTTGCCGGCGTGCGGGCTCGTCGTATCGAGCTTGAAGAACATCTCGAACGGGCCGCTCTCGTCAGGGATGGCCAACGTGGCACCGGTTGGTGGCCCGCTCGCTTCTTCGAAATCGGCACACCAAATGGCCCCGCTCGGACAGCCGCCGGCCGCGCCGCCACCAGCGCCCGCCGTGCCAGCGCCGGCCGCGCCCGCCGATCCAGAACCGGCTGCGCCTCCGTTGCTCGAGCCGCCGCCGCCCATGGCAGCCCCTGCCGCACCGGCAACATTCGCGGGCGCACCGCCGGCCGGCGCGCCGCCAGCCCCCGCGGTCAGAGCGCCGCCGGCACCCGCCGAATGCGTGCTCGTTGCCGGCGCATCACTGGCCGAACAACCGAAGGACAAAGCGGCGAACAACGAGCCGAAAGAAACCAGCGCTAAAGAAGACTGCACACCCGACAGTGTTGTCAGCCGAAACCGATTTTGCACGCACTACTTTCGCGACGCGCTTGATAAGCCCCCTTAACGTTCAACGCGGGGGAGGCTGCGCAAAACGAGACACCGGAAAAGCCTGCGGCTCATCGTCCACCTGACGGCTGTAGCGGTAGGGCGAGAGATCGATACCGCGCGCCGTCAAGCCGTCCGCGTCGTCGTACCGCAGCGTGGCCACGAGCGCCGGATGCGTCGGGATCGCGCGCTCGAACGCCACCGACGTCACCACACTCTCACGCGCCTCGCCGAACTGAGTGCCGAGATTGTTCACGCTGCCACTCGGCGCGAGATCCGAATGACCCTTGGCCTCACGCCGACTGCGATCGGCGCGGCCCTCGCTCTCGAAACTCGGCGCACTCGGCGCACTCGACGGCGCCGAGCGCTTGGGAGCGGCACCCGCCGACCGCCCGTCGCTCGCGCTGTCGCGATCCCGATTGTACCCGTAATAGTCGTACGGCAGCGGCGCCGGACGCGGACTCGGCCGACGCATCACCGGTTGCGGCTGCACCCGCTCCGGAAAAAAAGCCACGCCGATCACGCCCACGTTCTGCGGCGTCCCTCGGCGCGCCGAATAACTGTCCTCCGGGCTCGTGAACCGAAACGCCGCCACCTCATCCAAGCTGGTCCGAAACCCCTCGACCAACAGCGAGCCATAGGCCGCAATCACATACCCGCGCTCGTGCACATAGTCGCCCGGCTGCCCACTCATCGCATCGCGCCCATCGACGCTCAACACCGCCTCCACCCGCTGCCCCGTCGGGTTCCGAACCCGCACGTTGTACCGCAACCCCGGCTCCCCCAACAAAAACGTCCGCCCGTCCTTCACGAACGTCGGCAACGAATTGCCGTTCTCGTCCTCCACGCTAAACGAATACGGCGGCGGCGCCGGCCGCGGCCGCCAAAACGGACTCCGCGCATCCGCCTGCGTGCAACACACCAAAAACAAAATCCCAATCCCAACAGCAGCGACCAGGTAACGAAGTGTGCGCGAAGTCAAAACCGTCCTCCAAATTGCAGGGCTTTGTTGGATACGCGCGGCGCGCTGAGAGGATCTAAACGATGGGAGCGGCGTGACGCGGCGCGGGCATGGCGTGGGCGGGCGCGGACGTTCGAGAGATTTTGCGGGAAGGGGGGGAAGGGAGATTTGGGGGCGCTCGGAAGGCGTGGGCTGCGGCTCATAGCTCGGCGTGGGTGCTCACGGTTCGAGTCGAGGCGGTACGACGCGCCGCGTCTCGAGCTCTTCTCATCGCGGACTGAATGTAGCTTGCGCCGAAGTGCTGCCGGGCGGTGTGCAGATTGTGGGCGCGACAACGGAGCCGTAAGTTGGTGGGCGTTGCTTCGCCGCCTTCTGCCTGAGGGATTACGTGATCGAGCTGCAATAGCCGCCGTTCGCTGCACCGTCGACCGTCATCGGCCCAGAAGGTGCATTGGCCTTGATCTCGCTCGTACACCGCGCGCGCGACCGCGGCCGGAACGTGACGGGTCTGCTTCACGGATTCATGCCGAGGGCGCGCGACTGTTTGCGAGTCGCTTGACGCCTTCAGGCGGATGCGCCGCGGCTTGCGACCCACGCCGAACCGCTGCGTCAGCAACTGATCGCGTAACACCTCCAGCCCGCGCTTCATCACCGTCAACAGATCACCCTTTGGTTCTGAATGACTGATGAGCGCCCGCACCTCGTCCAACAACTCACGAAACTCGCCATCGGCGGTAAAATTCACGCTGAAGCGCTCCAGCGACAACGGCTTCACGGTGCCGACCCCCGTCGCCGGCGGAGCCTTCGTCGGTGCGGCGCTTGCTGGCGCAGCCCTCATTTCACTCCCGATATCGGGAGTGCGCTGAACCCGCGCAGGCAAACGCCGAACCAGGTCTCGCACTTCCGGTTTCGGAAAGCGCGCCGCGAGCAGCTCCTCGACCTGCTCGACGCTCTTCCGGCTACACGCCGCAAACAGCTCGCTCGCGTTCTCCGCGTTCAAGTGCGGCCGCAACGCACACAACACCGACAATTGCAGCTCGCCCTTCGCCACCCGGGCGAAGGCCTCCGGGAACTCCCGGCACACCCGCGCCGCTGCAATGCGCCGACCCGCCGAAGACTTGCAGAACCCCAACGCCTCCGTGCAATACGCGAACAGCGACGAATAGCCCATCGCCACGCAAAGCTCTCGCTGATCGAGATCCGCCAAATGCGCGAGCAAGTCCGAAAGCGACTCATTCTCGCGCTGCACCAGCGTCGAAAGCGCCGCCAAGAGTTGAACGTCA